>NZ_JBMIQH010000002.1:0-461677 GCF_056155635.1 Paraburkholderia sp. BR10141 | reverse complement strand
TGCCGTTGAGCAGCGCGAGACCTTCCTTGGCCTGCAGCGCGAGCGGCTTGAGGCCGACGAGACGCAGGCCCTCGACCGCGCTCATGCGCTCGCCCTTCGCGAACACGTCGCCGACACCCAGCAACACGCAGGACATATGCGCGAGCGGCGCGAGGTCGCCGGAGGCGCCCACGGAACCCTTCACCGGAATCACGGGCAGCACGTCGGCATTGAACAGCGTGATGAGCGTGTCCATCACTTCGCGGCGGATGCCCGAATGGCCGCGGCCCAGGCTCGACAGCTTCAGCGCCATCAAGAGGCGCACGACCGGACGCGACATCGGCTCGCCCACGCCCACGGCGTGCGAGAGCACCAGGTTGCGCTGCAGGAGTTCGAGCTGCTCACGCGGAATGTGCGTACTCGCCAGACGCCCGAAGCCCGTGTTGATGCCGTAGGCGGGCTCGCCCTTCGCCGTGATCTCGGCAACGGCACGTGCGCCTGCGTCGATGGCCGCGAAGCTGGCCGGATCGAGTTCGAGCTTCACGCCGCCGTTTTCATCGGCACGCGCGATCTGGCGCAGTTGGGACAGGGTCAGATTGCCGGGAGTGAGTTTGAGGTTCATTGCGGTGTCAAAGTTGTCTGGACAAGGTGGAATCAGATTACCGAAACGAGCTTGTCTATACAAGTTCAATCCGCTCCACGTATACCCGAATTCCGGCTTTCTGACGCCTGAATTACGCCGTCTTTCGATTGCAGCACAGTGAAATCCCCAGGTGATAACACCGATTGCCGGTCTCTTCGCCACATCGATAATTGTATAGACAACTTGCCGGGCCGGACCTCCAGTCCATGACCGGGCACACGCCAACCATTCCTATCGGAGACTTCATGAAGAAACTTGCCTTCTGTGTCGCCCTCGCCCTTGCCGCCGGTGGCGCGTATGCGAAAGACTGGTCCACGATCCGCTTCGGCACCGACGCGAGCTACGCGCCGTTCGAGTCGAAGGCGACCGATGGCAAGCTGGTCGGTTTCGACATCGACCTCGGCAACGAAATCTGCCGGCGCCTGAACGCCAGGTGCGTGTGGGTCGAGGAGGATTTCGACGGCATGATCCCAGGCCTCAAGGCCAGGAAGTTCGACGGCGCGCTCTCTGCGCTCACGATCACCCCCCAGCGCGAGCAGCAGATCGCCTTCTCGGCCAAGCTCTTCAACACGCCGACGCGCCTCGTCGCGAAGCAGGGCTCGCCGCTGCAGCCGACCATCGCTTCGCTGCAAGGCAAGACGGTGGGCGTCGAGCAGGGCTCGATTCAGGAGACCTACGCGAAGCAAAACTGGGCGCCCAAGGGCGTCAACGTGATTCCCTACCAGAACCAGGACCAGGTCTATCTGGATCTGCAGTCGGGGCGCCTCGACGCCGCGCTGCAAGACGAAGTGCAGGCCAACCTCGGCTTCCTGAAGACGCCGCGCGGCGCAGGCTTTGGATTCGCGGGCGCGGAAATCCCCACGGGCGCCGCCGCGATCGGCCTGCGCAAGGAAGATGCCGACCTCAAGGCGAAGATCGACAAGACGATCGCCGACATGATCAAGGACGGCACGTACAAGAAGATCGAGTCGAAGTATTTCGACTTCGACGTGTACGGCGGTTAAGCGCCGCCGTCTTCATCTGCAACAACCAGGGGGAGCGCTGCTCCCCTGAACAAGGACATCCTTCCATGGTCTTTCAAGGCTTCGGCCCGCTGCTCCTTGCGGGCACGTGGGAAACCATCAAGCTCGCGGTGCTCTCGCTCGGCGCCGCGTTTCTGCTCGGGCTTGCGGGCGCTGCCGCGAAGCTCTCGCCCAACCGCATGCTCTCGCGCATCGGCACGGCGTACACCACGCTGATTCGCGCGGTGCCCGATCTCGTGCTCATGCTGCTGCTGTTCTACAGCATCCAGATCTGGCTCAACGACGTAACCGACATGATGGGCATGGACCAGATCGACATCGACCCGTTCGTGGCCGGCGTCATCACGCTCGGCTTCATTTACGGCGCGTATTTCACGGAGACCTTCCGCGGCGCGTTTCTCGCCGTGCCGCGCGGGCAGATCGAAGCCGGTTTCGCCTACGGCATGAGTTCCACGCGCGTGTTCACGCGCATCCTGTTCCCGCAGATGATGCGTTTCGCGCTGCCGGGCATCGGCAACAACTGGCAGGTGCTCGTGAAGGCCACGGCGCTCGTCTCGATCATCGGTCTCGCCGATGTGGTGAAGGCCGCGCAGGACGCGGGCAAGGCCACCCAGGCGTTCTTCTTCTTCACGCTTGTGACCGGCGCGATTTATCTCGCCATCACGACGGTTTCCAACCTGGCACTGCACCGCCTCGAAAAGCGCTATTCGACCGGTGTGCGGAGGGCAGCGCTGTGATCGAACTGCTTCGTCAATACTGGCCCAACTATCTGTTCAGCGACGGCTTCAACACGAGCGGCCTCGCCATCACGCTCTGGCTGCTGGTCGTGTCGATCGTGGTGGGCTTCCTGCTTGCCGTCCCGCTCGCCATTGCACGCGCGTCGCGCAACCGGTGGCTTTCGCGGCCGGTCTGGGTCTATACGTACGTGTTCCGCGGCACGCCGCTCTATGTGCAGTTGCTGCTCTTCTACACCGGTCTCTACAGCCTGCACTTCGTGCAAGCCAATCCGGTACTTGGCGACTTCTTTCGCAGTGCCATGAATTGCACGCTGCTGGCCTTTGCATTGAACGAGTGCGCCTACGCCACCGAGATTTTCGCGGGCGCGATTCGCGAGACCGCGTATGGCGAGATCGAAGCGGCCCAGGCGTATGGCATGTCGAAGACCAAAATCTACACGCGCATCATCCTGCCTTCGGCATTTCGACGCGCGCTGCCTTCGTACAGCAACGAGGTGATCCTCATGCTGCACGCGACGACGCTGGCGTTCACCGCGACCGTGCCCGACATCCTGAAAGTGGCGCGCGATGCGAATTCCGCCACCTATATGACGTTCCAGGCGTACGGCATCGCGGCGGCGCTCTATGCGTCCATCGTCTTCGCCCTGATCTGGGGTTTCCGCCGCCTCGAAACACGTGTGCTGGCCTATTTGAAGCCGCAAGGCCATTAAGAATTTCAGTCCCGATGGAGTGAACCGAGTATGTACAAGCTGATAGTCGACGACCTGCACAAGAAGTTCGGCGAGAACGAGGTTTTGAAGGGCGTATCGCTCAAGGCAAAGGCTGGCGACGTGATCAGCCTGATCGGATCGAGCGGTTCGGGAAAGAGCACGTTCCTGCGTTGCATTAACTTTCTCGAATCGCCCTGCTCGGGACGCATCACGCTCAACGGCGAGGAGATCCGCACGAGCGCCGACCGTGGCGGCGCGCTGCGCGTGAGCGATCCGAAGCAGCTTCAAAAAATGCGTACTCGCCTTTCGATGGTCTTTCAGCACTTCAATCTCTGGGCGCATATGACCGTGCTCGAGAACATCATCGAGGCGCCGGTCAGCGTGCTTGGCCTCTCCCGCAGCGATGCCGAGGCCCGCGCGCGCAAGTACCTCGACAAGGTGGGGCTGGCCGCGGGTGTCGAGCACAAGTACCCCTCGCACCTTTCCGGCGGCCAGCAGCAACGCGTGGCGATCGCCCGCGCGCTGGCGATGGAGCCCGAAGTGATGCTGTTCGACGAGCCCACCTCCGCGCTCGACCCCGAACTCGTGGGCGAAGTGCTCAAGGTCATGCAGAAGCTCGCGGAGGAAGGCCGCACCATGATCGTCGTCACGCACGAAATGGGCTTCGCGCGCAACGTGTCGAATCACGTCGTGTTTCTGCACAAGGGTAAGATCGAAGAGCAAGGCGACCCCAAGGAAGTGCTCAATGCGCCGCGCAGCGAGCGGCTCCAGCAGTTCCTCGCGGGACGGTTGAAGTAAGGTCGTGGCGGGCAGTCGTTTCACGGCCCGCCAACGCACCTCGGGGGCATGCGCAACGATGCGCGGGCATCGACGTGCAGCCCCGGTTACACGCCTTGTGTGCGCCAGGCCACATTGGCGCAAGCGCCCGGCGCTATAGTGAAACGTCAACGGGAGCGACGTCCAACGCCCGCCTCCACGCCTCGCGTCGGGCTATCCGCCGGACGAGCGCGCCGCTCCATCGTGTCGAAGCAAGGCAGTAATCCGGCTTTTCAGGAGACCTCCCATGAAGAAGCTGCTTGCCCTCCTGCTCATCGTTCCCGCTGCGGCTTTTGCGGACTCGGCGGCATTCCCGGACGGTTCCGCGAGCCCCAGCGCGGCCGACATCCAGCAACGCCTCTCGGGCAAGGCGTTCGACATCAAGATTGCCGACGGGAGCACGTGGCATGTGCAGTACGGCAACAACGGCGACTACGACTTCAAGTCGAGCAAGGGCTTTGCCGATCACGGCGACTGGAAAGCCGAGGACGGCAAGATCTGCAGCAAAGGCAGCAAGATGCCGTATTCGTGCAACGAAGTGCGCATGAAAGGCGCCGACCTGTATCTCAAGCGCGACAACGGCGAGATCATCCAGTTCGTCGACTCGCAGTGAGCGACGCCTGGCAGGCCCAACCAATCGAAAGCCAATCGTCGGCCATCGATCGCCGTTGGGCCTAAACTACCGGCATGCCGCCCACTCCAGACGAGTGCATGCCAGCTAGCGCAGCTCTGCACGCCGATGCGCCCACGCTCACCCATGCGCATCCTGAACCGGCCGACGCCGAGCCCCTGCTCGACCCGGCACTGCTGCGCCGTCTATTGCGCGCGAAGGACCGCATGGACGCCGCCTCTCACGAGGCCTGGCCCGTCAAGCGCCTGGCCGAGGTCAGCGGCGTATCCGAAGCGCATTTCGCGCGTTCCTTCAAGCGCGCCTTCGGCCTCCCGCCGCATCGCTACCTGCTCACGCGGCGCATCGAGCAAGCCACCGCCCTGCTGCGCGACACCAATCTCGACATCACGGATATCGCCTTCGCCACCGGCTGGGAGAGTTTGGGCACCTTTGGCCGCACGTTCCGCGACGTGACCGGCTCGAGCCCCAGCGCCATGCGTGTTCAGGCGCGGGCCAACCTGCCCGGGATCGACCGCGTGCCCGCCTGTGTGCTGAAAGCCGCACAGCGCCCCGACCTCACGACAGCAGTTTTGGAGAAGCGGCGGCGTGCGGGCAACGCTAAAGTGCGGCCCTGAATTGCGGTCACTAACCAGGGAGGTGTTATGAATCAGGGTATCAATGTGGTGGGCCTATACGTCGACGACCAGGACGCGGCACTCAAGTTCTACGTCGACAAACTCGGATTCCGTGTGCATACCGACGTGCGCAATGGCGCGTACCGCTGGCTCACGGTCCAGCACCCGGAGCAGTCATCCTTCCAGCTCGGGCTTTTCCTGCCCGGGCCGCCCGTTCACGACGAGGCCACCGCGCAAACGCTGCGCGCCATGGTCGCCAAGGGCGCCATGCCGCCCCTCGTACTCGCCGTGGCCGACTGCCGCGCAAGTTACGAGCGCCTGAAGGGCCTGGGCGTGGAATTCACCCAGGAGCCGGTCGACCGCTACGGCAGCGTCGACGCGGGTTTCCGCGATCCCGCCGGCAACGGCTGGAAGATGATCCAGGCGCCGAAGCAGTCATAGCGGCCAGGCATGCGCGGCTTCGAAGGCGATGACTCGCACGCGCGCGCGATCGCCCACCCGGTCCAGATACGTTTCGCCAATGCTCATGAATCCATTGAAGCGCTTTTCGATTCATTGCCATTCTTTTATGCTTGGGTGCCACTGAGCGTTAACGCCTGGCGCACCACCAGGCGTCACTGCACTTCGCGGTGGCAATTTGATGACAATTCAATGACTGATCGCGTACCGGAAAATCATGCACGGATCAGGAGGCGGTCAGGGCGTGGCGTCCCAGCCGTGTGACGCGAGGATCTTGTCGAGCAGGAAGCGCAGCGCAACGCGCTCGGCCTCGTTCAGCCCGTGGTAAAGGTCGCTGTCGCGCTTGTCCAGGGTCGGGCCGATCTTCTTGAAGATCTTGCGGCCTTCGGCGGTGAGCGAAATGATGACGCTGCGCCCATCCTTGTCGTTGCCCGTGCGCGCGAGGATCTCCTTCGAGAGCATGGCCTCCACCGTGCGGCTCGCCTGACTCTTGTCGAGGTTGGCGCGCCGCGAGATATCCATCACGGTTTGCGGACCGAACGTGCCGATCGCGGCGATGATGCTTGCCTCCGGATACGGCACACCCAGCTTGTCGCGCGACATCTCACTGCTCATGCGGTCGGCGATCTTGGTCAATGCCTTCAGCCGATAGGTCAGCGAGGCGTCTGCGCCTGGCTCATTCGTGCTTGCCATATGCCCACTCGAGAATTGGATCCGCAAACCCGCGAAAGAAACCCGGGTATGTTGCCCTGATCCTGCCCGCGAGGTCAACTGTGGGGCGCACACTTGTCAGGAGCGAAGAGTGGGCGCCTTCCGCTTCAATACGGTGCATGCAGTGTGCGAAGACGCAATACGCAGCGTCGATGGCCATATCCATTTTCATCACTCGCATTCATCGTAGCCGCTTATACTGCACGCGTTCAACGCGCGAAGATGGCCATGAGCAAACGAATGACTGTCCGGCAGTCGCCGGTGCATGGAAAAGGCGTCTATGCGTTGCGTCCCCTGCGGGCCGGCGAGCGCATCTTTGAATACAAAGGCAAGATCATGAGCTGGCGTAGCGCGGCCCGGCGTTATCGTCTGCGTGAAGACGGCGCGCATACGTTTCTCTTCGGCCTTTCCGATGGCCGCGTAATCGACGGCGGCCAGGGCGGCAACTGGGCGCGCTGGCTCAATCACGCGTGCCAGGCGAACTGCGAAACCATCGAAATCAACGGCCACGTGTTCATCGACGCGTGCCGCGACATCCTGCCAGGCGAAGAGCTGTTCATCGACTACGCGCTCGAATTGCCCGACGACGCCTGCGAAGACAACGTGCGCGAATACACCTGCCGCTGCGGCGCGCCGGTGTGCCGCGGGACGATGCTCGCCGGCGCCAGTGTTGGCGTTGGTGTCAGCGCCGGTGTTGTCGCCGACACCGGCGTGAGCAGCATCGTCAGCGTAGTCAGCCTGTTTTAGGCGATGCGGAACTGACTTTGCCGAGGGGCGATTGAGCCGGCTGTCCCTCAATTCGAAGCCGTTTTGCGTGCGGCGGCGTCGGTGGACGGTCCGGTTCCGCGCAGGTTCGTCACGTTTTGCAGCAGGTCGAACCAGAACGGCGCGCCGAACAACGTTGCACTCGCCGTGAGCAGCCAGCCGACGATCATCCAGGCCACGCCGTCTGCATAGGCACCATCCCTTTGCCACCCGATCGGCAACTGGTTCATCAGGGAAACCGCGCCGGAAGACGCGTTTGCGTGCAACGCACCCGCGAGCGAGGGATGCAACCATAGAATCCTGAACAGAAACACCGTATCGATGTTCAGTGCGATCACGATGACGAGCGCCACGGCAAATGAAATGAACTGCGACCAGCGCTTGTAGGTGCCGGAGAGCCTGTCCATGCCGTTGTCGAACCACTTGCCGAGCGCGTCCGAAAACTGGCCGACATCCTGGTTGGCGTGGCGGTACATCGCCTGCAATACCTCCCTCAACTGCTGGTTCTGTATGGTGGCAATCGACTGACCGATGTCCTGGCCCGCGCCGGGCGCGCGCCGAAGGATATCGATCATCGCGAGGGCAAAGTCCTTCGACGGAATATAAGAGGGCTTATACTTCAGGTCGCTCGCATTCGTCGCGTCCCCAGAGTCGCGCGGGCTCACGAGCGCGTGGTTGTAGAGGTCGCGCGCCATGCCGTTGAACTGCGGGTCGTTCAGGATCTGCTTGATGCCAGATAGCAGACATTTCGCGCGCAACTGCAAGAGCGACGCAAAAAGCTCGGTCACGGTGCTGACGGCAAGGCTCACCGCGAAATAGCAGAACACTAAACCAATGCCGACTTCGAGTACGGTGCTGTTGAACATGTGCGGCTCCGCGTGCTTGCGCTTCAAAGAGATGAGAGGCTGCGCAGCCGGCTGCTCTTCAAAGCCTGTTCGTGACATTCGCGTGGCGGGAGCCCTCTCTTCAACAATCAGCTGTTTTGGCACGACGCTCAAGACCGTAAATGCGGGTTGTGTGGGCAATCTCACACAGAGAAAGCAACGGAGGAACTGCTCGCCTTAACTGCCGATACAAGAATTCAAACCTTCGCAGTTCGAATCATCCGTGGATCGAAACGATGATTCGAAACCTGTCGCACTCGGCACTTCGCCCCACGTCCAGCCGACATAGAGGGCCGGAGCCGCGCGGTCTTCATGCGCGTGCGGCAGCACCGGCACTTGGCGGCCTGCTACGGCACGCTATGCCTGCAGCACCGCGGGGTCGATATATCCCGGCACCGCAGCCGAAAGCGATTGCTTCAGTTCACGGCTGCCCGCATCCGCGAGCACTTCGCTCTCTCCCGTTTCGAGCGCATCGTAGGCCTGGCGAACGACATCGACGGGACTCGCTTTCGGCACGTCGAAATCCTTCGTGAGATCGGTATCCACGAAGCCGACATGCACGCCGACCACGCCGATCTTGCGTTCCCTGAAGTGCAGACGGATGTTGTTGGTATAGCTCCAGGCCGCCGCCTTCGAAGCGGAATACGGCGCGAGGAACGGCACGGCTCGCCACGAAACATCGGAGAGCACGTTAATTACGCCACCGTTGCCATCGCTGGGCAGCACGGCTTCGAACGCGCGCGTCGTGCGAATGACGCCATAAAAGTTCGTTTCGAAGATGCGCCGCGCCTGGTCTTCCGCCTCTGCCGCAAGCGGGGACGCGAGAATTTCCGCAATGCCCGCGTTGTTCACGAGCACGGTCACGTCCGAGGCGATCTTGGCGGCCGCCGTAACGGAGTCCGGATCCGTCACGTCTATCTTGAGCGGAATGATGCCGGGTTCGCTAAAGCCTTCCGGGTTGCGCACCCCTGCATAGACCTTCGCGGCCCCGCGGGCTAACGCCTCGCGTGCAAAAGCCAGACCGAGGCCACGGCTTGCGCCGGTTACAAACACAACGGAATTCCTGATCTTCATTTCGAATCTCCAAAAGAATGAGTCATGGACAGTGATAGTTTGAAATCAGGCCGGGAAGCGCTCGCGGTGGGCGCGAATGAACGTCTCTACCGTCTGCGGCGCTTTTCCGGTCACTTGCTCGATGATGCTGTCGGTACCCTTGAACACGCCGTTCTGGTAATCGACGGCGACTTCGATGAAATGCTGGATCGCAAACTCGGGAAGGTCGTACTTCTGCAAATGTGCGCGATATTCGTCGAGCGTGCCCGGGCGATAAACGATCTTCCGGTCGATGACCTTGCCGATCTCGTCGGCAATGCCATGGTGGTCGAGTTCGACCGGCCCGCAAAGCTCGTAGCGCTTGCCAATATGGCCCGACGGCTGCGCGAGCACCGTGGCGATGAAGCGCGCCTGATCAACGGCGGCGATCGGCGCGTGGCGTCCCGCTCCGTAAGGCAGCGTGATCTGTCCTTCGTTGACGATGGTGTCGCGCACCCACGGGAAAATCAGCCATTCGGAAAAGAAGGTCGGGCGAACATGAATGGTCGGCACCCCTGACCAGTCGAGCACGCGCTCGGCGATCCAGTGATCGCGCGCGGCGTGGCTCTTCGCGTTCTCGCGCGCGGAGATCTGCGACATTTCCACGACGACTTCGAGTCCGGCGCGGCGCGCGGCGTCCGCGAAATACGCGGTGCCCTGAATGAACCCGGGACTGACGGGATAGCACAGGTAAGCGCCCGTCACGCCCGAGGTGGCGCGAATCAGGTCGTCGTGATCGAGCAGATCGCCCACCACGACTTCGGCGCCGGCGGCGCGCAGCGAGGCACTGCGCGCGTCTTCCGCACGGACCATTGCGCGAACCGCGTGTCCGGCTTCGAGCAGGTTGTTGACCACGTGCACGCCGGTTTTGCCCGTGGCGCCGGTAATCAGAAATTTACGCTGTTGCATGATGAGTTCTCCGCCGAAAGTGCATATGCACATAGGTAAGCAAATAAAATCGCCAGTCTCTGGCGACAGCTTTCATTCAGATCGATTCGATGTGTTGCCTGACGTCTTCCAGCAGCGACGCAGAAGCGTCCGGATCGGGGATGATGCGCGCCATGGTCAGCGCGCCGATCATGGCCGCGAGTGCGAAAACGGCCTGCGAGCGGTCTGCCTCTTCCTCCGGTGTCGCCATGCGCGCCGCCAGCATGTCCACCAGCGCGTCGAACCCGCGCGACGCCGCCGCGCGCGTCGCGTCGTCCGCGCGCGCCAGCTCGCTGCCCATGCCGGCAAGCGGGCAACCGTTCGCTCGCGCGTCGCGATGACCGGTGGACATGTACGCGTCCACGACAGCGCGGAACGCGTCCTCGCCCGTGGCCCCATCCGCAGCGGCGACGAGGTTCTCGACGATGCCGGCCAGCCCCACTTCGCACGCCTCGGCAACCAGTTGGTCCTTCGACTCGAAATGGCGGTAAAAGCCGCCATGCGAAAGTCCGGCGGCGGCCATTACGTCGGCGAGTCCCGTTGCATGGATGCCATTCGCCCTGAATGCCCCGGCGGCGACTTCCACGATGCGCTCCCGCGTCTGCGCCGTTTCTACCTTCGACTTCCTCATGATGACCCGCGCTCCGTGCTTAGTTGTTATTTAGATGGTACTTATCATCTAAATGGAAGTCAAGGCGCGTTTTGGCGACGCGAACATCGCAGGGCAGCCACACGGACCGTTTTCTGCACGTATTTAACGGCGGCGCTACACTCGTGCGGTTGTCGAAAGGCCGCGCCCACTGGCCATCGCTTTGGCTGGCTCATTAGGCAGCAGAGGCGAAACAGCCAGCGCGCGGACGCTTCGATTGCACGATCAAGTACGACAAATCCCCACTCTCGGAGAGCCCCCTCCATGACGACGTTGACAATCAACGGAGAAACTCATACGGTCGACGCGCCGCCCGACATGCCGCTGCTCTGGGTCCTGCGCGACATCGTCGGCCTCACCGGCACGAAGTTCGGCTGCGGTATTGCGCAGTGCGGCGCATGCACGGTGCATCTCGACGGTGAGGCCGCGCGCTCGTGCGTGCTGCCCGTCGCGGTCGTTGCGGGCCGCAAGATCACCACCATCGAGGCGATCGGCGCCACCCCCGCCGGACAGAAGGTGCAGAAGGCCTGGCGCGAGATCGACGTCGTGCAGTGCGGCTACTGTCAATCGGGGCAGGTGATGTCGGCGACCGCGCTCATCGCCGCGAATCCGAACCCGAGCGACGCGGATATCGACGCCGCCATGGCGGGCAACATCTGCCGCTGTGGCACCTATGCGCGCATTCGCGCGGCCATCAAGCAAGCCGCGAAGGAGGCCTGAGATGTCACAAGGTCTCCTCGATGCGCAAAACGGCGCGCCAGAACGCAAGCTTCATGTCACCGCAAGCGGCCCACTCTCGCGACGCACGTTTCTCAAGCTCGGCGCGGCGGCGGGCGGCGGCCTGCTGCTCGGCATCAGCTTTTCTGCCGGCGCGCAGGGCGACAGCCAGACGCGCCGATCGGTCGTAGGCGGCGACGGCAACGAAGCCCCGCAAGACGGCGTGTTCGAGCCGAACGCCTTCGTGCAGATCGACCGCTCGGGCAAGGTCACGCTCATCGTCCCGAAGGTGGAGATGGGGCAAGGCGTGTACACCTCGATTCCGATGCTGATCGCGGAAGAACTCGAAGTGCCGCTCGATAGCGTCACGATCGATCACGCGCCGCCCAACGCGAAGCTCTTCACCGATCCGCTGCTGGGCGGCCAGCTCACGGGCGGCTCGACGTCGATTCGCTTTGCCTGGCAGCCCATGCGCGAAGCGGGCGCCGCCGCGCGCACCGTTCTGATCCAGGCGGCGGCGCAGCAGTGGCAAGTCGATCCGGCAACCTGCCACGCCAAAGCGGGCGAGGTGCTGCACGACGCGAGCGGGCGGCGCATCGCCTATGGCCAGCTCGTCGATGCGGCCGCTCATCTGCCCGTACCGCAGAAGGTCGCGCTCAAGGAGCCGAAAGACTTCACGCTGGTCGGCAAGCCCACAAAGCGCCTCGACTCGCCGGAGAAGGTGGACGGCTCGGCGCTTTTCGGCCTCGACGTGCGCCTGCCCGACATGGTCTACGCCGCCATCGTGAACTGTCCTGTGTTCGGCGGCACGCTCGCGAAGGTCGACGACACGCACGCGAAGCAGGTTCCCGGCGTCAAGCAGGTCGTGAAGATCGACAACGCCGTGGCCGTGATCGGCGCGCACACCTGGGCCGCGAAACGAGGCGCTGCTGCGCTCGTCGTCGAGTGGAACGAAGGCGCGGGCGCGACGGTTTCGATGCAGCAGATCGTCGCCGATCTCGCGAGCGCCTCGCAACGCGAAGGCGCCGTCGCGCGCAAGGACGGCGACGTGCAGCAGGGGTTCGGCACCGCAAAAACGCGCATCGACGCCGTCTATCAGCAGCCCTTCCTTGCACACGCAACGATGGAGCCGGTCAACTGCACGGTCCACGTGCAACCCGATAGCTGCGAAATCTGGGTGGGCAGCCAGGTGCCCACGCGCGCCGTGGATGCGGCCGTGGCCGTCACGGGTCTGAAGCCCGAGCAGGTCACGCTGCACAATCACCTGCTTGGCGGCGGCTTCGGGCGGCGACTCGAAACCGATTTCATTACCCAGGCCGTCAAGATCGCCAAACAGGTCGGCGTGCCTGTCAAGGTCTTCTATACGCGCGAAGAAGATATCCAGCACGACATGTACCGGCCGTATTACTACGACCGTCTCTCGGCCGGACTCGACGCGAACGGCAAGCCCGTGGCCTGGCAGCATCGCATCGCGGGCTCCTCGATCATGGCGCGCTTTGCGCCCCCCGCGTTCCAGCACGGCGTCGACCCCGACGCCGTCGAAGTCGCCGCCGACCTGCCCTACGACCTGCCGAACCAGCTGATCGAATACGTGCGCCAGGAACCGCACGCGGTGCCCACCGCGTTCTGGCGCGGCGTGGGGCCCACGCGTGGCACGTTCGTGGTGGAGAGCTTCGTCGACGAACTGGCCGTGGCCGCGAAAACCGATCCGGTCACCTACCGCCGCAACCTGCTCGGCAAGTCGCCCCGCGCGCTCAACGTGCTCGACGTGGCCACGCGCGCCGCGAACTGGGGACCACCCATGCCGAAGGGCCAGGGACGCGGCGTTTCGGTGATGCACGCGTTCGGCAGCTTCCTCAGCATGGTCGCCGACGTCACGGTGGACGACGGTGAGGTGCGCGTGAACCGCGTAGTCTGCGCCGTGGATTGCGGCATGGCCGTGAACCCGGAGACCATCGAGGCGCAGATCCAGGGCGGCATCGTGTTCGGTATCACGGCGGCGCTGTGGGGCGAGATCACGATCGAGCGCGGACGCGTCACGCAAACCAATTTCACCGACTACCGGATCATGCGCATCGACCAGACACCGGTGATCGAAGTGCATCTCGTGAAGAGCGCCGAAGCGCCCGGCGGGATCGGCGAACCCGGGACCTCGGCAGTCATACCGGCCGTGGCGAATGCGATCTACGCGGCGACCGGAAAGCGTCTGCGCCACTTGCCAGTGGGCCGCCAGCTCGTGAACGCGGGCGCGTCCGCGCACTCGGCTTGAGGGAGCGAACCATGACGAAAACGATCGACGCATCCCAACGAGCCCGCGGCTTGCGCCGCATTGCCGGTGCCACGCTCGCGCTAGCAGCATTCGCGTGCGTGACTGCGCGCCCCGCCCTCGCGGCGGGCGCTGCGGACGCCGCCACGATCCAGCGCGGCGCCTACCTCGCCGCCGTGGGCGACTGCGCAGCGTGCCACACGGCGCCGCACGGCAAGCCGTTTGCAGGCGGCCTGCCGATGAACACGCCGCTTGGGCGCATCTACTCGACCAACATCACGCCCGACCCGGACACCGGAATCGGCGGCTACACGCAAGCGGACTTCGCGCGCGCCATGCGCGAGGGCGTTGCCAAGGACGGCCACAACCTCTATCCGGCGATGCCTTATCCCTCGTATGCGAAGGTGCGCGACGAGGACGTCGCCGCGCTCTACGCATACTTCATGCATGGCGTGCAACCGGTCAAGCAGAGCAACCGCGATGCCGACATCAAGTGGCCGATGAACATGCGCTGGCCGCTCAAGATCTGGAACGCCGTCTTCCTCGAGAAGGGCGCGTACCAGGACAAAGCGGGCAAGGACGTGGCATGGAACCGCGGCGCGTACCTCGTGCAGGGTCTCGGCCATTGCGGCTCGTGCCACACGCCGCGCGGCATCGGCTTCAACGAGAAAGCGCTCGACGAAAGCGGCGACGCCTGGCTCACGGGCGCCCTGCTCGACGGCTGGTTCGCCTCGAACCTGACCGGCGCGCACAACACGGGCCTCGGGCGCTGGAGCGCAGCGGACCTCGCGCAGTTCCTGAAGACGGGCGCGAACCAGCACGCCTCGGCGTTCGGCTCGATGACCGACGTGATCAACAAGAGCACCCAGAGCATGAACGACGCGGACGTCAACGCGATCGCCGTCTACCTGAAGTCGCTGCCGGCGAAGGGCGACGACGGCGGAGCGGCCTACGCCTATGACGCGCAGGCGACGAAAGTGTCGCTCTCGCGTCCGGCGAACGATGCGGGCGCGCGCGTCTACACGGCGTATTGCATGCATTGCCACGGCGCCGACGGGCGCGGCTTCGCGCCGATGTTCGCGCCGCTCGCGGGCAATCCGAACGTGCTGGAGAAGGACGCGTCGTCGCTCATCAACGTCACGCTCAACGGCACCGGGGATCTCGTGATCCAGGGCATGCCCGCGCCGTACCCCATGCCCGCTTATGCAGATGTCCTAAGCGACAAGCAGATCGCCGATGTGCTCACGTTCGTTCGTGCGGGCTGGAACAACAAGGCAGGCGCGGTGGGCGCGGCAGAGGTCGCGAAGATGCGCACGAGGACGCAGGCGGCCCGGTAGGAGGGAGTGTTGAAGCGATCGCGCCGGCCATGATTGCGGCCGGCGCGATTGTCGTGAAACGACTGTAGCGTTAGTGAGCGAGCGGTTGCGTCACGTCCTGGCCGAACCACTGCATGGAGATTTTCTTGAGCGTGCCGTCCTGCTTGAGCGAGGTGAGCGCATCGTTGATCGCCTTCTCGAACTTCGGATTGCCCTTGCGGAACGGAATGGCCATTTGCTGATCGGCGCCCGGCAAGACGGCGCCCGGACGCAGCGGCAGGTTCGACGTCTTGATGATGTACGGCAGCATCAGGCGATCGTCCATCGTCGCGTCGATGCGCTTCGCGGCCAGGTCGCGCAGCTTCTCGGGCGCGCCGGGATACGTCTGCACGTTGATGCCCTGCACGGCGCGCGCCATCTGGTCATAGTTGGTGCCGAGCGTCACGCCGAGCTTCTTGTCGCCCTTGAATTCGTCGAGCGTCTTGAATTCGCGTTTGTCGTCGGAGCGCTGGATCAGCTGCGCGGCCGAGTACGTGTACGGCTGGCTGAAGTCGAGCGCCTGCTGACGTTGCGGCGTAATGGTCACCTGATTGACGATCACGTCGAACTTGCCGGCCTGCAGCGCGGCGATAATGCCGCTCCACTCGGTGGGAATGAACTCGGGCTTGACCCCGAGCTTGGCCGCCACGGCCTTCGCGACGTCCACGTCGAAGCCGACCAGGTCGCCCTTGCTGTCACGGGAATCGAACGGGGGATAGGTGCCTTCCAGACCGATCTTGAGCACCCCGGCCTGTTTGACCGAATCCAGCAGATCTTCCGCATGGGCGGAAACGGCGGTAAATCCGAGTGCCGATACGGCTAGCGCGCTTGTGAACAGGAGCTTCTTCAACTTCATTCAACCTCTCCTCTTTATGTGGATGTCTGGACTGCTTCGCGATGGCACATCAGCGCCCCCCGAGGCCGCGTCGCTAGAGAATACTACGATCGGCAGCGCGTTCGTAGCCCGCACAACTGAGTACTTTCCCGCGCTGGGCGGGGTGCGGAACGGGGCACATCGCCTTTGAGATCCGCGGCTTTCTGAAAGGTAGGGATTCGCTTAATAGCGCGCTCACGCGCGGCGCAATCAGCCTGCAGCAGCGTTCATCGCCTTCACGGCCTCGAACGCGCCGCTCACCATCGCGCTCACCACCGGCTCGACCTTCTGCGCTAGCGACGGCACGTAGTCGAACGGCGCAGCCTCGCTCATGTACGTCGACTGGCACATTTCGAGTTGCACCGCATGCACGCCGTCCTGCGGCGCGCCGTAGTGACGCGTGTTGTAGCCGCCCTTGAAGCGGCCATTCGCGATCCACGTGAAGTCGCTTGCAGCCGCCGCGCGCTCGACCGCCGCCTGCACCGGCGCTGCCGCCGTGCGCCCGTCCTGCGTGCCGATGTTCAGATCGGACAGCTTGCCGTCGAATAGCCGCGGCAGCACGCTCGCAATCGAGTGCGCCTCCCACAGCAGCACGTTGGCGTGCTGCGCGCGCAGGCGCTGCAGCTCGGCGCGCAGCGCGTCGTGATACGGCTGCCAGTAGGTGGCGACGCGGCGCAGCCGCTCGTGCGCATCAGGCGCGCGGCCCTCGCGATAGAGCGCCTCGCCGCGGAACGTTTCGGTCGGGCACAGCGAAGTCGTCGTCTGCCCCGGATACAGGCTTTCGTCGTTGGGCGGCCGGTTCAGGTCGATCACATAGCGCGACACCCGCGCACCGAGTATCGTCGCGCCCAGCGTCTTCGCAAACGCATAGAGCCGGTCGAGATGCCAGTCGGTATCGGCGACCGTGAGCGCGATGTCCGTATACGCGTCGCGCAGCGTCTCGGGAACCTGGGTGCCGAGGTGGGGAATCGAGATCAGCAGCGGCGCCGTGCCGCGTTCGAGCGTAAAGAGGTCGGTCATGGGAGCTCCGTTCGGTTGGCCGCGCACTTACGCGCCGGCAAGGAGATGGTTCAACGCCCTACGATAATCGGCGTACAGGCGCGCTTCGTCTCGGTGGCGGCGCTGCGCGACGACCTGCTCGCCGCCCACATAGACGTCGCGCACCGGCGTCTCGCCGTGCTCGCAGAACACCACTGACGATAGCCAGCTTTGCGGCGTCTGCTGCGCGAGGTTCGGATGCTGCGCGTCGAGCACGAGCCAGTCCGCGCGAGCGCCCTCCTGCAGCGCGCCCACCGCGCGCCCCGTCGCGCGCGCGCCGCCCGCGAGCGCCGCGTCGACAAGACGGTCGGCCACCTGCGCGGTCTCTGGCGACGCGAGCACGTTGCGTTCGCGCCGCGTGAGCCGCTGACCGTATTCGAGCAAGCGCAATTCGGCGCGCCAGTCTACGCCGATATGGCTGTCCGAGCCGATGCCGAACGCGCCGCCCGCATCGAGATACTCGCGCGCAGGGAAAATGCCATCGCCGAGATTCGCTTCGGTCGTGAGGCACAGGCCCGCAATCGCGCCGCTCTGTGCGAGCGCGGCGGTCTCCCGCGCATCGATATGCGTCGCATGGACAAGGCACCAGCGCGCGTTCACATCGAAGCGATCGAGCAGCCATTGCACGGGTCGCGCGCCCTCGGTTGCAAGGCAAGCCTCGACTTCCGCCTTCTGCTCGGCGATGTGAATATGCACGGGCGCGTGAGGAAGCGCGTGGTCCAGGCCTTCCAGCAGCGCACGCAACGAGTCCGGCGAAACCGCGCGCAGCGAATGCGGCGCGACGCCGTAGCACAACGCGCCGTGCTCGGGCCGCCATGCACGCAGCGCCTCGACGATGCCGAGCAAATGGTCGGGCGTGTTGATGAAGCGCCGCTGATCGTCGCGCGGCGCTTGCGCGCCGAAGCCGCTGTACTGATAGAGCACGGGCAGCATGGTCATGCCGATGCCGGTCACGCTCGCTGCCTCCACCACATGCTGCGCCAGTTCGGCGGGGCTCGCATAATGCTGGCCGTCCTGCGCGTGATGCACATAGTGAAACTCGCAGACGGACGTGTAGCCCGCCTTGAGCATTTCCACGTAGAGCCAGCTCGCGACCGCGGCAAGATCGTCGGGCATGATGCGCGCCGCAAAGCGGTACATCAGGTCGCGCCAGCTCCAGAAGCTGTCGGTGGGATTCGCGCGATATTCGGTGAGGCCGGCCATCGCGCGCTGGAACGCATGCGAATGGAGATTAGGCATGCCAGGTATGATCGGGCCCGACGCACGCGCGCCGCCTTCAGGCGCTTGCGCGAGGTCGGGCGTCACGCCGCGCAGCGTGCCCGTGGCGTCCCATTCGAGCAGCACATTGCGGCGCCAACCGCCGGGCAAATACGCATGTTCCGCAAAAAGCGCGTTCGTCATGGAAAGCGGAGGGATCAGGGTGCTCATGAAATCAGGCTTGCGCGATATCGAGTATGACAACCAGCAGCGCGCCTTCGCCGCACGTTTCGAGCTCCACGGCTTGCTCCGCATCGACGCGCAACGTGTCGCCGGGCGCGAGCGCGATGAAGCCCTCGCCCGCCACGCTCACCTCGGCCTGACGTTGCACGGCATGCAGCAACACGGTCTGCGCATGCACCCTGCGCCGCGTTGCCTCGCGCCACACTTCGAGCGCGCCGCGCGCGGCCTCCCGGCGCACCATCAGGTTGAACACGCGCACGGGGCCGGCGGCGATCCGTGCATCGATTGCGGCTTCACCGGCAAAGCGGGCGATATCCAGCGCGCGTTCCAGCGTATGCGTGGCATGAGGCTCTTGTTCTCCTGCGCGCGCCTCGTTCAAGTGCAAGGCCGCACCGTCGATCAACACGAGCGTGCGGTCTATGCCCTCGAAGCACGAAAACGGCCCGGCTTGCGCGATATCCGCGAGACTCGCACGCCAAGCGAACCCATCGGGCGATGCGCCCGCTGCACAACCCGTCGCGATTTCGCGCGTCACGCCGCCGCCGTTTTTCCAGGGCGCGGGCACAAGCTCGACGCCGCGCAGCAGCGTCACCTTTGCACCTGCGCAGCCTTCGGGTGCGGACGACCGGTTCATGTGCGCGACAACACCGCTTGCAGAAAACTGCGCGTGCGCGGCTGTGCCGGCGCGGTGAAGATCGTCGAAGGCGGCCCCGCCTCGACGATCTCGCCGCCGTCCATCACCACCACGACGTCGGCCACTTCCTTCGCGAAGCCCATTTCGTGCGTGACCACCACCATCGTCATGCCCTCGGAAGCCAGCAGCTTCATGACCTGCAGCACCTCGCCAACCAGCTCAGGGTCGAGCGCGGAAGTCGGCTCGTCGAACAACATCACGCGCGGCTGCATGGCGAGCGCCCGCGCAATGGCGACACGCTGCTTCTGGCCGCCCGAAAGGCTCGCCGGCATCACATGCGCCTTATGCGCGAGCCCGACTTTCTCGAGCAGCGCAAGCGCGGCGGATTCGGCCTGCGCCTTCGATGCCCCGCGCAACATGCGCGGTCCAACCGTGATGTTGTGCAGCACCGAGAGGTGCGGAAACAGATTGAACGACTGGAACACCATGCCGACTTCGGTACGCAGCGCATTGAGCGCGCGGTCCTTGAGCATCGCGCCGTTTTCCACGAGTCGATGACCGCAGATATCGACGGTGCCGCCCTCGGGCTGCTCGAGGCCATTACAGCAGCGCAGAAACGTGCTCTTGCCCGAACCGCTCGGGCCGATCACCACGACGACCTGTTGCGGCTGAATATCGAAGTCGATGCCGTTGAGCACGAGGTGCGAACCAAACGACTTCTTGAGTCCGCGAATGCTGACGATCGGATCCAGTTGCGCGCTCATTGCACCATCCCTCCCGCGCGCAGGCGGCGCTCGACGCGATGCAGCGCATAGTTGGTCGTCTGTGTCAGCACGAGATAAACGAGCGCGATCACGAGATACACCTCCAGCGAGCGATACGAAACGCTGATGATCTTCTGGCCTTCATGCATCAGGTCGTCGATCGTCAGCAGCGAGACCAGCGCGGAATTCTTGATGAGCGCGATGAATTCGTTGCCGAGCGGCGGAATCATGCGCACCACGGCCTGCGGCAGGATGATCGCGCGCATGGCCTGCGCCGACGACATGCCGATCGACCGTGCGGCTTCCATCTGCCCGCGATCGACGGACTGGATCGCGCCGCGCACGATCTCCGAGACATACGCGGCCGAATAGAGCCCGAGCCCGAGCATGCCGCAGACGAACGCCGGAAGCAGGATGTTGAATTGCGGCAGTCCGAAGAACAGCAGGAACAGCTGCACGAGCAGCGGCGTACCGCGAAAGAACACGAGGTAGCCCGTGCAGAAGCCGTACACGAGCCGCCGTTGCGGCGCGAGCCGGCCGATGCCGATCAGGAGGCCGAGCATGCAGCTGAGCACGAGCGCCGCGGCGGTCACTTCCACCGTGACCAGCGCGCCGTGTGCGATGTCGGCCCAACCGGCGATAGCCGGAGAGAAGTCGAGTTGCATGGATCAGATCCGCCGGTTCACTTCGAACCCGTGCCGAACCACTTGTTCACGATCTGGGCGTAGGTGCCGTCCGCCTTGATCTTCGCCAGCGCAGCGTTCAGCGCATCGCGCAGCTGCGGTTCGTCCTTGCGCACGGCAATGCCATAGGCTTCCTTCGTCAGCTCGGTGTCGAGCACGCGAAATCCTGCGCGCGTGCGGGCGAACTGATACGCGGCGGGCTTGCCCGTCACGGCGGCGTCCGCGCGGCCAATGCCGACCAGATCGAACATTTCCTGGTTCTTCTCGACCTCGACGCGCGTGACCTTCGGGTAGTTGTCGCGCAGGAAGTTCACCGACTTCGTGCCGACCTGAACCGAGACCTTCTTGCCCTCGAGATCGGCGAGCGTCTTGATGGGCGAGTCGGCCTTCACGAGCGCGACGAGGCCGCCCGCGAAATACGGCTGCGTGAAGTCCACCACCTGGCTGCGTTCAGGCGTGATGTAGATACCGGAAATCGCGGCGTCGAAGCGGTGCGCGATCAGACCCGGAATCAGCCCCTTGAAGTCGATGTCGGTCCACTGGACCTGCTTGCCCATTGCCTTGGCGAGCGCGTTCATCAGGTCGACGTCGAACCCGGTGCGCTGACCGTTTTCCGTGAACTCCATCGGCGGGAACGTCGCATCGGTCGCGACCTGGAGGACGTTCTGCGCTTGCGCGCTCGCGGTGCCGGGAGCGGCGGCCGCGAACATGGCGAGGGCGACGCACGTGGCGGACAGCAGTTTATGCAGTTTCATGTTGGACTCCTGTGTGGTTTCTCGGGACGCTGCGGTTTTGGGCTTCGTTCTTTGGCTTCGTTCGTTGCGGTCAATCGGTTTGCAGACGGGCGGAAATGCTGTGCGCGGTGCGCAAGGTCCAGTCGGCGAGCTGCAGCTCACGGCCCGCCACGCGCGACGACGGCGCCATCAAGGTGATCGACGCGTTGGCGCCCGCGCCCCGTGCAACGCGCCGGAACACCGGCGCACTCACGCCCCATACGCCAGGGTCGACTTCGCTTTCGCTCACCGCGTAGCCGCGCGCGCGAATCTGCTCCAGTTCCGCTTCCATGGCGGCGCGGCCCGGCGCGTCGCCGGCGAAGAGACGGTCGAGCGTCTCGCCGCGCGCCTTTTCGTGCATGAACGCGAGCAATGACCTCGCCGACGCCCCGGCCTTGAGCGCAACTGCGCGTCCCTTCTCGAACGAGCAGCGCAGCGAATGCGTGCTTTCGACCATTTCGAGGCAGACCACCTGGTCGTTCACGGCGACGACGAGGCCGACACTCTCCTGCGAGGTCCGCGCGAGTTGCAGCATGCCTTCGCGGCTCGATTCGACGAGCAGGGAATTGACGTCGAAGCCGAGCGCAAGCTGCAGACTGATGGGGCCCGGCGCGTAGTAGCCGGCGTCTTCGGTCACGAAGCCCCAGCGCTTGAGCACCGCGACCTGGCGGTAGAGTGTGCTTTGCGCGAGCCCTGTGGCCGCGAGCATGTCCTTCGCGGACATCGCCTTGCCGCGGCTCGCGAGTGCCGAAAGCACCAGTAGCAGGCGCTCTGCGCCGGTAACACCGGGTTCCTGTTTCACCTGAATGACGAAGTCTGAATTGATGCACTCAGCATGCCACGTCACTCCCGGAAATCAAAAATACGATTCCCAACGAATGGGAATGACATGCGAGGGTTTTCCCTGGCGATGTCCGATGTCCCGCGTGGGTCCGCGCGGTGTCTTTTACCGGCTTCTGGTAATGTCACGCACATGCAAACGATCCTCTCCATCGAGAATCTCTCGAAAGTCTATGCATCGGGACTCCGGGCGCTCACGAACATCAATCTCGACATTGCACGGGGCGAAATCTTCGCGCTGCTGGGGCCGAATGGCGCCGGCAAGACGACGCTGATCAGCATCGTCTGCGGCATCGTCAATGCGAGCGAAGGCAGTGTGCGCGTGGCCGGTCACGATATCCTCACCGACTACCGCGCCGCACGCTCGCTGATCGGCCTCGTGCCGCAGGAGTTGACGACCGACGCGTTCGAAACGGTCTGGGCCACCGTATCGTTCAGCCGCGGCCTGTTCGGCAAGCCGCCCAATCCCGCGTATGTCGAGCGCGTGCTGCGCGACCTCTCGCTGTGGGAGAAGCGGAACAACAAGATCATGACGCTCTCGGGCGGCATGAAGCGGCGCGTGCTGATCGCGAAGGCGCTCGCGCACGAGCCGCAAGTGCTGTTTCTGGACGAGCCGACGGCGGGTGTGGACGTCGAGCTGCGCCGCGACATGTGGGAACTCGTGCGCGGGCTCAAGGCGAACGGCGTGACGATCATCCTGACGACGCACTACATCGACGAGGCGGAGGAGATGGCCGACCGCATCGGCGTGATCAACGCTGGGAAGATCATGCTCGTCGAGCGCAAGGACGTGCTCATGCGCAAGCTCGGCCGCAAACAGCTGACGCTGCAGCTCGACGCCCCGCTGAGCGCGATTCCGGACGGCCTCGCTGCCTGGGGACTGGAGCTGGCCGACGGCGGCGCCGAACTCACCTACACCTACGACAGTGAAAACGAACGCAACGACATCATCACAACGCTGCTCAAGAACCTGAACGAGGCCGGCATCGGATTCACGGACCTGAAAACGAGCCAGAGTTCACTGGAGGACATCTTCGTGAGTCTCGTCCATAAAGACCCGGCGGCCGCTTCACGGCCCACGCCAGATTCGGTCGCAGAAGACGGCAAAGGACAGGTAACTACCCGATGAACCATTACGCAATTCGCGCCATTTACCGGTTCGAAATGGCGCGCACGCGGCGCACGCTGATGCAGAGCATTGTCGCGCCGGTCATTTCGACTTCGCTCTACTTCATCGTATTCGGCTCTGCCATCGGTTCGCGCATCAAGGAAGTGAACGGTGTCAGCTACGGCGCGTTCATCGTGCCGGGCCTGATCATGCTGTCGCTGCTCTCGCAGAGCATCTCGAACGCGTCGTTCGGCATCTACTTCCCGCGCTTCACGGGCACGATCTACGAGCTGCTCTCGGCGCCCGTGTCCTACCTCGAAATCGTGGTCAGCTATGTCGGCGCGGCGGCGACCAAGTCGGTCGTGCTCGGGCTCATCATCCTCGCGACCGCGGCGCTCTTCGTGCCGATCCAGATCCAGCATCCCGTGTGGATGGCGCTGTTCCTGCTGCTCACCGCGGTCACGTTCAGCCTGCTCGGTTTCATCATCGGCATCTGGGCGGACAACTTCGAGAAACTGCAGATCGTCCCACTGTTGGTCATCACGCCGCTCACGTTCCTCGGCGGCGCCTTCTACTCGGTCGACATGCTGCCGACGGCGTGGAAGGTGATCACGCTCTTCAACCCGATCGTCTATCTCATCAGCGGTTTTCGCTGGAGCTTCTACGGGCTCGCGGACGTCGACGTCGGCGTGAGTCTCGGCATGACAGCCGCGTTTCTCGCGCTGTTCCTCGCGATCACCGCGTGGATCTTCAAGACGGGCTACCGGCTGAAAACCTGACGTTAGCGAATCGACCGGGTGCCCGCCTCCAACCTCAGGCCGGCACCTCTCCCGGCGCGCCGTCGAGCGGCCGTTCGTGCTGGCCGTTCAGCGGAGCGTCGAACGTGCCGTCCAGAATGCGCAGCTTGTCGGTCATATCGGGAAAGTTGTGACCTGCCGCGCGCAGCTCGTTCACGAGCCGATGCGCAACGGCCCGGCAGTGCGCCAACGTTTCGTGCAGACGTGGATCCGACTGCAGGCCGGTCACCGCCTTCTCCAACTCCGCGGGAGATTCGCTCAGCAAAGCGGGAACGACTTCGTCCGGCGGGATTAGCGAGCCGTGACTGAGCAATTGCGCGGTCCAGTCGCAGCCGTACAGCAGTGAGCGCCGTTCGGCCCTGCGCGCTTCGTCCTGCTCGAGCGTGGCGAGGCTGTGGCGATTCTTCTGAATCTCGGCGCGCCACGGCGCCAGAACGTCGGCACGCAGCGCCGCGATCGCTTCGCCGAGCGCCGCGTTCTGCCCACCCGCGACCAGGCGGCGCTCATCGAGCCTGTCCACCTCGTCCCGGTAGCTTTCGAGGTACGCGAGCCAGTTCAACGGCAGTTCCGGCTTTTCGAAGAATGCGCGGCGCACGTCATTGAGTTCGTTGCGAATATCCTGCAGCGCCAGGTTGTCGGCGAGACGCGCCTCGTGCACGTCGTGGGCCGTCACCATCTGCCGGTGCAGCGGAAAGAGCGGATTGCTGTAGCGCCGCTGCAGATGCCGCTCGGCCGCACCCGGCCGGGCGCTCCATTTCCAGCTGGGCAGCGTTTTCGCGTCGAATTCGACCGCCTGGATCATCGGGCGGAAAACGGACAGCGCTTCAGCGGTCGCGTGGCGAAAGCAGTCCGCCAGCTTGTAGTCGTTGCCTTGCAGGGAGGCGGACTCATCCCCGGCATAAGGCGAGTCGGGCCTGAGCCTCAACGTGCCGGTGGCCAGAAAGAATTCCATCGGCAATTCGACGCTCAGGCCTTCGAGCCTGAACGCGCGCTGCTCGGCGGAAACCGTCTCGACGGCATGCGCGAGGCGGTTTTCCTGATCGAGGAGCGCATCGATCGCGTCTCCCGACGACGGCTGCGCCGCGTCGGCGAGCAGGCAGAACGTTTCGCGCGCCATTCTCGCTGCGATGGTGCCGTGCTTCTCGGCAAAGAGCCAGAACCAGAGGGCGAGCTGATAGCCCTTGACCCCATTTTGGGCGATCGCTTCGACTTCGGGTGCGAATGCGATGCCGGGCGCGGCCCAGTTCGCAAACGGCGGCGTGCCGACGCCCTGGTACATGCTCAGGAGTTGGCGTATCGATTCATGCGTATTGGTGGGCCAGTTGCGCGCCTCTTCCTGGCGCTTCTCTGTCTTCCAGAACCTCCAGTCCATTCTGAACCTCGCAAGAGAGCAAGAGTCTCGGTGCGACTCGCTGCGAGGGATACTTGCACACTCCGCCGAGGGCGTAAACCGGTGATGTCCGCGCTTGCCTTTCAAGCCCCGCTCAATTCCTGATGGAGCGCGACGAATTCGCGCGTGAGTTTGTGCGCCGGATCGAGGTGGACGACGGGCTTGGCCTGCTGATGCGATTCGCGAATCTTCACCGAAGAAGACAGCCGCGACGACAGCACTGGCAGCCCTTCATCGACGAGTTCGTCCACGAGTTTCTGCGGCAGGCTCGCGCGCGGCTGGAACTGGTTGATGACGATGCCTTCGACCGTGAGCGCCGCATTGTGGTCCTGCTGAATTTCTTTCACGTTCTCGAGCAGCGTATAGAGTGCGCGGCGCGAGAAGTCGTCGCAGTCGAATGGAATGAGGCAGCGCTCGACCGCGATCAGCGCGGAGCGCGTGTAGAAGTTCAGCGCAGGCGGCGTGTCGATGTAGATCGCATCGTACATGTCGAGTTCTTTGAGCGCGTCGCGCAGCTTGTAGATCTTGTAGCGCGACTCGAGCTTCCCATGCAGCGTGTCGAGATCGGGATGCGCGGGCATCACGTCGAGATTCTCGAAGGGTGACGAATGAATGAACGACGTGACCTCGACCGGCCGGAAGCTGCGGCGGTGCAAAAAAGATTTTTGGTGGCGGTTTTCCAGGCAAGCACAGTCACGCGGCTAATTACATAACCGCTTCATTTTCCAGAGCCTGGCTGG
This sequence comes from Paraburkholderia sp. BR10141, assembly GCF_056155635.1. Classification (NCBI taxonomy): domain Bacteria; kingdom Pseudomonadati; phylum Pseudomonadota; class Betaproteobacteria; order Burkholderiales; family Burkholderiaceae; genus Paraburkholderia; species Paraburkholderia sp. BR10141. The sequence continues at coordinate 435,619 of NZ_JBMIQH010000002.1, read as the reverse complement.
TTATAACCCGTACCGTCGCATGCGTAACTTGCGGTGGCTGGCAGCGCCAGCACTAGCGATAGAGCCAACAGGGCTGCAAAGATGCGCCGAGCTTTCATTTGCGTTTCTCCTGTTCAAATGGACGCCGGTAGGTTAAGGATAGGTCAGGTGACTTAAAGAGCAATTTCGCGTGATTACGACCGGAAATTCTGGCTCAAGCGTGTTCCCAAAACCTGCGCTGCACCTGCATCACTTCTTCCTCGACCTCGGCAACGGGCCCGATCAGGTCAACGCGCTTCTGGCAATGATCGAAAACATAGCGCGACGACACGCTCATCGTCGGATTCTCCGCGTGGTCGCCCGTGGCCTGCAGCAACCGCTTTTCCGTCATGCCGAACACCACGCGCCCGATGTTCGCCCAATAGGCCGTGCCCGCGCACATGCAGCACGGCTCGACCGTCGTATAGAGCGTGCAACTCCACAAGTACTGCGGCGTGAAGTTGAGCGCGGCGACGCGCGCGAGCACGGCTTCCGCATGATTGACGGTATCGACATTGCCCTGTTCGATGAGAACCGATTCCTGATCGGGTCCGACGAGAATGGCGCCAAACGGGTGATGGCCCAACTGCGTCGCGCGTTCCGCGACTACGCTTGCGTGCCGCAAATGGCGGACGATCTGTTCGCGCGTCGGCGCGAGCCCTTGCTCGGGGAATTCAGAAGCGTTCTGTTGTGGGGACATGGTCAAGCTCAAAGCTTGTCTCCTCCTTGCGGGCAATTTCATTTCGGCAACGCGCCGTCCACGCCCTGCACGAACCAGTTCAGCCGCAGCAACTCGGCGTCGGGCAGCGACGTGCCCGCTGCCACCTTGATCGCACCGCTCTGATCCTTGATCGGGCCGGCGAACGGATCGAATTTGCCGGCGATGATGTCGTCGCGCTTTTGCGCAAGCGCCTTTTGCGCGGCAGGCGAGACGGTTGCGGTGTTGATGTCGGCGAGGTCGATGGCTTTTTCCTTGAGGCCCCACCACGTCGGCGTGTTGCTCCACGTGCCGGCTTGCACCTGGTCGATCAGGTGAGAGTAATAGACGCCCCAGTAACTCACGCAAGCCCCCAACTGGGCATTCGGCCCGAACTTCTTCATGTCGGAGTCCCATCCGAACGCGTGCACTTTCTTCTGCTCTGCCGTCTGCATCGTCGCCGTCGAATCGGTGTTCTGGATCAGCACGTCCGCGCCCTGGCCGATCAACGTTTCGGCGGCCTGTTTCTCCTTACCCGGATCGAACCAGCTATTGATCCAGATGACCTTGACCTTCGCATTCGGATTGACCGAACGCGCGCCCATCGTGAAGGCGTTGATGTTGCGCACTACTTCGGGCACCGGCACCGAGGCGACGAAGCCGAGCGTATTCGTCTTCGTCGTATAGCCGCCAACGAGGCCGGCCAGATATGCGCTCTGGTACGTGCGCACGTCATAGGTCGCGAAGTTCGCGGCCTTCTTGTACCCCGTCGCATGCTCGAAGACGACGTCGGGATAATCCTTTGCGGTCTTCAGTTCGAAGTCCTGAAAGCCAAAACTCGAGCCTACGATAATCTTGTTGCCCTTGTTCGCGAGATCGCGAAACACGCGCTCCGAGTCGGCCGATTCGGGCACGTTCTCCACACGCGTGACCTTGATCTTGTCGCCGAACTTCGCTTCGATCGCCTTCACGCCCTGCTCATGCGCGTAGGTCCAGCCTGCGTCGCCGGGGTTGCCGAGGTAGACGAACGCGACGCCCATCGGGGCCGCTGCGGCGGCAGTGGGGCCGAACGCGACCCAGGCGCCGAGCGTGGCGAACAGCGTAGCCACGAGACGCAGTGAGCGCACTGACGTGCGAGCGAATCTTGTTGCCATGTGGTCTCCGGAACAGGGAATGGAAAGGTCAAATAGTGGTCAGTCAAAATCGAGGCCGAAATGTCGATTCATTATGTGATGGATAACGGAATCGATATAACGCTCCACGTGCCGTTGGCGCACGCTATCGCCAATGGCTTCACGATGGAACGCGTCGTGCTTGCCGAACCCGTTGCCCCTTCAACCGCTGCGCTCCGGAGACCTGCCATGCAAACCGCACTCGCTACTGACTTTTCGCACGTCAAGCCGCAGGACACTTCATTCACGGGCGGCGGGCTGCGCGACTTCTTTGTCTATCGCGACCTGGGCATCGCCAGGGCCACGCATGGCAAGGTGGTTGCGCAACTCGTCCGGGCAAATCTTGCGCCGGAACAGGGCACGGGCTGGCACCGGCATGAGGCAGAGTTTCATATCGTCATCATGCTCAAGGGCTGGGCGCGCTTCATGTACGGCGACAAGGAAACGCTCGTCGAAGCGGGCGACTGCGTGCATCAGGCGCCGGGCATCGCCCACTACCTCTTCGACTACTCGCCCGACATGGAGTACCTCGAAATCGTGAGCCCCGCCGACTTCAGGTCGATCGATGTAGAAGCGCCCTGCGCCGTGCCCGCGCCGACACCCTGGCAGGCGAGCCCCGCAGTCTAAGGCGCTCGACCTGGTCGGGCTACGTTGCGGCGGCGCGACTGATTGCCGTTGCCGCATGCGCGTCGGCATCGAGCAGCGCGCGCAGGGTCACCCGATCGTCGCTCATCGCCTCCGGCGCCGCGACGCGCCGCGCGCGCGGCTCGTGGTCGTGAATGGTCGAACGCACCAGCGGATAGATCTGCGTGTCCCAGCGACGGCCGTTGAATACGCCGTAATGACCCACGCCCGTCTGCACATGATGCGTCTTCATATAGGGGCGCAGCCCCCGGCACAGGTCATGGGCGGCCACAGTCTGGCCAACCGCGCAGATATCGTCCTTCTCGCCTTCGATCGTGAGCAGCGCGGTGCGGCGGATCGCGTGCGGTTCCACGAGACGCTCGCCCACCTTGAGCTTGCCTAACGGCAGGGCGTATTCCTGAAACACCGAGCTGACCGTTTCCAGGTAGAACTCGGCCGTGAGATCGGAGGTGGCGAAATACTCGCGATAGAACACGTTGAGCGCATCCGCTCTCGTGGGGTCGCCCTTCGCCCGCTCGTGGCGCATCTCCTCGAACGAAGCGAGATGGCGCTGGAGGTTCATCGACATGAACGCGCTGAGCTGCACGAAGCCCGGATATACACGCCGCTGCGCGCCCGGAAAACCGCCTGGCACCGCGCTGATGAGATTGCGCTCGAACCACTTGATCGGCTTGCTGTTGGCGAGTTCGTTGACCTTGGTGGGATTCACGCGGCAATCGATCGGTCCCGCCATCAGCGTCATGCTCGCGGGCTGCGCGGGATCGTTGTCGGCGGCCATCAGCGATACTGCCGCGAGCGCCGCGACCGTCGGCTGGCAGATCGCCACCAGATGCGCATCGGGGCCGACTCTCCGAATGAAGGACATGACGTGCTCGACGTATTCGTCAAAACCGAAGCGCCCCGCCGACAAGGGCACGTCGCGCGGGTTGTGCCAGTCGGTGATATAGACGTCGTGGTCGGCGAGCATGGTGCGCACGGTCCCGCGCAGCAGCGTCGCGAAGTGCCCCGACATCGGCGCGACGAGCAGCACGCGCGGCTGTGGCGTGGCGACGTCCTTGCGAAAGTGCAGCAGCGAGGCGAACGGCGTGCGCTTGACGACGGCTTCCGTCACCGGCGTGCGCACGCCATCCACCTCCACCCCATCGATTTCGAACGGCGGCCGCGCGTGCGAGAGCCCGGCAAGCTCGATCTGCTCCCACCAGGCGTCGAGATAGCGCGCGTCGAAGCCGCACGCGAGCGCAGGCCACGCCGCGAGCGCCGCGCGCGAGAACGACGCGCCGGCGCGCCCGAACCTCGTCAAGTCCGCGATCGTCTGGTAGGCAAAATAGGCGAGCAGGTTCATGGGCGCAGCTCTCGATTGTTTTGAACGCGAAGCGAAGCAGGCAATACGTATGCCAGAAGCGTTCATTGGCACAGTGCTTGCACCTGCACGGCCAGGCGCGCGGGCGCTTCGCACAAAGCGGCGGTTGCGCCTTCCTGCATGCTGCAATGTAGTGCGTCGAATCGGCGCGAGCGGTGCATGCAGGTGCGATGCGCGCATTCGGTGCATGCGGGTTCCTGCGCGTCGCACTGTTGGCCGCCATGTCCTCACCGTTCAGGAGCACTCGATGAGTCAGACGAATACGACCCTGACGATCAGCAGCCGGAACTATTCGTCGTGGTCCATGCGCGGCTGGCTGCTTGCCAGACTCGCCGGACTCGAATTCGACACGGTGACGGTGCCGCTCGACGACGCGGCCACGCGCGCCGAACTGCTGCTGCTCTCGCCTTCGATCCTCGTTCCTTGCCTGCGCCACGACGGCATCACGGTCTGGGATACGCTCGCCATCTGCGAATACCTCAACGAGATCCAGCCGCAGGCGCAGCTGTTGCCCGCGGACCGCACGGCGCGCGCGCACTGCCGCTCGGTGTGCGGGGAAATGCATTCGGGCTTCAGCGCATTGCGCTCCGCCCTGCCGATGAACCTGCGCGGCCACTTTCCGAACTTTCGCGTCTGGTCGCGTGCGCAGGACGACATCGCGCGCATCGTGACTATCTGGCGCGAATGTCTGCAGAAGTACGGCGGCCCCTGGCTCTTCGGCGAGATCGGCGCGGCGGATGCGATGTATGCGCCCGTCGTCACGCGCCTGCTCACCTATGACGTGCCGATCGACCCCGACATCGGCGACTACTGCATGCGCGTGCTCAAGCAGCCGTACGTCGCCGAATGGATCGCGGCGGCCCAGTCGGAAACGGAGGACATCGACGAACTCGATATGGAGTTCTGAGCGTCGCCGCGCACCAACATCGAGCATGTCGTGCCGCGGGATTCGGCATGGAAGTTGCATTGCCCCTACGCAACCCGGCACGAACAAACACGAACAATCGCGCGCAAAAGAGCAGCGAACGGAAAAAACGCACATGAAGCCAACAGCCTTCAACGAGATGTTCGAGTACGGGGATTTCGACGTTCGCGGCCTTGCCGCCACGGCGTTTGCGCAGGTCGGCGAGCCGCGCGCCCACTACCGCGAATTCTTCGCCTGGATGCGCAGGCAGAGCGAGCAGCAGATGCTCAAGAAGCGCGCCGAAGCCGATGCCATCTTCCGGCGTGTGGGTATCACCTTCGCCGTTTATGGCGAAAAGGACATAACGGGTGCGGGCACCGAGCGCACGATTCCGTTCGACGTGATCCCGCGCATCTTCCAGCGCCAGGAGTGGAACACGCTCGAGCGCGGCCTGCGCCAGCGCGTGAACGCGCTCAACCGCTTCATCCACGACATCTATCACGAGCAGGAGATCGTCAAGCGCGGCATCGTGCCAGCCGACCAGATCCTGCGCAACGCGCAATACCGCCCCGAGATGCAGGGCGTGCACGTCGCGCACGACATCTATGCGCATATCGCGGGCATCGACATCGTGCGCGCCGGCGAGGGCGAGTTCTACGTGCTCGAGGACAACCTGCGCGTGCCCTCCGGCGTCTCGTACATGCTGGAAAACCGCAAGATGATGATGCGGCTCTTTCCCGATCTGTTCGTGCGCAATCGCGTGGCGCCCGTTGCGCACTACCCCGACCTGCTGCTCGACACGCTGCGCGCCGCCGCGCCGCCCGGCACCGACAATCCGACGGTCGTACTGCTCACGCCCGGCATGTACAACTCGGCCTACTTCGAGCACGCGTTCCTCGCGCAGCAAATGGGCATCGAGCTCGTGGAAGGCCAGGACCTGTTCGTCGAGAACGATCACCTCTATATGCGCACCACGAAGGGCCCGCAGCGCGTGGACGTGATCTACCGGCGCGTGGACGACGACTTTCTCGATCCGCACGTTTTCCGGTCCGATTCGGCGCTCGGCGCGGCGGGCCTCATGAACGTCTACCGCAAGGGCAACGTGACGCTGTGCAACGCGGTGGGCACGGGCGTCGCCGACGACAAGTCGATCTACCCCTACGTGCCGGACATGGTGCGCTTCTATCTGGGCGAGGAGCCGCTGCTCAAGAACGTGCCCACGTGGATGTGCCGCAAGGCCGACGACCTGCGCTACGTGCTCGACCATCTGCCGGAGCTGGTCGTGAAGGAAACGCACGGCGCGGGCGGCTACGGCATGCTGATCGGTCCCGCTGCCACGCGCGCCGAGATCGAGGCGTTTCGCGCGGCGCTCGTCGCGAACCCGGACAAGTACATCGCGCAGCCCACGCTCTCGCTTTCCACCTGCCCGACGTGGGTCGAAACGGGCGTCGCGCCGCGCCACATCGACCTGCGTCCATTCGTGCTCTCGGGCAAGGAAGTGCGCATGGTGCCAGGCGGGCTCACGCGGGTCGCGCTGCGCGAGGGCTCGCTCGTGGTCAATTCCTCGCAGGGCGGCGGCACGAAGGACACCTGGGTGCTGGAGCGCTGAGCCGGCACCTCAACGAACTCGCGCGGCGCGTGGACGTTCACGACCGCGAAGACGAAGCCGAGATCACGCGATGAACGAAGCGCAATTTGTCGATGACGGGCGAAGCCAGCGCGAACGGGTAGCCGTCGGGCATGCCGAGGCTGCGGTTCAGGCTGTTCAGCGCGTAGGTGAGCGGAAACCAGCGCGCCAGCAGGCTGTCGAAGCTCGCCTCGTCCACCGGCGTCTGGTCGACCAGCGTGGGCTCGTCGGGGCTTTCGGGCAGCAGCGCGAGGCCGCAGGCCGTGGCCGTATCGAGCGTATCGACGATATGCAGGTAATGCGCCCACGTCTCGGCCCAGTCCTCCCACGGATGCACCGACGCATAGGCGCTCACGTGGCGCTCGGCCCAGTCGGGCGCGGGGCCGTCGGCGTAGTGCGCGGCGAGCGCGGCGGCATAGTCGGCGCGCTCGTCGCCGAAGCGGCGGCGAAACGGTTCGAGCCAACGCCCCGTCGGCTCCTGCGCGATGAGACGATCGAAATAGTAGTGGCCGACCTCGTGGCGAAAATGCCCCAGCAAGGTGCGATACGGCTCGTGCAGCGAAATGCGCGTGCGCTCGCGATGCGCGTCGTCGGCCTCGGCGATGTTCATCGTGATGAGCCCGTGATCGTGGCCCGTCATGATGCGCTGGCCGTCGCCCGTCTCTTCGAGAAACTCGAATTGCAGGCCGTGTTCCGGGTCTTCGGCGCGCGTGACGAGCGGCAGGCCGAGCGCCCCCAGCGTGTAGAGCAGGCGCCGCTTGGCCGTCTCGAGGCGATACCAGTAAAGACGGTTCTCGGGCCGCGAGAGGTCGGGAATCGTTCGCGTGAACTGGCAGGCGCGGCAAAGCGTGTCGTCGCAATCGGCCGGAATCATGCCGTTGCAGACCTTTTCGACTGCGTAGTTGTGGCACTGGCGAAAGAGCGCGCCGTGGGCCTGCGCATTCAGGCTGCGCCAGCGGCCTTCGCCCGCATCCTCGAACGCGTGCATCTCCCCCGTCTGCGGCACATAGCCGAGGCGCGCCTCGCATCGCTCGCAGCGCTCGTTTTCGAAAAACACCAGCTGATTGCAGTGATCGCAGTGAAAGGTCTTCATTGCCGCATTCCCGTGATGGCCGCGCGTTCCGCTGTGCCTCGCGCAGCACGCCGCGTGCCTCGCACTCGCGTGGCCGCCGCTGTCACATCCTGCACTCGCGCCGTGCGCATCATAGGCGCGTTGCGCCGTGAGCCTTTTCAGCCGTTCCATCCACGTCGATCGAGGAGTCGGGTGTGTCCATCCGTGTCGCGTTAAACCATGTCACGCAGTATCGCTATGACCGGCTCGTGCGTCTCGCGCCACACGTGGTGCGCCTGCGCCCCGCGCCGCACTGCCGCACGCCTATCCTCTCGTACTCGATGCGCGTGGAACCCGCCGGTCATTTCGTCAACTGGCAGCAGGACCCGTTCGCCAACTATCAGGCGCGGCTCGCGTTTCCCGAGCCGACGCGCGAATTCCGCGTCACGATCGATCTCGTCGCGGAAATGGCGGTCTACAACCCGTTCGACTTCTTTCTCGAACCGAGCGCCGAGCGCTTTCCGTTCACGTACGCGCCCGAGCTGGCCGCGGAGCTGGCGCCGTATCTCGCGCACAGCGAGCCGACGCCGCGCTTCGCCGCGTTCGTCGAGACGATCGATCGCACGCCGCGCGTGACCATCGACTTCCTCGTCGATCTGAACCAGCGCCTGCAACGCGAGATCGGCTACCTGATCCGCATGGAGCCGGGTGTGCAGACGCCCGAGGAAACGCTGGAGAAAGGCTCCGGCTCCTGCCGCGACACGGGCTGGCTGCTCGTGCAGACGCTGCGTCAGCTCGGGCTCGCGGCGCGCTTCGTGTCGGGCTATCTGCTGCAGCTCACGCCCGACGTCAAGGCGATCGACGGCCCGCGCGGCGCCGAGGCCGACTTCACCGATCTGCACGCCTGGTGCGAAGTCTATCTGCCGGGCGCGGGCTGGATAGGGCTCGATCCGACCTCGGGCCTGCTCGCGGGCGAAGGCCATATTCCGGTGGCGTGCACGCCGGAGCCCGGCAGCGCGGCGCCGATCTCCGGCGCGCTCGACGAATGCGAAGTCGAGTTCTCGCATTCGATGTCGATCTCGCGCGTGCTCGAAACGCCGCGTGTGACGAAGCCCTACACCGAAGCGCAATGGGCCGACATGCACGCCATGGGTGTCCAGGTGGACGCCGCGCTCGCCGGCCAGGACGTGCGCCTCACGATGGGCGGCGAGCCGACCTTCGTGGCGGCGGGCGACCGCGACGCGCCCGAATGGAACACCGATGCGCTCGGCCCGACCAAGCGCCGCTACGCCATCGCGCTGATGGACAAGCTGCGCGCGCACTATGGCGCGCTGGGCTTTCTGCATATCGGCCAGGGCAAGTGGTATCCGGGCGAGCAGTTGCCGCGCTGGGCGCTTTCGCTCTTCTGGCGCGCGGACGGCGAACCGTGCTGGCGCGATCCCGCGCTCTTCGCCGACGAGCGCTCGCCGACCCACCACACGGCCCAGGACGCGCAGCGCTTCATCGAACACCTCGCGGCGAAGCTCGCGGTCGATCCACAACACGTGCAGCCCGGCTACGAGGACACCTGGTATTACCTGTGGCGCGAGCGCCGGCTGCCCGTGAACGTCGATCCGTTCGACTCGCGCCTCGACGACGAGCTGGAACGCATGCGGCTGCGCCGCGTGTTCGACGCGGGCCTCGATACCGTCACCGGCTACGTGCTGCCGCTCGCGTGCGAGCGCGGCGAGCTGCCTGCGGCCCAACCCGCCCTGCAGGGCCCGCGCTGGGTGAGCGGCCCGTGGTTCTTCCGCGACGCGCGCATGTACCTCCTCCCCGGCGACTCGCCGATGGGCTACCGTCTGCCGCTCGATTCGCTGCCGTGGGTCGCAGAGGGCGACTACCCGTGGCAGCATTCCCGCGATCCGTTCGCCGCCCCGGCGCCGCTGCGCAGTGCCGCCGAGCTTCGCATGCAGTACGAGACAGGCTTCGATGCCAGCGCGCGATCGCGTCAGGTGGGGGGCACGGGAAGCGCGAACGGACCTGAAACAAACCGCTATCCGGAGCGCGGCGAATCCGCCGCCTGGATCCACCGCACCGCGCTGTGCGTCGAAGCACGCGACCCCGCGCGCGCCGCCGGGCCAAAAGCCGAAACCGCCTCCTTTGGCCGCGCGCAAGGCCAGCTTCACGTGTTCATGCCGCCGCTCGCCGAACTCGACGATTACCTCGATCTGCTGGCCGCCGTCGAAACCACCGCCGCCGAGTTGGCGCTGCCCGTCGTGATCGAAGGCTATCCGCCGCCGCGCGACCCGCGCCTGAAGATGCTCCAGGTCACGCCCGACCCCGGCGTGATCGAGGTGAACATCCACCCGTCGTCGAACTGGGACGAACTGGTCGAGCGCACCGAATTCCTTTATCAGGCCGCGCACGAAACGCTGCTTTCCACCGAGAAGTTCATGCTCGACGGCCGGCACACCGGCACCGGCGGGGGCAATCACCTCGTGCTCGGCGGCGCCACGCCCGCCGACAGCCCGTTCCTGCGCCGCCCCGACCTGCTTGCGAGCCTCGTGGCCTACTGGCACAACCATCCCTCGCTGTCGTACCTGTTTTCGGGCCTCTTCATCGGGCCGACGAGCCAGGCGCCGCGCGTGGACGAAGCGCGCAACGATCAGGTCTACGAACTGGAAGTCGCGTTCGCCGAGATCCAGCGCCAGGTCGATCTGCTGCGCGGCTTCGGGAGCCCCTTCGACGATGGCCCGCGCGTGCCGCCCTGGCTCATCGACCGCACGCTGCGCAACATCCTTATCGACGTGACCGGCAACACGCATCGCGCCGAGTTCTGCATCGACAAGCTCTACTCGCCCGACGGTCCGACCGGCCGCCTCGGCCTGCTCGAGCTGCGCGGCTTCGAAATGCCGCCGCACGCGCGCATGAGCCTCGCACAGCAACTGCTGCTGCGCGCGCTCGTCGCGCGCTTCTGGAAGACGCCGTACACGCAGCGCCTCACGCGCTGGGGCACCGAGCTGCACGACCGCTTCATGCTCTCGACCTTCGTGCAGATGGATTTCGACGACGTGCTCGCCGAAACGTCCGCAGCGGGATTCGCGCTCGATCCCGCCTGGTTCGCGCCGCACTTCGAATTCCGCTTCCCGCTGGTCGGCGAGCTGCAGACGAGCGGCATTGCGCTCTCGGTGCGCCATGCGCTCGAACCGTGGCACGTGATGGGCGAAGAAGGCGGAGCCGGCACGACGGTGCGCTATGTCGATTCGTCGGTCGAGCGGCTCGAAGTGCGCGTGCTCGGCATCAACGAGAGCCGCCACGTCGTGAGCGTGAACGGCCGCGCGCTGCCGCTTCAGCCGACCGGGCGCGTGAGCGAGAGCGTGGCGGGGGTGCGGTTTCGCGCGTGGCAACAGGCGGCGTCGCTGCATCCGACCATCGGCGTGCACGCGCCGCTCACGATCGATATCGTCGACACCTGGAGTGCGCGCGCGATCGGCGGATGCCAGTATCATGTTGCGCATCCGGGCGGCCGCAGTTATCAGACGTTTCCGGTCAACGCCTACGAGGCCGAGAGCCGGCGGCGCGCGCGCTTCTTCACGACCGGCCACACGCCGGGGCCCGTGGAAGTGGCGCCCCCCGAGCGCAGCCTCGAGTTTCCGTTCACACTGGATCTACGCTGCGGCTGATTGCGGCCGATAACCCGTCAAGCGCCCTAACCGAAGGCGTGCCTCGCGAGCGAGGCGCGCTGCCCCGACCCACGATCTTGCCGACCCAATCCACCCTGCCGTTCGATTCCTCCGCCAGCGACGACCCGGCGGCCGCGCCGCTGCGCACGCTGCCGGTACGCGCCGGTCACTGGGACGAACTGCAGACGGCGCAAGGCGAGCTGCGCGAGCCGTGGCGGCAGTTCTTCGGGCTGCTCGGCAAGCCGGGCGTGGCGGGTTTCGACGGCGCCGCGGCGTCGGTCGCGCGCCAGGTGCGAGAGAACGACATCACCTATAACGTCTATGCGGACGCGGGCGGCCCGCGCCCGTGGGCGCTCGACGTGCTGCCGTTCATCATCGACGAAGCCGAATGGGCGCAGATCGAGCGCGGCGCCGCGCAGCGCGCGCGCCTGCTCAACGAGATCGTCGCCGATATCTACGGGCCGCAAACGCTGCTCGCGCGCGGCCTGCTGCCGCCCGCGCTGGTGTTCGGCCACCCGGGCTATCTGCGTGCGGTGAAAGGCTTCGTGCCGGCCGACCGCCAGTACTTGCAGATCGTCGCGCTCGACCTCGCGCGCTCGCCCGAAGGTCAGTGGACCGTCGTCTCGCACCGCACGGAAGCGCCCTCGGGGCTCGGCTATCTGCTGGAAAACCGGCTCATCGTCTCGAGCCTCTTCGCCGAGCCGTTTCGCACCATGCGGGTGCATCGTCTCGCACCGTCCTATTCGCAGCTCATCGCCACGCTCGCGGCGGCCGCACGCGCGATCATGAGCGCCGACGAGCGCAGCGTGAGCGGCACGTCCGCGCATATCGTGCTGCTCACGCCGGGGCCGTTCAGCGAGACTTACTTCGAGCACGTGTTCCTCGCGCGCTACCTCGGCCTCACGCTCGTCGAGGGCAAGGACCTCACGGTGCGCGACGACATGCTGTACCTGAAGACGCTGGACGGGCTGGAGCGCGTGCACGCCGTGCTGCGCCGCCTCGACGATACGTTTTGCGACCCGGTCGAGCTTCGCGCCGACTCGACCATTGGCGTACCGGGACTGCTACAGGTCATGCGCGCGGGCAACGTGATGGTCTCGAACGTGCCCGGCGCGGGCTTCGTCGAATCGCCCGCGCTGCACGGCTTCATGCCCGGCATTGCCCGGGCGCTGCTTGGCGAGGAGCTTGCGCTGCCCGGCATCGCGACCTGGTGGTGCGGCGAAGACGCGGCCTGGCGCGACGCGCTCGCGCAGGTGCCCGAGGCGCTGCTCGTGCCGACGTGGCCCGGCGCGGCGAACGGGTCGTCCGCGCCGCCCGGACTGGCCGCCGGCGTGCAAACGCTCGCCGACTGGCGCGAGCACATCGAGCAGTTGCCCGACGCCTTCACGGTCCAGCAGCCGCTGCGCTACAGCTATACGCCGCGCTACGAGACCGGCGCGGGCATGCTCGGCGCGCGGCCCGCCGGGCTGCGCGTCTACGCGATTGCCGATCAGGAATGCGGCTGGCGCGTGCTGCCTGGCGGCTTCACGCGCCTCGCGGCCGAACATCAGGAATCCGTATCGATGCAGATGGGCGGCAGCAGCGTGGATACCTGGGTGCTGTCGAGCCAGCCCGGTTCGACCTTCACGCTCCTGCCGAGCCCCATCAAGCCCGGCGAGTTGCGCCGCGAACGCCGCCGCGTGCCGAGCCGCTCGGCGGAGAACCTGTTCTGGGCCGGGCGTTACGGCGAGCGCGCCGAAAACGGCGTGCGCCTGTGCCGGCTGATTCTCGGCTCGCTCGAAGGCAGCGACGCCGAAGAGTTGTTCGGCACCTTCGTCGAACTGGCCGCCGCCAACGGACTCGTGCCCGCCACAGTCAGCGAAGCCCGGCGCAGCCTCGACGACTTCGAGCGCTCACTCGTGGCCAATCTGCACGAAAATGCCGGCGCAACGGGCATCGGCCGCACGCTCGCGAGCCAGGCGTATGCGTGCGGTGAGATTCGCGGCCGGCTGTCGAACGATCACTGGCGCACTGTGCTTGCCTCGCGCAACGACTTCCGCGATGCGCTTCAGGCGCTTTCACTCGTGCCTGCGGCCGCGCGTCAGGGAGCGGCGATCGAATTCCGGCGTCCCACGCCGTACGACCGCATGGCGCTGATGGGCGCGCTCGATGCGCTCGCAACACAGTTGAGCGCCATCAGCGGCTGCCAGGGCGACCGCATGACCCGCGACGAAGCCTGGCGCCTGCTGTTCGCGGGGCGCCATATCGAGCGCGTGGCCGCGTTGGCCACCATGCTTCGCATCGCCGCGCACGAACGCACGCTCGCCACGCCCGCGGGCTTCGACGTGCTGCTGCAACTGTTCGACAGCACGCTCACGTATCGCTCGCTGTATCCGGGGCGACTCGAAGTGCCGGCCCTGCTCGACGTGATCGTGACCGACCCGACCAATCCGCGCGGCCTCTATGGCGTCTACGCGCGGCTGCGCGCGCGACTCGACGAAATCGCCCAGGCGGCGCGCGGCCCGAAGCGCGAGCCGTTCGCCTCGCAGCTCGCGCCCATCGAGGCACTGCCGACGCTGGAGGCGCTCTGCGAGCCCGGCGAGGACGGCCGATACCCCGCGCTCACCGCACTGTGCGACAGTCTCGCCGAGCGTATGGCCGCGATGTCGAACGAGATCAGCGCGCGCTGGTTCAGCCACGCCGTGCCGCTCGCCGCGCAGGTCTGGTCATGAACGGCACCCGCCTCGCGGTCACGCACCGCACGACCTACCGCTATTCGACGCTCGTCGAGACCGCCCAGCATCTCGCGACCATCCGCCCGCTCGACCTTCCCTGGCAGCGCGTGCTCGCGCACCGCGAGCGTATCGAACCCGCACCGTCGTATCAGACGAGCCGCCGCGACGCCTTCGGCAACGAGGTGCTCTACTTCTCGTTCGACGCGCCGCACGACTATCTGCAGATGACGAGCGAAACGAGCGTGCTGCTCTCGCCGCGCTACGCGACGCTCGACGCAGACGGCACGCCGGCCTGGGAAGACGTCGCGCACATGCTGCGTTACACGGCGGGGGACGCCTTCCATGCGGAGTCCGAATTTTGTTTCGCCTCGCCGAATATCGCGTTGCTGCCGGAATTTCGCGCCTACGCGCTGGAGAGTTTTGGGCCCGACGCCCCGGTTCTGACCGGCGCGATCGACCTGATGCATCGCATCCACGCCGATTTCGCGTACCGCCCCTCGGCAACGTCGTTCGACACGCCCGCCGCGCGCGCCTTCGAACTGCGCCATGGCGTGTGTCAGGATTTCGCCCAGGTGATGATCGGCTGCTTGCGCTCGATCGGGCTAGCCGTGCGCTACGTGAGCGGCTATCTGCGCAATGACCCGCCTGAAGGCGCCCAACCGATGATCGGCGCGGACGCCTCGCATGCGTGGGTGTCGCTCTACGTGCCTTCGGTGCCGTCTGCGCCCTCTGCCGGCTGGATCGACCTCGATCCGACCAATGACGTGCTCGCCGACCAGGGCCACGTCACGCTCGCCATCGGCCGCGATTACACCGACGTGTCGCTCCTGCGCGGCGTCATTCTCGGCGGGGGCGCGCATCGAGTCGATGTCGCGGTCAATGTCAGCGCGGATTGACTGCCGCGCTTACGCTGGCAGCGAGGTCCAGATCGGCAAGCGCGTCGTCAGGGCAAAAAACATAACCATCCCTGTAACGCGTTTGAATATATTGGCGGCCGCAAGGCGACAGGCCAAGCAGCTTGCGCAGACGAAAGACGACAACGTCGACGCTGCGCGCGTGAAGCGACGAATTGCGATCGATCATGCTCACGATGCGCTCGCGCGAAAGCGGCCGCAGGCGGTTCGCAGCGAACACCGCGAGCACGGCGAGCACCAGCGGCGGGGCGGGAATCTTGAGGCCGTCCCTGAACAGTTGATTATCGATGGCGTCGAGTTCGAATCCGTCGAAGACGTACTTCGTCTCCCTGCGCGGCGACGCGGGGTAATCGATCTTGCAACGCAATGCATGGTGCAGACGTGCGAGCAGTTCGCGCGGGTCGAACGGATCGACCATGTAGTCGTTGGCGCCGAATTCGAAGGCGAGCACCTTGTCGGCCACGTCGGCGGACTGGCTCACGATGATGGCGGGCGTCAGCCATCCGCGTTCACGCAGCGTGCGCAGCGCTGCAATGCCGTCGATCTTGAGCGCATCGTGCCGCAGAATGATGAGCGAGGGCGTTTCTCGCGCGAGACGCTGCTCCAGCCGCTCGACACCATACAGCACCGACACCGCGATCTGCTGACGCTGCAAATAAGTACGCAGGTCGTCCCGATACGCCTGATCGGGCTCGACAAGCAGCACGTGAATGTCCATCGACCTGTCCCTTCCTCTGAGATGCGCGTCTTCCATTCCGATCCCGCGCACGAACGCAGGGATGCGCTTCGATCTGCAGCGGATCATACGGAACAACGGTGCAGGAAAAAGAAGGGAAATCTGGAGAAAG
Source organism: Paraburkholderia sp. BR10141 (assembly GCF_056155635.1). Lineage (NCBI taxonomy): Bacteria > Pseudomonadati > Pseudomonadota > Betaproteobacteria > Burkholderiales > Burkholderiaceae > Paraburkholderia > Paraburkholderia sp. BR10141. The sequence goes on along the minus strand of NZ_JBMIQH010000002.1, from coordinate 420,004 downwards.
TGTGGATTCGGACGGACCACGTACACCTTACGGTACGCTTCGGGCGAAAATAGTGCCGAATAAATTCGCACTCGCCTTTATCGCTCCCTGCTGAACCCGTCATGAAAGTCAGCGTCACCTCCAAGCTCTTCCTCGCGATTCTTTCGGCCTGCGTGCTCGCCGCCGTGGCCATGGGCGTCGCGATCCGGACGAGTTTCGAATTCGGCTTCGTGGATTTTCTGCAGGAGCAAAGTGCAAGCGAACTGGCGGCGCTCCAGCAGGAACTCGAAGCCTCGTACGCCCAACATGGCAATTGGGATTTCGCTCGCGAGCCCGCGCCAGACCGGCCTCCATTCGACGGCGGGCCGCCGCCAGGCGCGCCGCCGGACGATGGCCGCCCGCCCGATGCGCCGGGCGGCTTCCACGGCAACGACGGCAACGGTGGCCCCTTCGGCCCCGGCGCTACCGGGCACCCGCGGCCGTTTCGCCCGCCCTACACGCTTTACGACGCGAACATGAAACTCGTCACGAGCGCGGGCCCGCCCCCGCCGCCAGACGCCGTGCGCCATCCGCTGCGCGTCAAGGGTCAAACGGTCGGCTGGATCGCGGTGGGGGGACCCACCTCGCTCATCAATCAGGCGGAGCAGCGCTTCAAGGACCGCCAGCTGCAGGCGACGTGGATCATCGTGGGCTTTACGGCGTTGCTCTCCGCCGCCATGTCGATCATCCTCGCGCGCACGCTGCTCACACCGATCAAGCGGATCGTCACGGCCACGCATCGCCTCGCGGGCGGCGACTATGCCACACGCGTGCCGGCCAAAGGCAGCGACGAATTGCAGATGCTCGCGAGCGATTTCAACCGGCTTGCGGCGTCGCTCGAAAAAGCCGAAAGCGACCGGCGCGACTTTATCGCCGACATTTCGCATGAGTTGCGTACGCCCCTCTCGGTGCTGCGCGGCGAACTCGAGGCGATCGAGGACGGCGTGCGCCGGCCCGACGCGGCGACCATCACTTCTCTGCAGTCCGAAGTAGCGATGCTCAGCCAGTTGATCGACGATCTCTATGAACTTTCGCTGGCCGACATCGGCCAGCTTTCGTTCGAAAAAGTGCCGCTCGACCTCGTACCCATCGTGGAGGCCGCATGCGACGTATTTCGCGAGCGCCTCGCCGCCAAGGACATCTCGCTGGAATTCGATCCCGACGACGCTCACGCCACGCTCTCGGGCGATCCCTATCGCCTCACGCAGCTGTGGAAAAACCTGCTGGAAAATGCCCTGCGCTACACCAACGCCGGCGGCCGCGTGAGGCTCTCGGTCACGTCGAACGACAACGACATCCATGTCGACGTTCAAGATTCGTTTCCGCCGGTTCCTGCTCCGCTACTGCCGCATCTGTTCGACCGGTTTTTCCGCGTCGATCCATCGCGCAGCCGTCAAAGCGGCGGCGCGGGTCTCGGGCTCGCATTGTGCAAGCACATCGTGGAGCAACACGGCGGCACGATCGAGGCATCGCGCTCGCCGCTCGGCGGGCTGCGGATCCTGGTCCAACTTCCTCGCCTGCACACGCATCATGATTGATCCGACCATGCGGCCGTCCATCCTCGTCGTCGAAGACGAGCCGAAGCTCGCGGCCCTGCTCGCCGACTATCTCGCGAAGGAAGATTTCGCCACGACGATCCTGGCGGACGGCCGCGAGGTCGTGCCGTACGTGCGCGAACACCAACCGTCGATGGTGCTGCTCGACCTGATGCTGCCCGGGCGCAGCGGCCTCGACGTGTGCCGCGAACTGCGCACGTTCTCCGCCATTCCCGTGATGATCATCACGGCGCGCGTGGACGAAATCGACCGTTTGCTCGGGCTTGAACTGGGTGCCGACGACTACGTGTGCAAGCCGTTCAGTCCGCGTGAAGTCGTCGCGCGCGTCAAGGCGATCCTGCGCCGGGACGAACTGCTTGCGCGGGCGCACCAGGAAGCGGAAGGCACCGTGGCCTCGCCGTTTTCGATCGATGTCGCGCAACACGCCGCGCGCCTGGATGGTCGGGATCTGCACCTCACACCCATCGAATTTCGTTTGCTCGCGTTGCTGCATTCGGGCCCGGGCCGCATTTACGCGCGCGACTTTCTTCTGCGTGCGCTATACGACGATCACCGCGTCGTGGCCGACCGCACGATCGACTCGCACGTCAAGAACCTGCGGCGCAAAATCCAGTCGATCCGGCCCGAGCAGGACATGATCCGCTCGATTTACGGTGTGGGTTATCGCCTGGAGATCGCGCCTGCCGGCGAATGAATTCGACAGCCTGTATCCGAAACCTGGGCGGCATTCAGCGACGGCGCGCGCATCATGGATTACCTGAGCGTGCTGGTCGCGCGGCGCGTGCGCGAAAATCTTCGGAGTTTGCGCAGCGACGCACACTAGGCTCGTGAAGCCCCGAACGCTCTGAGTGGCAGGAGAGGCAAGCGCGCGCAATGCATGCGCGCACCTGGATTGCGTTTCCGATCAAGGTACGATCGGCTTGCCGCTCGCGTCCTTGACCTTCTCCTTCCACTGCGACTTGATTTCGCTGACGACCGACTCGGGCAGCGAGATGTAGTCGAGGCTATCGGCGGCGGACGAGCCGTTCTTGAAAGCCCAGTCGAAGAACTTGAGCGTTTCCTTGCCCTGCTCAGGCTTGTCCTGTGCCGTATGCAGCAGCACGAAGGTCGCGCCGACCACCGGCCACGCGTCCTTGCCCGGCTCGTTCGTGAGGATCTGGTAGAACGACTTCTTCCAGTCCGCGCCAGCGGCCGCTGCCTTGAACGTTTCGGTACTCGGCTGAACGACCGTGCCCGCTTCGTTCTTCATCGCGGCGTAGACCATGTGGTTCTGCTTGGCGTACGCCCATTCGACGTAGCCGATCGCGCCCGGCAGACGCTGCACGAAAGCGGCCACGCCGTCGTTGCCCTTGCCGCCCGTACCCGTCGGCCAGTTCACGGTCGTGCCTTCGCCGACCTTGCTCTTCCACTCGGGGCTGACCTTCGAGAGGTAGTTCGTCCAGATGAAGCTGGTGCCCGAGCCGTCGGCGCGGCGCACCACGGCGATGTCGAGATCAGGCAGCTTGACCTTCGGGTTCAGGGCGACGATGGCCGGGTCGTTCCACTTCTTGATCTTGCCGAGGTAGATGTCGCCGAGTACCGGGCCCGACAGGGTGATCTCGCCCGGCTTTACGCCCGGCACATTGATCGCCGGCACGACGCCCCCGACCACCGTCGGGAACTGGAACAGGCCGTCCTTCGCCAACTGGTCATCCTTCAGCGGAGCGTCCGAGCCCGCGAAGTCGACAGTCTTGGCCTGAATCTGCTTGATGCCGCCCGACGAGCCAATGCCCTGGTAATTCACCTTGCCGCCGCCCGACTTCTGATAGGCGTCCGCCCATTTCGTGTAGATCGGCGCAGCGAAGGTGCTGCCGGCGCCCGTGATATCCGCAGCCTGGGCGATGCCCGAGCCCAGCGCGAGAATGACAATCGCAAAGAGACTGACTCTCATCCCGTACTCCTTCAAATCGTTCTTGATGCGCTGGACGTTACGTTCGCAATGTGACGATTGGGTGACACTGGAATCGATCGCAAAAGAGAGCTTATGGATGCCGGCGTCACCATTCAGAAGACGTGTTAGCAAGGACTCACTGAGCAGGTTCGAAGGTGGCTCGCGACAGAGTGGAATGTCGCAATAAACCGGATATACTGTTTATACCGTTTTCAGACCGGAGATCGACATGACTGTAGCGACCACACGCAAACCCACCAGGAAGGCGTTCCACTTCCCGAAGTCCGCGGCAACCGAGGCAGCCGCGGATGCGCAAAGCGAAACGGCAAAGCCCGCTGCGGCAGCGCCAGCGGAAGCGGCGATTAAGTCCAGGCGCAAGAAGGCCGCGCCCAAAGCGCCTGCGAAGCCCGCTAACGGCGCCGCGCAGGCACCGGCGCCTGCACCTGCACCTGCAGCCGCACCCGCGGAGAAGGTCAAGGCCAAGCGCGTGAAGAAAGATAAGGTCGTGCGCGACAGCTTCACGATGCCCAAGGCGGACTACCAGCGCATCGCGCTCCTCAAACGCAAGTGCCTGGAGGCCGGCGTTGCGGTGAGAAAGAGCGAACTATTGCGCGCCGGCCTTCAATTGCTCGAAGCGGCGCCGCAGAAGCGACTGCTGGCTGCGATCGAAGCACTTGAAACCGTCAAGACGGGGCGTCCGGCCAAAGGCGACGAAAACGCGTGATGGGCGCGAAGCGTTGAAGATGTTGGGCTTGGGATAGCCGCCTGAGGAAGGCAGATGAATCGGGATTGAACGCCGTGGGCGTTCAATCCGTCACCACGAGGGCCGTGGTGTTACTTCCTGCGCCGCTGGTTGATCAGCCGCACGATATCGTTCGTCGGGCCGCTGGTGAGCAGGCGCGGGATGTCGTCGAGGTGGACCCATCGACACCTGGCTATCTCGCTGCTCGGCCGTGCCTTGGCCTGCCTGGGTATTTCACAGGAGAACACGTGATGGTGTTTCTGCTTGCCGCGAATGTCGAACAGGTACCTGGCCGACTTGCCCAGGAGCCGCGTCTCCTCCTTGAGTTCTCGAAGCGCGGCCTGCGTTAGATGCTCACCGCGCTTCAACATGCCACCCGGTAGAGCCCACTTCGACTGACTGCGTGCTACCAGGAGAATTCGCTTACCTCTACGGCAGATCACGGTGGCCCGTTTCTTCAACTCGAACTCCCACTTCGTTCCCGGGAGGCGCTTCTCGATGCATCCGCACAGCAACGCCTGACGTAGGTAAGCATCGTAATACAGAAAATCAGAAGGTCAACCTGCTGGCGACGCAAAGGCTGTCAACTTGTCAGAATTTGCACACTTCATCAAATCGTCACGAAGATCAGGTTGCCAACCGTCCGTATGGTATGGTTTGGGGCAACCTGTTTTCGTCAGACTCGAGGCTCGAATGGATATGGACGGTGACTGGCCTCTACCACGGCCGCGCACTCGCTTCAGAATCGATCGGCGACGCTCCGATGCGTCACTCACCAGCAAGACCTCCATCGCCAGCACCTTCTCATCATTGGCCATGCCAGTGGTCATCGAAGCGGTGCAAAGGACGAAAGCCCTGTCTTCAGGCGTCGACCCCGAAGCATTTCATCAGCTTCGGGTGGCCTTCAGAAAGCTTCGTGCATTGTATTGGGCGTACTCGCCCTGGCTCGGCGAGGAAGCCACCGCGCAGGCCAGCGAAGAATTCAAGCGTCTGGCCGCCGTAGCGGGCGGAACGCGCGACTGGGACATCGCCGGCGACCTCCTGGAAACCGCGCAGAAGTCAGACGCATCCATCGAACTGCTGGTGACCGCCGCGCGCGAGAAACGCGCGCAAGCGGTGGCGCATAGCCAGGCCATGATCAAGAGCGAAGCCGTCGAAGCATTTCTGAACGACGCGGTGCTTCGCGCGCAAACCACGCTGCAGTCGCGTTGCAGTGATCTTCCAATCCGCGCGTTTGCCAGGCAACGGGTCCGTATGGCGCAGCGCACGCTTCGAAAACGCAGCAGACGCGCCGCGCGAAGCGAGGCTGGCCACGAGGAAAGTCTGCATGACGTGCGCAAGGCCGGCAAAAAGCTGCGCTATCTGCTCGAGTTTTTTCAACCCGTCATCAAAGGCGACCACGATCGCACCATCAAGGAACTGACCTCCGTGCAAAAGACGCTGGGGGAATTCAACGACATTGCCGCGAGCGAAACCTTGATCCGCAACACCACATTCGACGAGGTGCCTGCCGACGTCGTCGAGAAGTCGTTGCAGTGGCTGGAAGAAAGGAAGTGCCAGCGAATAGACGTTGCCTCGCGGAGGGTGAGAGCCATTTCCGGCTGAACCGGCTGCGCCGCCGTCACTGGCAGGTCACGACGCTAACGGGCAGGTTCTCACTCGCCGTGCCGAGCCGCTCGCGCGATGCGGTGGTGATGGTACCGCCCGGCGGTATGCATGCCGATTGCCCCATTCCCCCGCCGCCTTCCGTTTGCGGCGCGCCGTGGTTGAACGACTGCCACGTGATGATGACCGATGCACCGCAGTTGTTGATCAGGTCGGTGTAGTCGAGACCCAGTTTGGCATTTTTCCCGCGATATTCCCGGTCGATGCAGTCTGTCGAAAGCTCGCTCGGCTCGAAGCCGGGTGAGGCGGCCGACACCGCACGATCGTCGGCGGCGTGGGCCGTGCCATGCACCAGAAGGATCAGGAACAGGACGGTAAGCTGGCTGTTAGCCAGATTGCGGGAAGCGCTCATTTCTTCCACCTCGCTTTCGGGTGCCGATCACCGTCAGTTAGCTTCCCGCAGAGGCAGGCGTCAAGCGTCAGGCGCCTGCGTACGTGGGCAAACAAACAGTGTCGCCCCCGAGCCGCAAGTTTTTACTAAGGAATTCGAAATGACCGGGACGATGCCCGGGATCCTCACAAGGCTTGCACCTGCACGACGGGTCCGGGCGCACCGCCCACGCTTGGCGCGATCACGAGATATCGTCGGCGGTCGGACACGCCGGGCGTGCCAGGCGCGACGACTTGTCGAATCTGGCCCAGCGTGTCGACGATTGCGGAGCCGGCCGGGTTGGCCTTGAAGCTTGCGAGGACGTCGATTTTGCCACTGCCGTCGGCGTGGTCCGAAAGTCCGAGGAAATACGGCTGGCCCGCCTGCAATCCCGTCACCGCCGCCTGCAGCACCTGCAGCACTCCCTGTTCGAACAACGCTACCGAAGTCGGCGCAGCGCCATGGTCGGCTGCGGCGCCACCCACCCGGATCAGCATGACATGCGTGGCCTCCCCCGCCGCGCCGAGCGGCTGCGTGTTGGCCGTGCCGTCGCCATCCGGCACGGCGTCGGGTACATACGCCACGGCTTGCGGCGCCTGGCCGACCGCAACCGTAGCGATGACCGTGTTGGTCAGCGTGTCGATTGCCGTCATCGCATCGCCGTTTTCGAGGCCCACGTAGACACGCGTGCCGTCGCCGGACGGCCAGATGCCGTGCGGCAGGCTGCCGACCGCAATCGTCGCTACCTGCGAAAAGTCGTCGGTGCGAAACACCTTGATCTGGTTCAGGCCGCCCACCGTCACGTACGCAAACATCCCGTGGGCGTTCTGCACGATGTTCACGTGATTGGTGATTGGCCCCGTGTCGAGCGTTTTCAGCAGCGCAAACGGCGGCCGGGCGTCGAATACCTGCGTCTTCCCCACATCCTTCAACGTGAACCAGACCTGCCGGCCATCCGGCGTCGCCGCGATGTTCGGGCAGAACGGGCTCGCCTGCGTGACGCGGGCCACGATCTTGTGATCGGCGACCGAAACGACGTCGGTTTCCGGGTTGAAGGACGAACAGATATACCCGTACTTTCCATCGGGCGAGAAGATCTGCATGCCCGGCCCGGCCGGCACGACAATGCGCGTCTTCTCTTCGAAGGTCTTGGCGTCGAGCACATCGACATAGTTCTCGCCGCGCACGGTCACCCACACCTCGTTGCCGTCGGGCGTGAAAAATGCCTCGTGCGGGGAGCGGCCCACATAGGTCACGTGCTTGACCGCATTGGTTTGCGTATCGATGAAGGTCACCGAGTTCGAGCCGATGGAGACGATGGCCAATGTGCGGTGATCCGGCGAAAAGCCCATCCCGTGCACGAGCAACTGACCGTGATAGAGCGGGCTGAAGTTGGCCGGGGTGGGCTCCCCGAGGCGGATGACACCGACCAGACGATTGGCCGCCGGATCGATGATCGACACGGTATTCGAAAACTGATCAGACGAATACACCCGGTCCCGATGGCTCACCGCAATATCGGCCGCCGCTAGCGAGCCGGGGACCTGCCCCGCCTCGGCGAGTGTCGTGGCGGCGAGCGCAGCGGCAGTCAGGGCCGCACCAAGCATGGCGTTGTATTTCATGACATTGTCTCCTGCGTCTTGATGCGAGCGGGTCAGTGGGACATCGGCGCCGGCGGCATGTTCGGGTCATGCACCGCGAGACGCATGGCAACGATCTCCTGCTGTTGCTCGACCACGATCTCCTGGGCGATCCTGCGTAGCTGTTCGTTGTGTCCGTGCCGCAATTCCGCCATGGCCATGTCGATGGCACCCTGGTGATGGGGAATCATTGTTGCGACGAAATCTCGATCGGTATCGCCTGTCGGCCTGGCCGCCATCCCGGCCATCATCTTCGTCATGGCCGCATCGTTCTCTGAGAGAAACGAGGCTTCGTCATCGCTGCGAGACGATCCCGCGTCACTCGCCGACGCGGCGCATAGAGCGGCCAGGGAAAGCGTGGCCGCAACGCTTGCCGTTGCCCGCAAAACGAGTCGAATTGCAGCGTTCATGACGTCCCCTCCGTTTTGGTCGAATCTCATTCGACATGAAGGCAAACAACGGACTCGCCGATTTACTCCATGCCGGGCGAAATCGATTTGCAGAGCGACGAGCCGCGAAACGTTGGCAAACGCTTCGCATCTCCCCTGTCTCGCGCGGGTCGTGTGGAATAACTTCGTCGATGACGTGTTCGTCCCGTGACATTCGCGTATGCGGGCGTACCATCATTGCACAACGCACGAAGGTCGCACGCGCGGGCCCGACCCATTCATTATTTGCCGGGCGCCGCATAGCAGATTAGCCGCGTCGCAGCAGTAAGGAGCGTTACATGGCCACGAGCATTGGGCTTCACGATCAAGGACGGCAACTGTTGCCGTTTCGCGAGTCGGTATTGGCGATGCTCGGCGTCGCTTCGGTTTCGATGCTGATCGCGCTCGACCAGACCATCGTCGGCACCGCATTGCCGCGCATCGTCGCGGAGCTCAAGGGCTTCGAACTCTATGCATGGGTCGCGACGGCCTACATGCTGGCGTCGGTCATCACGATTCCGATCTTCGGGCGTCTGGGCGATCTGTTCGGCCGCAAGCCCTTCATGCTGGCAGCCATCCTTCTCTTTACCCTCGCCTCGGTGCTCTGCGGGATCGCGACCAACATGCTGTTTCTCGTGCTCGCGCGCGGCCTGCAAGGCATCGGCGGCGGCATCATGATGGGGACGGTATTCGCGACCGTCGCCGACCTGTTTCCCGATCCGCGGCTACGCCTGCGCTGGCTGGTATTCGTCTCCTCCGCGTTTGGCCTGGCGAACGTGGTGGGGCCTACGCTCGGGGGCATGCTGACCCAGCACGGCAGCTGGCGCCTCGTGTTCTTCGTCAACGTGCCGGTGGGCGTGGCGGCGCTCTTCTTCGTGAATGCTTTCCTGCCGCATCTGCACCATGCCCGCGAAGGCGCGCGGCTGCGTCTCGACTGGCTCGGCGCTTGCGTCGTCGCCGTCACGTTCGGCGCGCTGCAGCTCGGCATCGAGCTTCTGCCGAGGCAAGGCTGGACGACTTCGACGATCGTGCTGGCCGCGATCGTGGTGGTCTGTTCGCTGACGCTTTTCTTCTGGGAAAAGCGCATGGGCTATCCGATCATCCCCGTTGACATGCTGCTCGACCGCAAACTCCGCCCGCTCTTTGCAATGTCGGTGCTCGGCGGATTTGCCTTGTTCTCGCTCGTTTTCTACGTGCCGCTGCTGTTCCAGGGCGGCTATGCGATGTCGCCGCGCGCCTCGGGCATGCTGATCACGCCGCTGCTGCTCGGCACAACGGTCGGCAGTTTCGTGAACAATCGCGTGGTCACGCGCATCCGGCGCGCCAATGCGATCCTTTACGTCGGCTTCGCGTTGGCGGCATTCGCGAGTCTGGCGGTGGTGGTGCTGCGAGGCAACGAGCCGCATCTCGTGTGGATGGCGTGCATGGGCGCGAGCGGCCTGGGGCTGGGCCTCGTGGGCACGAGCCTCACGGTCTGCTCGCAGCAGATCGTCTCGCGCGACCATCTCGGCGCCGCCACGGCGATGCTGCAATCGCTGCGCACATTCGGCGGCATGCTGGGCACGGCGATGACGGGCGCGTTGCTCGGCCACGTCTACACCATGGGCGTGAATCGCTCACTCGACTCGTATCAGGCGACGCAATGGTTCAGGTCGTTTGCGAGTCCCGAATTGCTCGTAGACCGCGCCGACCAGGCCGCGCTGATCAGCCGCCTCGTGAGCGCCGGGCATGCCGGCGACGCGATGATGAACTCCGCGCGCAGCGCGCTCGTGGATTCGATCCACATTGGCCTACTCGTCGCTGCCGTAGCCGCGCTGGCCGGCCTGTGTCTCGCGTGGTTCGTGCCGCCCGTGCGGGTCGGTTATCTCGAGGCGCAGCCGTAAATGGACGCCGCAAAATACTTCATACGCACTTCATTTCCATTGCCGTTTAACATCTGCGTAATAAATTGGTAATTAGGGAGTAATCGAGGGTAAGCATAATTCGCCGCCGTCAGTAGAAATAACCACACAGCATCAATCACGACGACGGAGCCCTCAGCATGCCCGCATCACGCCACCGAATTGCACTGCCGGTCTACCTGGCAGTGCTTACCAGCGTTGCCGCGCTGACCGCCTGTGGAGGCGGCAATAGCGATCCCGCCACCACCGCCGCGATTCCCGCGCCGCCAGCCGACCCCGGCTTCGTGGACAACGCACCGATTCCCGACGTACCGGCTTTTGTCGACAACATCGCGACCAACCAGCGCGGCGACGCGCGTTACGCCACGCTCGCGACGAATGCGGGCGTGCGCGTGGTGGCGCGCTTTCTCGATCTCTGGCAGCCGCTCACGCAGCTGGTGGACGCGGGCGTCTCCGCGCCCGCCAACGGCACATTCCCCGCGGTCGTGCAGTCGACGTGGACGGGCGTCCCCACCGACGGCACGCCCAACGGCACGATCCTCAACAGCACCGTGCTGAACGCGAACATCCAGTATGTCGTGACCGCGACGACCCAGCGCAGCCAGGCGCAGGCCGACGCGGCCTATTACGACGATCGCCGCGGCAAGGGCTACAGCGTGACCGACGGCATGGGGCCGCTCACCGCCGCCTGGCGCTCGGCTGCGCAGCAGACGACGAGCATCACGTCGATTCCCGCGGACGCGACCACGACGCTCTACAACGACTCGGGCAACAACACGGGCGTGGGCAGCACGAGCAACGCAACCTTCGGCAAGGTGGTCGACCTGCTCAACACGATGGGCAACAATGCTTCCACCGAGCCCGCCAAGCGCTTCTACAAATACGCGCGGCCGTTCCGATGGAGCACGAGCGTCGTGGTCGACCCCACGCTAGTGCCGGCCATCAGCACGACGCCGTCCACAGACGGCGGCTTCATCAGCGGCCACGAAGCCGAAGCCATGCGCGACGCGATGACCATGGCATACCTCGTGCCCGAGCGTTACCAGGAAATGGCGAGCCGCGGCCTCGAGCTCGGCGAAAACCGCATTCTCGCGGGCATGCATTCGCCGCTCGACGTGATCGGCGGCCGCATGTTCGCGCTGGCCGCCACTGCCGCGAATCTCTACGATCCCGCGAACGCCACGCTCAAGAGCGCGGCCTATGCGCAGGCGCACAGCGCGCTCGAACAGGCCACCGGCACGAGCGCCACGACCTTCCCCGCCTTCGCGCATTCGTCCACGACCGCGACCGACCGCTTTGCCGACTATGCGACCAACAAGTCGGAGTTCGCGCGCCGCATGACGTTCGGTTTCAGCCAGATCGAATCCACCGAAGCGCCGCCCGTCGTGCCCAAGGGCGCCGAGGTACTGCTCGAAACGCGCTTCCCGTACCTGAGCGCCGACCAGCGCCGCATCGTGCTGAAGACGACCGAAGTCGTCTCGGGCTATCCGGTCATGGACGACGCCGAGGGCTGGGGCCGTCTGAACATGTTTAGTGCTGCAGATGGTTATGGTGCGTTCAACGGCAATGTGATCGTGGCGATGGACGCGACCCAGGGCGGCTTCAACGCCGCCGACACCTGGCGCAACGACATCGCCGGCACGGGCAAGCTCACGCTGCAGGGCAGCGGCACGCTCACGCTTGCGGGCAATAACAGCTACACGGGCGGCTCACAGGTGAGCGGCGGCATGCTCGCTGCAGCGTCGACCACGGCCTTCGGCAACGGCGACGTGTACGTCGGGTCCGGCGGCGGCGTGACCGTGGCGACGAGCGCACCGTTGACGGTGGCGGGCAAGTACACGCAGCTCGACGGCACGACGCTCGAACTCGATATCGACGGCAACGGCGGCGGACGCCTGCGTGTGGGCGGCCAGCTCACGGTGGCGGGCGGCACGCTGCATGTGAAGTTCGTGAACGGCTATACGCCGAAAGCGGGCGACACGATCGACGTGATCGACGGCAACGGCGCATCGGTGAAATTCGCGACGGTCACGGTCGATGGCTTCAAGGCCACGCCGGTTTATTCTTCGACCGGCGTTTCGGTGAAGCTCTCGGCTTCGTGACGTAGCCACGCAGTATAAAGGCCCCGAATCGCAACGGTTCGGGGCCTTTTTTACGCATCAGAAGCGATGCCGGATGCCCGCGGCCACGAGCACCTGGTTGCGGCCGCCCGACGGGTCGCAGGTGTTGATCATCGCAAGCGCACCGGACGACGCGCGCTGATAGATCGCCTCGGTATAAACGTCCGTGCGTTTGGACAGTTGATAGCCGGCCTGCAGCGCGCCTTGATGCCAATGCGCGGAGGTCGCGCCCGTGTAGGCATACATGCCCGCCAGCGAGAACGCGGGCGTCACCTGCCATAGCGCATTCACTTCGTAATTGCTGAATGCGACCGAAGGCAAGGGCGCGCCGCCGTCGGCCTCGCTGACACGGGTATGAATGGAACGCGACCAGGCCGCGCCAAGCGTGACGTCGCCGAGCGCGTAGCTCATGCCCGCGCCGATGGTGTCTTCGCGCTGCACCGCGACCTCGGTCGGCACGAGGCCCGCACCCGGCAGCACCGATGTATCGTACGCACCCACCGAAGAGGCGCCGCGTCCGTTGATGTGCATCCACGCCACGCCTGCGCTGAACGGGCCGCCTTCGTAATGGACGCCGAAGCCGTAAGCGCGATTTTGCGCGAAGCGCCCCGCCTCGTTCGAAAACGCGTACATCGCGCCGGCGCTGAAACCACCGTACGTTGCGCTCGCGTACTTCACGGCGTTCGAGGCGAGCCACGAATTGTTGGCGTTGTCGTTGTCGAACGGATGCGCGAATGCCGTGCCGCCTGCGCCGCCCGTTAGTGTGAACGGGGCGAAGTAGTCGTGCATCGTGTCGTACTGGCGGCCCAGCGTAATCGTGCCGAGTCGTTCGGATTGCAGACCAACGTAGAACGGATGGTCGTTGAAGGCTTCGCCAGAGGTGGACGAGAAGCCGCGCTCGAGGCGAAAGATCGCGGCGTTGCCGCCGCCGAGGTCCTCAGTGCCCTGCAGGCCCCAGAAGCTGCCGTCGACAAGACCCGAGCCTGCACGATATTGGGTGCGGCCGCCAACGTCGCTGACATAGTCGACGCTCGCGTCCATCTCACCGTACAACGTGACCTGCTGCGCCGAGGCGCCAGCGCCGGTGAATGCCAATGCCGTCCCACCCAGGACGGCGAGAATGTTCTTGTTCATGAGTCTTCTTGTTTGTGTAGGTGGGATTGCGTGGACGAGCGCCGTCCGCCCCCGCTCGATGCGGCGAGGACGTAGCGAGGTCTGACTTCTGGCTCGATTGACCGCCGGTCACAGTGGCGCGACCGCGCCGGATTCTCACCGGCTTCCCTGCTGCGTTTCGCTTGTGCAGCGCCTACGCGCGAAAAACAGCCGCAAGGATAGCGTAAGTTGCGGGAGCAGCCAAACCGGGTGTTTTTGCCACACGACGCTCGTCAAAGGTTGACGCACCGATTGCGCGGCCCTTACCCTTGCGCCCTGATGGTTCCCGGCGACGGGATCAAAAGGGAACGCAGTGCAAGACTGCGGCTGCCCCCGCAACTGTAAGCGGCGAGTCCATGCCAGAGAAGGCCACTGGGAAACCGGGAAGGCCGGCTGCGGATGTCGACCCGCGAGCCAGGAGACCTGCCATCAACCGAGTCCAGCAGCCGCAGCGGGCGGGGATCCCCAATGCGCAAGCACCGCCCACGTGGCGATCGCCCGTTGCACGGACAGCCCGTATTTCAGGAGCTGTTTCCAGCCACCGCATCATGAAGTTTCGCCAATTCGTATTGACCTCCGCCGCGCTCGCCTGGGCGTGGCAAACCGCGCATGCCGCCGACGCCGCCAATGCATCGTCCGCCCAGGCGCCGCAGCAAGCCGGCGGCGACACCACGCTGCCCAATATCCTCGTCGTGGGCGACGCACAGCACCTGCCACAATCGTTCGATCAGCGCTATGCAACCACCCAGGTGCTCACGCGCCAGGACCTCGACCGCGTTTCCCCCGTCGACCCCAGCATCGCGCAGGCGCTCGCCACGCTGCCGGGTGTCACCGTCTCGCAGACCGGCGGCCCGGGGTCGTACACGGGGGTGAGCATTCGCGGCTCGTCGGCCGACCAGGTGGCCGTGTTCATCGACGGCATACGCATAGGCTCCGTCACCACGGGCACGGCCGAATGGGCCGATCTTGCGACTGCCTCGTTCGACCGGGTCGAGGTGATCTCCGGCCCCGCGGCCGCCTCGTTCGGCGCGGATGCCATGGGCGGCGTCGTGCAGCTCTTCACGCGCCATGCGTCGAACCAGCCGAACCAGACCACCGTCTCGTTCGGCGGCGGCTCGAACAAGACCTTCGACACGCAGGTGCGCACCTCGGGCACAATCCCATCGACAGGGCCGCTTTCCGCACTGAGCGGCCTCACCTACTCGCTGGGCCTGCACGACTACAACACGGCGGGCATCGACGCGACGCAGCCCGGGGCCTACGGCCACGAAGACGGCCGCAATCCATACCACGCGCAGAACCTGGACGCGCGCCTCGGCTACGCGCACGACAACTGGTCGATCTCGACCTTCGCGCTCTACCACCGCTCCGATCTCTCCTACGACAACGCGGGAGGCAACGACCGGCAGCGCGACACGCAGCTCACGACCGGTCTCGCGTTCCACCTCGACATCACGCCGACCACGCAGCTCGACCAGTCGGTGGGTTACGCGACGGATCGTCAGTTTCTCTATTCGAACGACCCGACGATCCCCTCCGACGAGATCGACTCGACGCGCTTTTCCACCTCCACGTCGATCACGCATCAGGAAAGAGGCCATACGCTCTTCGGCATGCCGCTCGACGGCGAGACCAAGCTCGCCTACGACTACACCCGCGAGCTGGCGTTCCTGCCCGTGGACGTGCCGGGCGGCCTGCCCGCGCGCAACGATTCGGCCGTGTCGATGCATCAGTCGTCCACGCTCGGACCCGTCACGCTGTTTCTGGCGGGGCGGCACGAAATCGTGCAGGGGCAATCGGTGAATACGGGCAACGTCGCGCTCTCGTGGGCCATCACGCCGGTCTACACGGCGCGCGTTTCGTACGGCAATGCGTTCCGCCTGCCGACGTTCAACGACCTCTACTATCCGGGCTACTCGAATCCCAACCTGCTGCCCGAGCGCAGCGACTCGGTCGAAGCCGCGCTCGATGCCACCACTTCCATCGGCACGTTCACGGCGGCCGTGTACGACACGCGCGTGCACGATCTCATCACGTACAACTCGCAGACCTTCCTGCCCGTGAACGTGGGCCGCGCGCACATTCAGGGTCTCGACCTCTCGTACAAGGGCACGCTCGGCCAGTACACGCCGGTGAGCCTTACGGTGGGGATTCTGAATCCGCAGGACGTGACCGACCAGACCTGGCTCAATCGCCGCCCGCGCCAGACGGTGAGCCTGAGCGTGGATCACACGTGGGACGAGTTCCAGCTCCACGCGCTCAGCACCGGCGTTTCGCTGCTGTATAACGGCTCGACGTTCGACGACCAGCTCAACACGATCTACCTTCCCTCGTGGACGACGGTGAGCCTGCGCGCGTCGTACAAGGTCAATGCGCATCTCGCGCTATCGGCCACGCTGGCAAACGTGTTCAACCGGCAGTATGTGACCGCCTACGGGTACAACACGCTGGGGCGCACGGCGTTTGGCAAGGTGACCTATACGTTCTGAGCGTTCTGAGCGTTGCGCTCGAGCGGGTGCTCATAAGTTTCTTGCGCACCCGCTCGCCTAGCCCTCGCGCTTCGGACGCCGCACCGCGCGAATCTTCCCACTGTTCCCGCCGCCGCAGAAAAACTGCTCGCCGCCATCGGACTCCAGCCCCGAAACGGCGGTGCCGGGCGGCATGTCGAGCTGTTCCAGCAGTTCGCCCGTGCCCGGATCGATACGCCGCAAATCGCTCTTGTCGCCTTCCCAGGTGCCGTGCCACAGTTCACCGTCCACCCACGTCACGCCGGTGACGAAGCGGCTCGATTCGAGCGTGCGCAGGATCGCGCCCGTCTGCGGATCGACCTGATGGATCTTGCGCTCGCGATACACCCCGACCCAGAGCGTCCCGTCCGCCCACGCGAGCCCCGAGTCGCCGCCGCCTCCGGGCGCGGGAATCGTCGCGAGCACGCGGCCCGTTTCGGGGTCGATCTTGTGGATGCGATCCTCGGCGATCTGAAACAGATGCCGGCCGTCGAAAGCCGTGCCCGCGTGCGCCGCGATGTCGATCGAGCGCTGCGTCTCGCCGCTCTGCGGATCGAGCGACGCGATGCGCTCGCCTACGGCGAACCACACCCGTTTGCCGTCGTACGTGACCCCGCCCACCTTCTCGATGCCGGGAAAAGGGCCGTACTCGCGGACGATTTCGGCAGTCGTTCGTTTCATGGTTTCCTCGTTGAATGAAGGGACAGGCGTTCATCCTAATCGCCTGGCAGCGGGGCGGGGAGTAACAAGGTCGTCGCGAATCCGGGGACGGGCGGCGTGGTCCAGCGGCGCGCGCGGCCGTAGCCGAACGACTGCACCTTGTCCGCCGCCGCGAGCGAATCGAGCGCGCGCTGCACGGTGCGCTGGCTCGCGCCGAGCGCGAGCGCCAGCGCCGAACTCGACCACGATTGCCCATCGGCGAGAAAAGCCAGCACGGCGGCGTGCTTTTCTTCCACGGGCCGCGCCAGTACCACCACTTCGCTCGCGTGGCGCGGCGCCAGCGCGAAGCCCTGCTGGGTCGCGCCGATCTCGGCCACGTCGCGCATCAGCGTGCGCAAGCGGCCGATTTCCACGCGCAGGCGGGCGCGGTGCGTTTCGTCGGCGTGCTTCGTGCGAAAGGCGCGGGCGATGAGCGCATCGCGCGGCACGTCGGCGGGCCACGCCTGCGCAAGCGCGCGGGCGAGCACGAACAGCACTGGCCGTCTTGCGAGTTCGATGACGGTTGGACCCTCGCGCGCGACGTAGCGGCACGCGTCCACGACGAGGGCCTTCGAGGCGAGCAGCGCCTCGACGTCTTCCAGCAGCAACACCCGCTCTTCACCGCGCGCGATGAGGCGCGCCGCCGGTGAGGTCAACAGCAGCGCTGCGCTCTCGATCTCGGCGCTCAGCGCCGCGATGCCCGCCTCACGCGCGGCGCGCGCGGCCGCGCGGAGCGCTTGCCGCGCCGCTTGCGTTTGAATGCGCCGCATGGCAATGCCGGCGGCGATCAGCTCATGCGCCGCGCGCAAAGCGGGCGGCAACGGCGCGGGATCGACTTCGGAAAGCATGCCCCCAGCCTCGTCGAGCCGGCCGATCAGCAGCAAACGGCGAATTTCCAGGTAGCGCGCGTGCGCGGCATTGAGGCGGTCGCCATGGGCTTCGAGCGTTTGCCGCGCCGCAGCGAGCGTATCGGTCGGCCAGCCGAGATCGCGCGAAGCGAGCGCGATTTCGGCCTCGGCGACGACGCAGCGCGCGCGAGCGACGGCCTCGCGCGCGCCGAAGCCGCGCGCCGCGCTGCGCAGCAGCGCTTTGGCGCGCGCGAAGTCGCCGAGCTGCGCCATGGCGATGCCGCGCAGCGCGAGCGCGGGCGCGTCGTCGCGCAACGCGACCCGGTTCAGCGCGCCGAGCGGATCACCGGCCGCGAGCGCGCGCGCGGCAGCCGTGATCAGCGAATCCATGGTCATGGGAATCCCGCCACACTTGTCACTCCCCCTCCTTCTCGGTCCGGACCTAATCTAACACGGCGATCAAATGAATCATCGATCGAACGACGCGGCAGTACCCCCAGCACGCCGCCACCGTAGTCAACCCATAGGAGGACCAGGCAATGGCAACCCATACCACAGGAACACGCGAAGACTGGCTCGCGGCGCGCATCGAACTGCTCGCGGCCGAAAAGGAGCACACACGGCGCGGTGACGCATTGGCGCAGCAGCGCCAGGCGCTGCCCTGGGTGCGCGTCGACAAGATGTATCGCTTCGAAACCGAAGAGGGCGGCGCCACGCTCGCCGATCTCTTCAAGGGGCGCTCGCAACTGCTCGTTTATCACTTCATGTTCGGGCCGGACTATGCGGCGGGCTGTCCGTCGTGTTCCTCGATTGCGGATGGTTTCGACGGCATCGCGGTACATCTCGCGAATCACGACGTGCGGCTCGTGGCGGTGTCGCGCGCGCCGCTCGCGAAGCTGCTCGCCTACCGCAAGCGCATGGGATGGCATTTTCCGTGGGCCTCGTCGAACGGCAACGACTTCAACTTCGATTTCAACGTGGCGTTCACCACGGCGCAGCAGCGCGCGGGCGACATCGAATACAACTATGCGCGCAGCGGCCACGCCATGGACATGAATCCGCCGCCCGCGCCCGTCGCCGAGTTCGCGGCGAGTTGCGGCACCGACGCGGCGACCTATACGCGCGACCGTCCGGGCCTGAGCGCATTCGTGCTCGAGGACGGCGTGGTCTATCACACGTACTCGACCTATGCCCGCGGTCTCGATGGCGTGTGGGGCATGTACCAGTGGCTCGACCGCGCGCCGAAGGGACGTAACGAGGCCGGCATCTGGTGGCACCGGCATGACGAGTACGCACAGAGCTGAGGCGCATCATGGATAACGTCGGCATGACGGTACGGCTGCGCGGCGGTATACCGCGCGCGGTTTTCTTCGGCGTTGCGTCGCTGGTCTTCGCGGCGAGCGCGGCGGCAACGTTCGTCCGGTGCGCTTCGATGCAGGCGATGGGCGGCACGCCGATGCCCGGCGGCTGGACGATGTCCACGCTCTGGACGCCCATGTGCGGACGCACCTGGTTCGACGCCGCCGTATCGTTTGCCGGCATGTGGAATGTGATGATGGTCGCGATGATGTTGCCTGCGGTCACGCCCGCTTTGTGGCGATATTTCGAGGCGCTGGGCGACGCACGCGCGGCGCGCGCGGGTGGGATGACGGTGATGGCTGGGGCGGGTTACTTCTTTGTGTGGCTCGTGGTTGGAGTGCTCGTGTTCGCGGCGGGGGCGCAACTCACCGCGCTAGCCGTCGATGCGCCTGCATTGGCGCACACCGCGCCAGCCGTGGCCGGTGTCGTCGTCGTGATGGCGGGCGTGTTGCAGTTCTCTGCGTGGAAAGCGCGGTGGCTTGCGTGCTGCGGGAACTTGCCGTCGTGCGGGCATGCGCGGCTCGACGTGCAGGCCGCGCTGCGGCACGGTTCGAGGCTCGGCCGGCATTGCCTGTACTGCTGCGGAAATTTGATGGCGGCGCTGCTTGCGGCAGGCGTGATGGATCGGCCTGCGATGGCGCTGGTCGCGGCGGCGATCGCAGCGGAGCGGTGGATGCCGGGCGGCACAAGAGTCGCACGCGGGATTGGCGCGGCTGCGATCGCGGCGGGCGTTGTGATGGTGGTGCGGGCGGTAGCTGCATAAAAAAATCGCCGTTCCGCACCCGCGAAACGGCGATAAAACGCTCCGACTCTAAGGTCGAACTCACGCCTCCAGACTCGCGCCTGCACACGAGTCTGATCGACGCTCCGGATTGTTGTTGGCAGTCCGGAGTAGCAGCAAGAGGCCGGCTGAATTCCACCTCTGTGCTGCCGGGCGAAGCGCGGCGCGACCAGGGGGACTCCCGGCCTCGCCGCACTCCGCGCCTCTTGTGGCGGCTTACATGCCGCCGAAAGACTTCTTGACCGTCAGCTTGTTGGTCACCGACGCCACGCCGGGAACGCCCTTCGCGATCTCCTCGACCCTGGCGATCTGCGCGGTGTCCGAAACGGTCCCGTTCAGCGTAATCGCGCCACCTCTGGCCCCGACGCTGATGTTGCCCGCGTTGATCGACTTGTCCTTCCCGATGGCCGCATACACCTTGCGGCGCATGGCACGATTCGCCTGCCTGTCCGTGGGAACTGCCGCGCCAGGAGCAGCCGTTGTCGACGCCGCCTGCGCCCCCGCAGCCGCGCTCGCGTCACCCTGCGCCCACGCACTCATGGAAGCCGCCGCGACGAGCGTCGCGATCGCCAATCCGGCTACCGTAGTTCTCTTCATGAATTGCTCCGTTCTTTCTTGAGTTTATGAGGATCAGAACGCGTGACGAATACCCACCATCGCCGCCGTCGTCGACTGGCCCGGCGCGACCGGCGCTCCGTAGATGATCGTCTGGTTCATGGTCCCCTTGTTGCTGACGTAGCCGACCTGGGCGTAGGCCCTGGTTGCCTTCGAGAGGTTGTATTCGGCGCCCACGGCGACTTCGCTCGAATGATTCGCCGAGTTGTTGCGGTCCTTCAAATAGTAGTAGCCCGAAGTGACCTTGAAGACCGGGCTGAACTGGTAACCCAGGCCAGCCGAGATCATTTCGAAGTTGTAGGTCGCTTTGGTGAACAGGCTGGACGAATTGGACGAACTGAACGAGCCGGATATCGAGAATCCGCTGATCGTGTACATCGCGCCGACATAATAGAAATTGTTGTTGTTGCGGCCCGTCGCCGGCGCGGCCGGCGTCGTCGGATAGGTGCCCGCGTACGGGTTGGTGTCGTGCCCGCTGTAGTAAACGCCAGCCAGGTTCAGGCCGTAGTTCGAGTACTTGAGCACGGCCGACTCGCGCGTGCCGCCCTGGAACTGCCCCGGCACACCACCCGGCGCGTATTCCAGCGCGAGCGATGCGCCATAGAACTTTGGCGAGTTATAGACGATCGCGTTGCTGTCATAGAGCGCGCCGATCGGCGCATTCGTGCTCGTGCCCGGCCAGCCGGCGGCCTGATTGAGGCCCAGCCACGCGGTGAGAATACTGCCGAAGTACTGCGCGCCGCGTACGTCCGTGTCCGCCATCGCGTAGATCATCGGGATGATCTGCCGGCCTGCGTCGATCGAACCGAACCAACCCGATCCGCCGATGGTCGTGATCTGGTTGAACAGCGCCGTCACGCCCGGCGTGTCGGACAGGCCCGGCTTGCCGTTGTTCGACGTGAACGACCCTTGAAGCTTGAAGTTGATCTTGTATCCGCCGCCGATGTCCTCGGTCCCCTTCAAACCCCAGATACTCGAAAAGATGCCGCCGTCCTTGAGTTGCCAGACGCTCCCCAGATTCTTCGCAGTCCCCGAAAAGTTTGCGGCCGAAGTGCTCTGGTACAGCACACCGGTGTCGACCACGCCATAAAGCGTGACCGACGATTGCGCATGCGCCGCGCTGGCGAACAGGACCAGCGCTGCCACGCTGCCGAACTTCACTTTCATTGCCTCTCTCCGTGTGTGTGGCTGCCGGGTGGTCCCGGCGCCTTTTGTTGTTGCCTGGTGGGGATTACATGACGTCCTTGCGGCGATCCATGATCTGCATGAAGCCGCTGCTCCATCATCAGACCCTGCATGGTTTGCTATCCTAAGTGACTTCGGTACGTATGCGGTTCTTGAGTGCGATGGCGCGCGGCTATGCCTGGCTCGGAGCCGGCGTTTCCATGACACTCACCAGCAGCTTTCCTTGCGCAGTCCGCACAGGAAATGTCGTGACCTTCAGCCCGCCCGCGCCCGGCATACAGCCGCTGCGCACGTCGAAGCGCAGTCCATGCGCGGGGCAGCGCACCATGCATCCTTCGAGTGGGCCGCTCGCGAGCGAGGCGCCGTTGTGGGGGCACGAATTGTCGATCGCGTGCAGCTGTCCTTCGATGTTGAACAAAACGATGCTGCGGCCGTCGACGAAAACCAGCTTGCGCTCGCCCGGCGCAAGTTCGTCGGCCCTACCGACCGATACTTCACGTGTCATTCCCGTTCCCCTCGACTTCCTTCAGCTTGCCTCAGTGCGCGACCGCCAGCGCCATCGTGCCGGCCATCGCGACCGGCGAGTACACGCCCGAGAGCGAATACCCCGTGTTGAACACGAAATACGGCACGCCGTTCACCTGTGGATCGGCGTACGGCGCGCGCTGACCGGTCGGGTCCGCGAGGCGCTTCGATGCGGCAATGTGAGCCGCCAGCCGCTCACGCTCGAGGCCGCATTCGAGCCCCAGACGCTCGAGCACCGCGTAATCGCCGATGTTCTGGCCTTCCATGAAGTACGCCTCGAGCACTCGGTCGATCAGCACCGCGCTCTGTTCGCGCATGCCGCGACTCGCGGCAAACGTGACGAGGTCGTGCGCGGCCGCGGTGTTCGGCAGCACTTCGATGCGATCGAATGCGAACTCGACACCCGCGTCGCGCCCCGCGCGCTGCACCTGCGCGCGCCTCGCGGCCACCGCTTCGTCGCTGCCCAGGCGGTCGCGATAGAACATCTGATACGGCATGCCTTCGAGCGGCGTCCACGGCAGCAATTGGTGTGAGCGCCACTGCACACGCACACGCACACGCACGTCGGGCCGCGAATTTGCGAAACGCGCAAGCGCTTCGTCCAGATTGCGCTTGCCGATCAGGCACCACGGGCAGATGAAGTCGAAGAAGGCTTCGATCGTCAGCACGGGCGGCTCGCCCGCGTCGCGACTCGCCTGCGCCGCCCACTTTTGATCAGACAAGTTCATGAATCAACATCTCCGCCATGGGCCATTCGCCGAAACCCGCTGCGGGATTCAGATGACCGACTTCGCCCAGGTCGACGAGGCTGCTGCCCCAGTCCTTCGCCATGGCCTCCACGCGCTCGAAGCGCGCGAGCGGATCGTTGCGGCTCGCGCCCACGATGCTCGGAAACGGCAGCGGCTTGCGCGGAATCGGGTTCCAGCCGTGCTCGGCCAGTGCTTCGAATGGCGGGTAACCCGGCGGCAGCGGCGTTTCGAGGTCGGCCGGCGCGGCCAGCAGCGCGCCGTGAATCTTGCGGCCGTGCTGCTGCGCCCAATGCACCGTGATCATCACGCCCGCGCTATGCGCCACGAGAATGACGGGACCGTCGATCTTCGCGAGCGCCGCGTCGAGCGCCGCCACGCGCGCTGCACGGCTGAGCTTGTCGTGCTCGAGCGGCGGCACCGAGACCGCGTTGGGCAGCTTTTGCTGCAGCAGCGTTTGCCAGTGCTCCGCCACGTGGTCGCGCAACCCCGGGACCATCAGCATGGTCGGTGTGGTCTTCAGCGTCATTCGTCCAGGTCTCCTGCGCGCTTCAGTACGGCTTATCGCCAATAATGCCGGCGCGTTCCATCTTGCGGTGGCACGGCGGGTAGTCCATCACCGCATAGTGCTGGGTGCTGCGGTTGTCCCAGATCGCGATGCTGTTCGGCTTCCAGCGCCAGCGTACCTGGTACTCCGGAATGTAGGCCTGGCTCACGAGATAGCGCAGCAGGTCGCCCGCGCCCGGATTGGCGTCCTGCCCGAAACGCACGCGCTCGGGCGTGTGATAGTTCGTGAAGTGCGTCGTGAATGCGCTCACGAACAGCACCTTCTCGCCGGTCTCCGGATGCGTGCGCACCACCGGGTGCTCCGCATCGGGAAACTGCGCCTTCAGCGCATGGCGTTTCTCGATCGGCATGGCCGCGCCGAAGCTCGCCTCGATGCTGTGGCGCGCGTACAGCCCGGCGATCTGCGCCTTCACGTGTTCCGGCAGCTTATCGTAGGCGAGCGCCATGTTCGCCCACATCGTGTCGCCGCCCACGGGCGGGCACTCCACGCAGCGCAGCACCGCGCCGAACTGCGGCGCCTCGCGCCACGTGGCGTCCGCGTGCCACGCGTTTTCGTAGCGGTCGTTCGGCTGCTCCGGATTCTTGTAGATGCGCACGAGGCCGGGATGCTCAGGGTCGCTGCCCGCCACCGGATGATCCTCCAGCTCGCCGAAGCGGCGCGCAAATGCCACGTGTTCGGTGCGCGTGATGTTCTGGTCGCGCAGGAACAGCACGCGGTGCTTGAGCAGCGCCGCGCGAATCTCGGCAAAGAGCGCGTCGTCGTGAACGGCATCGGCGAGATTCACGCCGGTCAGTTCCGCGCCGATGGCATAGGTCAATTGTTCGACTTGCATGCTGCGCTCCTCAGATGACGAAGACCGACGACCCCGTCGTCTTGCGTGCTTCGAGGTCGCGATGCGCCTGCACCGCGTCTTCCAGCGCGTAACGCTGGTTCAGTTCGATCTTGATGCGGCCCGCAGCGACGTGCCCGAACAGCTCGCCGGCCAGCTCGTTCTTCTCCGCGGGGTCCGCAATATAGTCCGCCAGCGCCGGGCGCGTGAGATAGAGCGAGCCCTTCATCGCGAGGATCTGCGGATTGAACGGCGGAATCGGACCGGAAGCCGTGCCGACGCAGACCATCAGGCCGCGGCGCTTGAGCGAGTCGAGCGACGCCTCGAAGGTATCCTTGCCCACGCTGTCGAACACCACGTTCACGCCCGCGCCGTTCGTCAGTTCGCGCACGCGCTTCGCGACATCCTCGCGGCCGTAGTACACGATGTGGTCGCAGCCATGCGCGCGCGCCACTTCGCCCTTCGCCTCGTTCGACACCGTGCCGATCACCGTGAGGCCCAGCAGCTTCGCCCACTGCGAGACGATCAGACCGACACCGCCCGCAGCGGCATGCAGCAGGATCGTGTCGCCGGCCTTGAAGTCGTGAATGCGGCGCATGAGGTACGACGAGGTGAGGCCTCGCATGGTCATGCCGGCCGCCGTTTCGCATGCGATCGCGTCGGGCAGCTTGATGAGCGGGGCCGCCGGAATCAGGCGTTCGGTGCTGTACGCGCCGAGCGTGTTGATGAAGCCGGTGTAGGTCACGCGCTCGCCCACCGCCACGTTGCTCACTTCGGGGCCCACGGCCTCGACCACACCCGCGGCTTCCACGCCCATGCCGGCAGGCAGCGGAACGGGGTACAGGCCCGAGCGGAAGTAGGTATCCGCGAAATTCAGGCCGACTGCCTCATGGCGCAGGCGGACCTGTCCGGGGCCGGGATCGCCCACTTCGACGCTCTCGTAGCGCAAGACTTCGGGACCGCCGGTTTCGTGGAAGCGCACTGCTTTCGCCATGTTCAATCTCCTATCCTTTACTCGAACGCATTGACTCGAACTCAGTCAAGCCGACAAGAACTACTTGTACAATTTCATCGTTGTGCGTGACCACCGGCTTCTTCGCGCAGGGCATTCACACGATCCAGATCGACGGTGTAGTTGCGCTTGCCGATCAGGAAAACCACTGCCGCCACGAGCGGCGCAAACGGTACGAGTTGCAGCGCGCCAAGCAGGCCGATATGGTCGGCGGCAATACCCGTGAGCACCGCGGCGGGCGCGAGGCCGAGCAGGTTGTTCGCCAGCGTTAGCGTGGCGAACGCCGAGGCATGGATCGAGGGCGGCGTGAGGTTCGCCACCATCGCGCCCGAGGGGCCCGCTGCGCCTGCACAGAAGAACATGGCCGCGCCGATCAGAACCAGTTGCGCGGGGCCGGCCGGCATGCGCAAGCCGACCGCGAGCAGCGTGAAACAGATCAGGCAGTACGCAATCGCGATGCTCCATTTGCGCGCGCCGTTATCCTTGCTGAAGCGGTCCGCGAGATTGCCGCACACCACCATGCCAACGCCCGTCACGAGCACGAACACTGCGGCGGTCCCGGCCGCTTTGCCGGTGGCCATGCCGTAGTAGCGGTTCAGGAAGCTCGGCAGCCAGCTCCACACGGCCGCCGGCACGAGCAGATGCACGCCGCTGCCCACATACGCGCACACCACGGAGCGCGTGGAAAACAGGCCCTTGAGCAGCGCGCGCAGGCTCATGCGCATCCCGAGGCCATTCACCTCGCGGCTCACGCTCGCCGGCTGCAGCGAGGCAATGCGCTTCTCCGTGACGACGATGCGATAGATCACGACCAGCACGATCCCCATGGCTGCCATCGCGCCAAACGCCGCGCGCCAGCCATGCTGCGCAGCCACCGCACCGCCCAGCGCCATGCCCAGCACCGAGCCGAAGGCGCCACCCGCCATGAATGCGCCCGTAATCGTGGAACGCAGGCGCACCGGAAAAATACTGAGGACAACGGCAATCCCCACGCTGCCATAAGCCGCTTCGCCGATGCCGACGAAGGCGCGTGCAAGCAGCATTTCGCCGTAGTTCGTCGAGAGCGCGCAACCAAGCGTCGCGAGACTCCACAACGCCGCCATCAGGACGATGCTCTTCACGCGGCCCCAGCGGTCGGCGAGCACCGACAGCGGAAACGTGAGCACGCCCACCATCAGTGCGACCACGCTGCTCAGCGAGCCGAGCTGCGTGTCCGAAAGACTCCATGCGGTCTTGAGCAGCGGAAAAACCGCATTCAGGACCTGCCGCGACATGTAGTCGGAAAGCAGCAGCCCGACCGTCAAGGCGAACACGACCCACGCATATGCGCGTACGTTCGCCCCGGTCTTCGTCAATTCGCCCGCGGTGGGCTCGGCATGCGTGAGCATGGGTTGTCTCCGTGGTAGCCCGCTCTTCGTCGGGTTCCGTTGTTCTCTCAGTTTCAGCAGGTACGACGCAAGCGCCAAACCCCCGCTTCGAGGCCCGGCACAAGCCTATGCCCGCGCCGGGCCCCACTGCCATTACGCCGCGCGCAGCGGCAGGTTCTTCACGCCGGCCACGCGGTTCGGCGCCATGCCGTTGGCCGCGAGCGTTTCGTCGACCGTCTCGTACTGCACGCCGATGCGATAGATATCACGCGCTTCCTTGCCCGTGGCAATCTCACGGCCCAGTTCGCGCGCCACGCGCACGCATTGATCGATCTGCTGCACGGACGTGAAGCGCTTGCCGTGCTGGTCGATGATCGTATCTTCAATGCCGCAACGCGGGTGCAGGCCCATGGACATCGCCATCATGTTGAACGGCAGCACGTTCTTGAGCAGCGACTCGGCGGTGACGGTGCAGCCATCGGGCGCACGGTGCACGAAGTTGAAGAAGTTGAACGGGTTCGGGCCGTCGAAGCCGCCGCCGATGCCGATCCACGTGAGATTCAGCGGCCCCTTGTACGCGCCCTTGCGCACGAGGCGATCGAGCGTTTCGAGCGCGTGGATGCCCGTGAGCTGGAAGTGCGGCTGAATGCCCGAAGCCTGCAGACGGCGCAGATGCTCCTCCACCCATGCCGGGCCGGCCGGCACCGTCATTTCGCTATACGCGGCCATGAACGCCGGGTTGGAGAGCGAGGTGCCCGCCAGGTATTCCGGGTAAAGCAGCTCCATGATGTTCATCTGCGTGGTGTTGATCGCCACGGTCACCTGGTCCGGCCTCGGCTCGAGGTCGGCCAGCATGTGACGCGTGTCGTCCGAGAGCCACTTCGCCGCTTCGCCCTCGTCTTCCGGCGCGAACGAGATCGAGCCGCCCACCTGGATGATCATGTCCGGCACCGCGGCGCGCACGCCTGCGATCAGCTCGTTGAACTTCGAGAGGCGTTTGGAGCCCTTGCCGTCGAGTTCGCGCACATGCAGGTGCAGCACCGTTGCGCCCGCGTTGTAGCAGTCCACGGCCTTCTGGATTTGTTCTTCCATCGTCACCGGAATGTCTTCCGGGAAGTCTTCGGGCATCCATTCCGGACCATACGGCGCGGTGGTGATGACAACCTTGTCCTGGTTCTCGGGGTGCAGCGAATCGTCGAGGAATTGCATCGTGTTCTCCAATATGGGGACGGTATTTCAACGTTTGGCAACGTGGCCGGAAGCCTGAAATAACGCTCGGAACCTGGCTGATCCGTTGAGATGCACGATACGGCAATCCTGCGCTACACTTTTCTGATTGCGCGCCATCGTTTTAGCTTTTCGCGCCACCAGGCGTTAACACCGAGACAAGCGCAAGCCCATGTTTGACGGGCTGAAAAGGCGCAACGAGGCCGCAGCAAAGAGGAGACACGACAATGGAAACCACGCTGAGCTCGGTCTCGCTGAGCGGTTATTTCGACGTGGCAAAGCGCGTGGGATTGAACCCGGTCGAGCTTGCCCACGAGGCGGGCGTGGACGCCGCGGCGCTCGCAACTCCGGACCAACGCGTCCCCGCCGCCGCTGCGTGCCGGTTGCTGGAGCGTTCGGCGGAAAAGGCCGCGTGCCCGACGTTCGCGCTGCAAATGGCCGAGACGCGCCACAAGTTCGGCACTGGCGTGGTCAACATTCTGCTCGCGCACAAGCGCACGCTGCGCGAGGTGCTGCTCGCCACCGCCGAATACCGGCATCTGCTCAACGAAGCGCTCGCGGTGTATGTCGAAGACGCGGGCCCAACCGTCACGATCCGCGAGGAACTGGTCGTCGATCCGGGCACCCCCACATACCAGGCCATCGAACTCGCAGTGGGCGTGCTCGCGCGTCACTCCAGTGCGCTGCTGGGCGAGCACTGGAAACCGCGCGCGGTGCACTTCGTTCACCAGGCGCCGCCCAGCCTCACGTTTCATCGGCGTTTTTTCGGCTGCCCGCTGGAATTCGGCAGCGACTTCAACGGCATCGTATGCGCGGCCGCCGACCTCGACTACCCGAACCCCGCCGCCGACCCGGAACTGGTGCGCTACGCGGAAAGCCTCGCCGAATCGCTCAACGCAACGGGCGTCGATTCCACGGCACTCGAGGTGCGCAAGGCGATCTACCTGCTGCTGCCGCTCGAGCAGGCCAGCGTCGAAGGGGTGGCCGCGCATCTGCGGCTGAGCGTGCGCACGATGCAACGTCAGCTCGGCGTCGCCAATACGAGCTTCACGCGGCTCGTGGAGGAAGTGCGGGGCGAACTTGCCGTGCGCTACATGAGCAACCCGCGCTATCCCATCGGACGTGTGTCCGCCCTGCTCGGCTACGCCCAGCAGGGCTCGTTCACGAACTGGTTCAGCGCGCGCTTCGGCATGACGCCGCGCGACTGGCGCAATAGCCATTTGATCTGAAGTGACGGGACGACGGCGCGCGTGCCCTGCCGTGTGGTCCTTTAGTCCTTTAGTCCTTTAGTCCCTTAATCCCCTGGTCCTTCAGCCCGTATACGGAAGCGGGTGCAAGTCAGGCGTGTCGGCATCGAACGTGGTCATGAGCCGCACCAGATCGGCAAGCGAGTTCGCCTTCATCTTCTCCATGACGCGCGCCCGGTGAATCTTGATCGTTTTCTCCGCCGCGCCCAGTTCGTCGGCCACGAGCTTGTTCGGCCGGCCCGTCACCACGAGCGCCATGACCTCTCGCTCGCGCGGCGTGAGTTTTTCCACCCGGCGCTGGATCTCCGCGCGCTGCTCGCGTTGTTCGTATAGCTGGCCTGCGCGTTCGAGCGCGCGCGACGTGGCTTCGAATAGCACCTGCGCGTCGATCGGCTTCGTCAGGAAATCCGATGCGCCCGCCTTCATCGCGCGCACCGCCGTATCCATGTCGCCATGGCCCGAAACGAAGACGATCGGCACCCTGCCCTCGAGCCGCTGCTGCAATTCAATGCCGCTCAGGTCGGGCAACTGGAGATCGAGCAGCAGGCAGGCAGGCGCGCTCGTCAGGTCCGCGCCGTCGAGGAAGGCGCTGGCGCTGCCGTACGCCTGTGCCGTGTAGCCGCCGGATCGCAACAAGCGGCATAGTGCGTTGCGAACGTGCTCGTCGTCGTCCACAACGAACACGATGGAAACTGGCGAGTTCATGGTGAAAAACGCGTGGTCGTCTGCACGCACGCGCCCTCCGCGGGAAGTTCGATATGGAACGTCAGGCCGCGATCGGCGTTGCGCTCGGCCCATAGCTGGCCGCCGTGCGCCATGACGATGGTGCGGCTGATGGAGAGGCCAAGGCCCAGCCCGTGGGGCTTGGACGTCATGAACGGCTTGAACAGCGTGACGAGCCGATCGGCATCGACACCCGGCCCATGATCGCGGATCGCGAGGCGCACCTTGCCGCGATCCTCGCTTGCCGTCACGAAGATGCACACCCTGCGATCTTCCGCGTGGCAGTCGTGCACCGCATCGAGCGCATTGAGGAGCAAATTGACGAGCACCTGCTGCAGTTGAACCGCATCGCCGTGCACTTGCGGCAGCCCGTCTTCGATGCGCGCGCCCACTGCCGCGCCACAGGTCTCCGTCTCGCGGCGCAGCAGGCGCACCACGTCGCGCACTAGGCTGCCGACATCGACGGGGCACAGCTCGGGCGGCTCGCAGCGCGCGGACTGGCGCATCTTGCGGATGATCGCGTGCGCACGCGTGCTGTCGGACACGACCTCGCCAAGCAGCTCCCGCAAGTCGCTCATGGCCGGCGGGCTCTGGGCGAGAAACCGTTGCGCGGCCTGTGCGTTGCTGAGAATGGCCGTGAGCGGCTGATCGACTTCGTGCGCGAGCGCGGCGGCCATGTCGCCCACCTCGGACGCCCGTTCCCGACGCAACCGGCGCGGTTCGCTGCCGGACTCCGCGAGCGTCGTGTCGCGCCTTTCCGGTTCGATGACGACCACCATGCGCGCCGCGGGTCCGGCGGCGAGCGATGCCGAAGCGCTCACATGCACGTCGATATCGGCGCCGTTCTTCGCGCGCGCGATGGCCACGCGCGTCACGCTATGCGGCAACCCTTGCGCGGACTTCAGTGCGCCGAACGATACGGGGCGTGCGTCTCTTCGCCAGGCGACGAGCACGTTTTCGATGCGCATGCCGATCAATTCGCCCAGGGCATAGCCGAGCACGTGGGTGGCCATGCCATTGGCCCATGCGACGCTGCCCGCTTCGTCGATCAAGAGCGCCGCCGCGGGCACGACTTCGAGAACGCTGTGCAGACTTTGCGCAATGGCCTGTGTGGCCTGCGCCGACGCGTGGCCGGTGTTGCGCGCGGCCAGTGCGTTGCCGTTCGGCAGAGTGCGCGGCTTGATTCTGTCGAGCCACGCCAGCAGGCCGGCCGCTGCGTGTTCGGCTCTCGGTCTGTTAAGTTTTAGTTTTTCGTTCCCCATGTCTGCCCTGATCACGGTGTCCTCCGACTACGCTGCCCCTGCTCCGGCAGCCTGCGAATCGTTTCAAACGCTTCAGCGCCCAGGCGGGGCGGATTTGACGAGCACCGGCATTCCGGCCGTTTTGCGGTGCAAACTGCGCCCCAATGATGACTGCAGCTTACTTTTGATTATCGAAGAACGCTCCGGCATGGGCGGAGAATGAGTCAGTCATTGAAGAAAAGAACGGATAGGATCATGATTGCAGAACCGCTTCGCTGTACGCTTTCACCGCGCGTTAATTATATGAAAGAAATTGCCGATGATTCGTTCCGCGCGCAATTGTTTTCGATAACTTTTTCCGCATATAACGCTAATCAAGGCGCTAAGGCCTGAATGCGCTTGCACCGGACTATATACACTGACTATTTACCGGGAATATTTGCGAACGTTTTCTCTGATTTGGTAATTGGCTCGCGAAATCATCTCTATTCAATACGAATGGCGAGCGTGCAGTTTGTCGCGTGGCATTATCTATTCCGTTTTTTATGAAATAGTCGCCACCATTATTTCGATCTGGAAACGCGCGAAATGGCCTGCAGAATCCATCACACGTCCGGCGCGTGACAGCTCGGTAAACGCCGTTGTCGATCAAGGCGCCGAAGCTGGCGCGGCTGCACTCGCCGCATGATGTTGCGTCGTATTTTGCTGACCATGTTGCCGGGACTGGTTCGAGCGGGCCTTGTGCTCCGCTTTGCGCTGCACGTCCCGCATCTGTTTGGTACCCATCGTTCCCGCTTGCGCAAATACTTCAGACATGAAGGCGGGCGCACAAAGCAGGAGCACCGTCGCACACGGCACAGCAAGGCGCATTTTCATTTGAGATCTCCAGGTGTCGGCGCTGCCGCCCTCGACGAGTGAATAGCATCATTGCGCCGCCATTGCGGTGTCAATAGGACTCTGGTCCGATTGCCAGCACAGCGTGGCTTGCCGGACTATACCCGTGGGGCTCTCCGCCTCGCCACACTCGAACAAGAATGCGCGCACGCGCTCGCCCCTTCACGTTGTCGCTATCCGTCCCGCACTCCGGTTGAGCAAACAATTGGAAGGATCGGCCATGACCTCATGGATCAAACAACGCACGTACACCCTCTGCCTGCTCGTGCTCGCGTTGCTCCTGGCAGGCGCTCAGGCGGTGCGCGCGCAAGACGCGCCGCAGCCCGCCCCCTACAAACCCGAGGAGCTGGAGGCGCTGGTCGCGCCCATTGCGCTCTATCCCGATTCGGTGCTGGCGCAAGTCCTGATGGCATCGACTTACCCGCTCGAAATCGTGCATGCGGCCCGCTGGGTCAAGGAGCACCCGAAGCTGAAGGGCGACGAAGCCGTGAAGGCCGTGCAGGACCAGCCATGGGACACGAGCGTGAAGTCGCTCGTCGCGTTCCCACAGGCGCTCGAGCCGATGAACGACAAGCTCGACTGGACCCAGAAGCTCGGTGACGCGTTCCTCGCCCAGGAAAAGGATGTGCTCGCCGCCGTGCAGCGCCTGCGTGCACGCGCACAGGACTCGGGCAACCTCAAGAGCAACGAGCAGCAAAAAGTCGTGGTCGAGCAGCCGCCCGCGCAAGGCGGCCAGACCATCGTGAAGATCGAGCCTGCCAAGCCCGAGGTGATCTACGTACCCGCGTACAACCCCACGGTCGTGTACGGCGCGTGGAGCTACCCGGCTTACCCGCCGTACGCCTGGCCACCCTATCCCGCATACTATCCCGGCGGCGCGCTGATGACCGGCTTCGCGTGGGGCGTCGGGCTCGCCGCCGCGGGCGCGATCTTCGGCAACTGCAACTGGGGCGGCGGCGACGTCAACATCAACGTGGACAAGGCGCGTAACGTCAATCGCAACTTCGACAGCACCAAGGTCCAGGGAGGCAAGTGGCAGCACGATGCCAGCCACCGCCAGGGCGTCGCATACCGTGACAACGCCACGCGCGAGAAATTCGGCAACAACGTGGCAGGCGCCGACGGCCGCCGCGACTATCGCGGCCGCAATGGCCAGAATGGCCAGAACGGCGCCAGCGTGGCGGACCGCGCCGGCAACCGCACGGGCGGCGGTGCAGGCGGCCAGGGCCTGGGCAATGGCAACCGCGGGAATCAGGGCAATCGCGGCGGCGCGGGCAACAACGCGAGCGTCGGCAATCGCGCGAACCTCGCCGACAACGGAGCGGGTGGCAATCGCGGAGACCTTGGCAATAACGGTGCCGGCGGCAATCGCGGCGGCATGGCTAACAATGCCGGCGGGAGCAATCGCGTGAGCACCGGGGCAGGCGGCGGGTTTGGCGGCGGCGGTGGAGGGAGCTACGGCGGCGGCGGCCGCGATGGCGCCTTCCAGGGTGTGGGCGCCGGCGGCGCCACCCAGCGCGACGCGAGTCGCGGCCGCTCCAGCATGCAGTCTTCAGGGTTCAATCGTCCGAGCGGCGGCGGCGGTATGCGCGGCGGTGGCGGCGGTCGTGGCGGCGGCAGACGCTAGGGAGAACGGCCATGAACAGACATGAGTTTCTCCGTCCGGCTGCATCGGCAGTACTCGCGGCGGCGATCGCCATCGCACTGCTGGTATTCGCGCCGCGGCCTTGCGCGGCCGCCGGGCAAAACACCTTCGCTACGCCCGACGCGGCGATGGCCGCGTTCGGCGACGCCGTGGCCGGCAACGACGAGGCGGAACTGCGCACGCTCTTCGGCGCAGATTTCCGCCAGCTCATCCCGCCGGTCGGCGCTCAGATCCGCGACAAGTTCCTGAGTGAATGGCAGACTTCGCACACCATTCAGGATACCGATGCAAATCACGCGATGATCGCCGTGGGCGACGACGGCTGGACCTTTCCGGTCCCGCTCGTCAAGACCGCCCAGGGCTGGCACTTCGACACGCACGCCGGTGTCGAGGAAATGCGCGTGCGCCGCATCGGCCGCAACGAGCTTGCCGTGATGCAGACGATGCTCGCGGTCTACGACGCGCAACGCGAATATGCGCAGACCTATCACGACGGCAGCGACATGCTGGTCTACGCCAGCAAGCTCGCGAGTTCGCCGGGCAAGCATGACGGCCTGTACTGGCCGACCGATCCCGACGCCGCGCCGAGCCCGCTAGGCGTCGCATTCCTCAAGGCCGGCGCGCGCAACGCCGAAAACGCAGGTTACTACGGCTACCACTACAAGCTGCTGACCTCGCAGGGTCCGCACGCGCCGGGCGGCGCATATAACTACATGGTTGGCAGCAAGCTGTTCGGCGGCTTTGGCGTCGTTGCGTGGCCGGTGCGGTACGGCGACACGGGTATCAAGACCTTCATGGTCAGCCACGACGGCGAGGTCTACGAGCGCGATCTCGGCCCGGATGGCGCGGCAAAAGCCGAAGCGATGACATCCTTCGATCCGGGCCCGGGCTGGTCGAAGGCTGCGCCGTGACACTCGGCACTGGCGCTGCGCCACTGCGTTTCACGGTGCGCGCGCGGGCTCGGGGGCCGACGCTCGCGCCGGCGCGTCTTCACCGAGCATGTAGAGCAGCAGCGCGTCGCGATCGGGTGCGCTCATCGCCGCCGTCGAGCGCATGAGCACCGCGCTCGCCCAGCAGACGTCGGCCATCGTGGCGCCAGGGCCGCCATTCGTGACGCGCTCGAGCCGCGCCACGGACTGCGGATCGCCAGCGAGGGCCGCGTTGACCGCATCGTCGAGATGCCGCAACGCCCGCTCGTATGCCACGGGCGTGGGCAGCCTGACTGGCGCGGCGAGCAGGGATCGGATCACCACGCGATAAAGCAACGAGAAGTATTCGGCCGTGTCGGCATCGCTCATGCTGCCGATCGAAATGCCCTGAGCAAGGTCCTGCACGCTCGCCATGCCCTGGCAATTGCCGCGCGCCGCGCGTCCCATGTATTTCGCGAGCAGCGTGAGGTACGCCAGGCGGTCTTGTGGCGTCAGGCGCGCGATGCCGCCGCGGATCAGGCGCTCGCGCGCCGCGTCGTCGCGCAGCCGGGCTTCGAGGCCCGCCATGCCGCCGGGCACGGCGACCGCCACGGCCGGGTCCGCACGCAGCCGGTAGAACCACGCTTCGACGATGCGCGCCTTGATCGTCTCCTGCTCGACGCCGGCCTCGCGCAATGCCACCGCGCTCTGCGCGGACCTCGGCTCGGGGGGCGCGACAACGTAATCGAGCACTGCGAAAAGTCCCGCCGGTGTGTCCTCGTTGCGCGGCACGCTGCCCGACGCATCGTGGCCCGCCAGCGCCAGCGCCGCGCTCAGTGCGAGCCACGCACAATGCAACGTCTTCATGAGATCCCGCGTGGCGTGCTCACTCCGTCGCACTGCCAACTGTTGGATGGTCCGCGCGAATCGCGGCGGCAATGTCAGCGCTGATGGTGGCGAGTGCGCGATCGTGCGCGTCGACGAGCGCACCGTAGTCCTGGCTCGTCACCTGCTCGTGCGCTACGGTGTGCCCGAGCGTCAGCGCCTGGTGACCCGGCGGGCGCACGACCCATTGCGCGTCGATCGTCACCGAGTCTCCCAGTACGCTGTCGATGCGCGTGATATCGACACGAACGCGCCAGACCGGCGGGGTGGCCGCGCCATCGAACGTCGAGACGTGCGCCGTCCCGAGCCGCTGTGCAAGGTCCGCGGCAACGACGCGCCCAACGTCCAGTTTGAGCGGCGTGGCCCAGCGCGCGAACTCGTTCATCTGGATCGTGTTGTCCGGATTGCGCGTGACGATTTGCGGCCGGTCCACCATGTCGGGCACCGTCACGGGACCGACGACGACATCGAGTGCAGCGGCGCTCGTCGGCACGGCGGGCGATGCGCTGGCCGTCGCGGCGCTCGCATCATCGGCGCGCAACGCATAGAACGTGGGCGACGGCGAGGAGCACCCGGCGAGACACGCCATCGCAACGGCGAGAACGGCAGGCAGAGTCAGGTTGCGGCGGTTCACTGCTTGCCTCCAGGTTTGCCCTGCACCACGGCCTCGGGATGGCGCTCGAGATAATCCGTAAGCATGCGCACGGACGCGGCGGTGCGGGCCAGTTCGCGCATGGCGTCGCTCGTGTTCTGCTGGAGCTGCGAGTCGGGCTGCAAGGCATCGGTGGCCGAGTTGAGCGTGGATCTTGCCGCCGAAAGCGTATCGTGCGCCTGCGGCACCACGTCGGTGCCGAGCTTCGCCACCACGTCGTTCGCACTTTGCAGCGTGCGCTGCGCACTCGCGCCGATGGCCTCGAACGGAATACCGTTGAGCTTCGCGAGCAGTCGCGTGAGCGAATCCTGCAGCGACTGCAACGTGCGCGGCACCGTCGGCATCTCGGGCGGCGTTCTCGACCAGTCGATCTTAGCCTTCGCAGCGTCCGGGAAGACGTCGAAGGCGACGTAGAGCTGTCCTGTGAGAGGATTACCCGAGCGCAGCTGGAACCGGAAGCCGCTGGCAACCAGGAATTCGGCAAGCTGGCGCGGTTGCGAAGTGAGGCGTCCGGCCGGCTGGCCTTTCTCGAAGCGCGACGTAAAGCGCTCCGGATACAGATTGATTTCAACAGGAATGCTGAACTGTTTCTTCACCGGGTCGAAGCGCGTGTAGATACGTGTGACCTCGCCAATCACGACGCCGCGGAAATCGACCGGCGCGCCCACTGTGAGCCCGCGCACGGAGTCGTAGAAGGTCACGACGTAGGTGTCGACAATGCGGTCATGCTCCTTCATCGAGTCGGCGTGCGTGGCGTAAAGCTCGAACTTCGAGTCTGCGTCGGCCTCGGGCGGTTCACCGCCGGCGTCGGCGTCGGGCGTTTCGAACGCCACGCCGCCGATGAGCAGCGACACCACCGACTGCGTGTTGATCTGCACGCCGTCCGGGCTGAGCGAGACGTCGAGTCCACTCGCATGCCAGAAGCGCGTGTCGCTGCGCACGAACCTGTCGTAGGGCGCGTTCACGAACACGCGCAGCGTCACGCCCTTGCCGTTCGGGTCCATTTCATAGGAAGCAATCTGTCCGACCTGAAGACGGCGGAAGAACACCGGCGAGCCGACATCGAGCGAGCCCATGTTCACGCTGTGCAGCACGAATTCGCGCCCCGGGATGTCGCTCGGAATCGCAGGCGGGACTTCGAGTCCCACGAAGTCGTGGCGCGCTTTGCTGGAGTTGCCTTCGTCCATGCCGACAAAAGAGCCCGAGAGCAGCGTGCTCAGGCCCGAAACCGTACCGCCGGAAATGCGCGGGCGCACGACCCAGAAGCGCGTGTTGTCGACGAGCATGCTCGCCGCGTCCTTCACGAGTTCGCCCGTCGCGATCACACGCTTGTGATCGGGCGAGAGCGTGACCGCCTTCACCACGCCGATATCGACGTCCTTGTACTTGATCTTCGTCTTGCCGGCCTCGAGGCCGTCGCCGGTCTTGAAGCTGATCGTGATCGTCGGCCCTTCCTCGATGATCGCCTTGGCAGCGAGCCAGCCGCCAATGAGCACCGCGACGATCGGCACGAGCCAGACAATCTGCATGCGCCAGCGCGAGCCGCGCGCCGGCTTCGCCTCGGGCAGGTCCGGCAAGGAATCGTCGTTACCGGGTGCTGCCATTTTCGTGCTCCATCGCGTCCCAGATGAGACGCGGGTCGAACATGTTCGCGGCGAACATGGTGAGGATCACGACGGCACCGAAAGCGATCGCGGCGGGCCCCGCCTTGATCGTGGCGAGCGCGTTGAACTGCACCAGCGCGACGAGCATCGTGATCACGTAGATGTCGAGCATCGACCAGCGGCCGACCAGCTCGATCAGCCGGTAGATGCGCGTGCGTTGCTCGGGCAGCCATGTCCAGCGGCGCTGCGTGGTCCACGTCAGATACGAAAGCCCCAGGATCTTCAGCATGGGCACGGCGATGCTGGCAATGAACACGAGCAGCGCGAGCGGCCACGAACCCGACACCCACAGATACACCACACCGCTCATGATCGTGTCCTTCTGCGAGCCGAACAGCGAACTCGTGTCCATGACGGGCAGCACATTCGCCGGTACGTACAGCACCATCGCCGCAACCAGCAGCGCCCACGTGCGCGACAGGCTCGCGACCTTGCGCATGTGCAGCGCGCTGCCGCAGCGCGGGCACGTCGCCGCATGCGCGGCCGCCGGCATGCGCGCGAGCATTCCGCACGCATGGCAGCGCGCGATGCCGCACGCGGCGCCCGTGAGCGGGCCTGCGGCGCGCTCGCCTCGCGCTCTGGGCGCCTCGCCCGACGCGTAGCGCGTCGTCACGCTGGGCGTGTCGAGAACCCTGACCGCGTTGGCCGGTTGCGTTGCCCGCGCCACGCGCGACCAGAACTGGCGCGCGTCGAACGCCGCGCTCGCGCCCGCGAGCACCAGCATCAACGCGCCGAACGACCACAACGCGACACCCGTCACGACCGTTGCGATATGGGACAGCTTCACGAGCGCGACCAGCAGGCCGAGTATCAGCACCTCGGTCATGCCCCACGGCCGTGCGATGTACATCGCGCGGAACAGGAGCGGCGCCTGCCACGGCGCGCGGTCGATCGCGAGCGGCACGAGGAGGGCGAGCAGACACACGACCTGCAGGCCAGGCATGAGGATCGTCGTGGCGAATACCAGCGCCGCGATGGGCCACATGCCGTCGAGATAGAGAATCTCGACCGAATGCCACAGCGTCGTGCGTACGAGATTGCCGTTCACCGAGAGTCCGACGATCGGATACAGGTTGGAAATGACGAACAGCACGAGTGCGCCCAACGCGAACGCGAGCGCACGGCCGAGGCTTTCCGGCAGATTCCTTTCCAGTTCGGCGTTGCAGCGCAGGCAGCGCAGGGTGCCCCCCGGCGGGCAAGGCGCGCCGCGCTGCATGAGATCGCAGTCGTGGCAAACGAGAAGCTCAGCGCGCTTCATTGCGGGGCCTCCCTGAATCCGGTCGTGGCGTGGTCGATTCATCGTCGCTGTACCGATTCGGCATGCGGGGCGTCAGCCCGGCGGCGGCACGCCCAGCACCGCATGGACCGCGCCGATGAGCGCGGAGTCGTCGAACGGCTTGCGCAGGTACGCAACCGCGCCGGCTGCCTGTGCCTGCTCGCGCACGCGCGCATCGTCGTGCGCCGTAATCACGATGCACTGGATGCCGGTGCCACCCAGCCGACGCTGTACCTCGATACCGTTGATGCCGGGCATCTGGATATCGAGGACCACGCACACGGGCGCGTGAGGCGCCGCGGCCGCCAGGGCGTCGAGAAATGCCTCGCCGCTCGTGTACACGTCGGAGTCGATGCCGACCGACTTCAACAGGCGCTGGATCGCTCGCCCGACCGACTCCTCGTCGTCGACGACGGCCACGGATCGTGTCACGGTGTTCATTTGACTTAGCGTTCGGTTACCGGTGAGGACAGCCAGAGCGGCGCCGCCGTGCGCGCCGACCGGCATCCTGAGCGCAAGCGGCTTCTCCATGCGCGACTACTTGTGTGGTGCAGGCTTGACGGATACGGCGAACGCTTCCGTATACACTGCCTCGACCTGATCGCCGACCTGCACGTTTGCAAGCTGCTGGGGATCCTCGACCCGCAGATCCATCGTTCCCCCTTCGGGGCCCATCAGCGTGACCGTTTTCGTCTTGGTGTCGACCGCTACGACATTCGCCGTGACTTTCACCTCACGCCCCACCATGCCGCCGGGCTTCTCGCCGGCAGCCGCACGCTCGACCTGCGGCGTTTCCTGCACCGAGGTCTCGCCGTCGCCTCCCTTCTTCAGGCTCAGCGTGAGTGATTCCTTATAGGTCATCGTCACGACATCTCCGACCTTTAGTTGATCGAAGTTTCTGACTTCCGGTCCCAGTTCGGCTTCGACCAGCTTGCCGTCGTGACGCTTGAGCGTGACGGTGCGGGTATCGGCGTCGATCTTCGTGATGGTCGCCGTCACCTTGTGCATGCCGGTGACGGTTGCCTTGCCCGGCTCGTGCGTCACGTTGGCCGTCGTCTGGCCCTGAGCCGCGGCAAGCTGCGCCGCGGCAACGATGACGGCTGAAACAACCCATTTGAGGTACGACATCGCGACCTCCTGTTACAGATCGAGCTTCGTCACCTTCGTGCCAGCGACCGACGCATCGGCCATGATGCCCGTATTGGTCATCACGATCGCCTGGACCGGCGCCGTTGCGGTTCGCGTGTCGATCTGCCCATTCGCACCGACCTTGACGAGCGCAACGGCAACATCGCCGCCAACCGACCAGCCCTTCGAGTTGCGGAACTTGTCGAGCGAGTCCTGCGTCATGAAGAGAAAGATCACGGCAGTGGACTGCACCCCTGCCTGCAAGCCGAACGAAGCGGCCGCCGTGCTGTAGTACCCGACCGTCGATCCGCCCACGCGCAACGCACCCTGGCCGTACGACCCGCCAATGATGAACGCTGCCTTGCCGACCGATGGAAAGACCAGCACGCCTTGCGACTTCGAAACGAGTTCCTGCGAGCCCGGGACAGTCGAGAACAGCCGGGACATCGTGCCGTCCACGGCGGCATCGATCTCCTGGCGTTTCGCCGCATCGGTCGCGCCGCTCGTCCCACTGCTCGTGGTCGTGCTGCAACCCGCTGCAGCGAGCCCGGCCGCGGTCGCCGCCGTAAGCACAAAAATCCGTCGCTTCATTGTTGTCCTCCATTGAGTTTAGACAGCCCGGACACGGCACTCACGCATGCGGATCGAACGTCACGCGGGAATGAGACGTTGCTCGCACATCGTTGCTCATCGTTCAGTTACATAGTCGCAGACGCGGCGCACAGGACAAATCGGACCTTGGTCTTACGCCGCCTCAGGCCACTCCATGCACGGCGCACTACTGCACCGTGTAGCCGCGCCCTTGCATACACGCGGCAAACGCGCGGTTGAACGTGTCGATCGCGCCCTGCTGCTGTTGCTGCGCGTTGGCCTGCTGGGCACGCCGTTCCTGGCGCGCGCGTGAGCCGCCCACCATCGTGCCGGCCGCCGCGCCCACTGCCGCGCCCCTGCCCGCATCGCCGGTGATCGCGCCGATCACCGCGCCGCCCGCCGCGCCGCGCGCCGCGCCCTGGACACGCTGGCCGCCGCCCACCGCCGGCCCCGAAGGCGGCGGTGGCGTCGACGCGACCTGTTTCGGGTCAATGCCCGTGTTGCTCCTGGCCCACGAGTAGCATGCCGATTCGTCCGAGTGCTGTTGCTGCGCGCTCTGCCCCTTCGCGGGATACGCAATAGGCGTTGCCTGCGCGGCACTCATCAAAAGCAGCACGGCGGCGCACAGGGCGCCGGTCCGACAATTTATATAGGTATCCATATCAACTCCTTGAGCGCGTGCGAGATCGCGCCGATTACGCCTGCTGCTATCGGCGGGAGATTGGACAATGACGGTCGTGCCTTCGGCACGACGCCCGAATGCGGGACGAACACCGCGCCGTGCAACCGGCGCAGTGGTCTGTTCAATGATGTGGGAACGGCACGGCGAAGACAATCAGACCATGGTCCTACCGTCGCCCATAGAGACAGGCAGGCGCCATGAAGCGCCCGCCGTCGCACGGCCGGAACGGCCATGCGGTGCGGCGGGCGTAGAAGAAAGGCTGCAGTGAATCAGAACTTGTGGCGGATGCCGAGGCTCACCATGATTTGCGAACTCGAGTTGCCGTTCAGCCCATAGTCCGCCACGGA
The DNA here is from genome assembly GCF_056155635.1 of Paraburkholderia sp. BR10141. Classification (NCBI taxonomy): domain Bacteria; kingdom Pseudomonadati; phylum Pseudomonadota; class Betaproteobacteria; order Burkholderiales; family Burkholderiaceae; genus Paraburkholderia; species Paraburkholderia sp. BR10141. The sequence goes on along the minus strand of NZ_JBMIQH010000002.1, from coordinate 378,331 downwards.
AGCGACCGCGGTGGTCAGGATGGAACCCGTTGCGGTCGGTACGCGCTGCGTGCCGTTGGCGTGCTGCCACGCGCCGACGAGGTACACGTCGGTACGCTTGGAGAGGTTGTAGTCGCCGCCCAGCGAGACCTGGTTATAGGTCGCCGAGGTGTCGCCCGCGCTGTGCGTCCACGTATAGCCAACACCGATGAGCGACGCAGGCGTAACCGCGTAGTTCAGGAAACCGGCAGCGACGTTGTAGCGCTGGTTGGATGGGAAAAGCGATTGTGAGTCCGCCTTGTACTGCGCGTTGCTATACCGGCCGCCGAACGTAAACGGTCCGGCCACGTATTGCAGGGCAACGGAACCAATGCCGACCCACTTGGCGGTTTCATAGGCGAGGTTCTGAAAACCGCCGTCGAAGGTGCCGTCCGAGGTGCTGGTCCAACCGGTGCGAGGAATCGTGGAGTTGGCGTTAGTCATGCGGACGTAGCCCGCCGCGATGCTGAATGAGCCAGTCACATAGCTCGCCGCGGCCGACCAGGTCTGCTGCGAACCTGTCGCGCCCGCGACGCCGCCGAACGCATACATGCCTTCGATCTGGAAGCCCGCGAATTGCGGCGAGAGATACTTGATCGCATTGTTCGTACGAGAGCTGTTGTCGTTGTTGTCCACGTCGCCCGGCGTGGTGAAGGTGCTGCCCCAGTAATTGTCTGCGGTAAGCGGCTGGACCATGTCGACGACCGGGTCGTACTGGCGACCCAGTGTCAGCGTTCCATACTGCTGGTGCGTCAATCCTACGAAGGCTTGACGGCCAAATAGCAAGGTATTGCCGTTGTAGTTGCCCATCTTGCCGCTATTGATGTCGAATCCGCTTTCCAGCTGGAAGATCGCTTTCAGGCCGCCGCCCAGATCTTCCGTTCCCTTCAAGCCCCAGCGGGACCCTTGCAGATTGCCACCTTGCATCCGATACAGATTGTTGCCCTGAGCGTCGGCGTTGTGGACGAACTGAAAGGCTTCGTCGATCACGCCGTACAGGGTAACGCTGCTTTGCGCGTGAGCGACCGGAGCCAACATGGCGAGCGGAACAGGAAGCAACATAAGCGCAAGCTTTTTCATGTTTGCAACTCCTTCACGCACCGGGTAATCGGTATTCCTATATTAGTCGCTTGCTCCGGAACGACCTCAGCGTGAAATTGGTGCCGTTGTCGGCACAAGACATCCAATGCAACATGAATGAAGGCCATGGCTGTGTAACCGCAGCTTAACTAAAGCATTAAAACCGCCATGTTTGCAAATGCCGCGAAGCCCTTCGCTCATCGGGCCGATGTTCGTTTCGCACAAACAATCAGGAGTCCCCATCATTCGAGAAATTCCCTGATCGCGGTGGCAATCTCGTCGGCGTGCGTTTCCAGCGCGAAGTGGCCGGTGTCGAAAAAGCGCACCACGGCTAGCGGCAAGTCGCGCTTGTATGCCTGCGCGCCGGGCGGCAGGAAGAACGGATCGTTCTTGCCCCACACGGCGAGAAACGGCGGCCGATGCGTGCGGAAATACGCCTGAAATTCGGGGTAGAGCGCAACGTTGTTCCGGTAGTCGCGGAACAAGTCGAGCTGGATCTCCTGCGCGCCGGGGCGGTTCATATAGTAGTCATCGAGCGAATAGCCGTCCGGCGACACCGCCGACGCATCGGGCACGCCGTGCGTGTATTGCCAGATCGTCGCTTCGCGCGAGAGCAGCGCACGCAGTGCCTCCCGGTTGGCCGGCGACGCGTCCTGCCAGTAAGCGCGAATCGGATTCCAGCCGTCACTCAGGCCTTCCTCGTAGGCGTTGCCGTTTTGCGAAATGATCGCCGTGATGCGCTCGGGATGCGCAAGCGCGAGGCGAAAGCCCGTGGGCGCGCCGTAGTCGAACACGTACACCGCGAACCGGTCGAAGCCGATGCGCTCGGTGAAGCGCGCCATCACCTTCGCAATGTTCTCGAACGTGTATGCGAATTCCTCCCGGTCCGGCAAGTCCGATTGACCGAAGCCCGGCAGATCCGGCGCGACGATATGAAAGCGGTCGGCCAGCTTCGGAATGAGGTCGCGGAACATGTGGCCGGCGCTCGGAAAGCCGTGCAACAGCAGGAGCTTCGGCGCGCCGACGCGCCCGGCTTCCCGGTAGAACACGTTGTAGCCGTCGACATCGGCGCGGCGGTAGGCAATGGCAGTCATGGGTTCCTCCAGAGGTGAACGGAAAAGCTCGCTTTACCGTGAGACATGCTTCGCTCCTTATGTAACCGCGTTGATCGTGTATATGAGGTTACTAATCCGTGGTGTAACTTGTCAAGAATGATTTCAGCGGTTACACTGAATGCACCCTGATTACCCTTTTGCGGCAAGAAAATGGACTACCGCCCCATACCGGCGATATTCGTGGCCGACACGCCGGGGCTCGACTTCCTGAACTCGGTTGCCACACCGGTGGACGTTCCCATCGACTGGATCGCCGACGGCGAAGGTTTGCTGTCCTGGCTCGCACAGGCGGGCATGGTCCCCGCGCCGGCGCTTGCTGCGCTGCGCGCGCAGTTCACCGCGGCCGGGTTCGACACCGTCGCGGGCGAGGCGCGCGCGCTACGTGAATGGTTCAGGTCCTTCGTGTGGGACAGAAAAGGCCGGCCGCTCGCCGCCGCCGATCTGGGCGAACTCGCGCCGCTCAACGATCTGCTCGCGCGTGACGACCGCTATGGCGAAGTCGTTGCGGTCGGCAGTGACGGCGCGGCGACGTTCGAATACCGCGTGAGTCGCCGCTGGAAAACGCCGGAATCGCTCTTGATGCCGATTGCCGAGGCGCTGGCGAAACTCGTCGGCGAGCAGGACTTCACGCACGTGAAAGCCTGCGAAGGCCCGAAATGCACCCTCCTGTTCGCCGACCACACGCGCGGGCACGCGCGCCGCTGGTGCAGCATGGCGATCTGCGGGAATCGCGCCAAAGTGGCCGCGCACCGCAAACGGCTCAAGGAGCGTGAAAGCGCGTAGAACGTATTCGCGCGCCGGGCGCGAGCCTTGCGGGATCTGGCGGACCTACCGGAATGGGAGAGGAACGATGACCGCCAGCAACCCGAAGCGCCATGAACAGGGCGCCAGCAAAGCGAACGAAAACCAGCAGAAACACACCGAGCACAGCGACGACCAGCGCAGCGCCATGCCCGAGCGCGATGACAAGTCGCGCAAGCAGTCGCCCGCCGACCGCCCGGGCAAGCAGTCCGGCGAAGGTGAGCCTTCGGTGGGTTGATCTAGTGTCTGTAACGCGAAAGAGGCTTGCATGGCATCGTGCAAGCCTCTTTCACAATGGTGCCGCGCTTACTTCGCATCCCTGAACGAATCGCTTCAATCGCGATCCGGCGCGCCGAGCGGAAAGAGCGGACGATATGGCCGCGCCTCGTTCACGGCCCGCGCGAACGAAGGCCGCGCGAGCAGGCGCTCGCGATAGGCGCGCAGGACGGGATAGGTCGGGGCGATGCGATGCGTCCAGTCAGCATAGAAAAGCGATGAAGACCCGGCGCAGTCCGCCATCGTATAGTCCTCGCCCGCTGCCCACGTCTTGCCCGCGAGGTGGCCTTCGAGCCATGCATAAGCGAGCTCGAGTTTTTCCTCGGCAAAGGCGCGCCCTTCGTCGCGCCGCGCCGGGTCGCCGGTCAACGCGCCATCCACGGCGCGCTGCACGGGCGTCATGACATGCAGGTCGAAGAAGCGGTCCAGAAAGCGCACGTCGAGCGCGGCCACGGGATCGGCGGGCAGCAGGCGCGCCGGCCCGGGATGCGCGAGCTGCAGGTATTCGATGATGATGCTGGTTTCCGCAACGTTGCGCTCGCCGTCCACGAGCACCGGAAACTTGCGCAGCGGCCAGCGTTGCAGCCACTGCGCCGTATGCTCGGGAGAATCCGGACCGACGCCGCGGAACTCGAAAGGTGTGTCGTTCTCATACAGCGCGATAAGCACTTTCTGCGTGTACGAGGAAAACGGATGTCCATATAGCGCGAGCGGCATCGTCGAGTCTCCTGGTTCGAGCCGGGGAAAGTCGTTGAACCATGCACCGGTTGCGTGCGGATTGCAAGCGTTGCCGGGAACTGCAGCGGCGCATGTTCGGGGAACTGTACATGGCCGCGGCCACATGCATGACGTATCGTGCACGGGCGCGGCTCCCTCTTCTTTCCTTTCGATATGCTCAACATCCTCGGCAAAGCATCGTCCATCAACGTTCGCAAGGTGCTCTGGACCTGTGTCGAATTAAACCTGCCCTTCGAGCGCGAGGATTGGGGCTCGGGCTTTCGCTCGACGCATACGCCGGCGTTCCTCGCATTGAATCCCAACGCGCTCGTGCCGGTCATCAGGGACGGCGATTTCGTGCTGTGGGAGTCGAACACCATCATCCGCTATCTGGCGTCCCGCTATGGCGGCGCGCATCTCTATCCTGCCGATGCGTGCGAGCGGGCTCGCGTCGATCAATGGATGGACTGGCAGGCGACCGACCTCAACCGTTCGTGGAGCTATACGTTTCTCGCCTTGGTCAAAGCGTCGCCGGCTCACCAGGCGCCCGGCGAAATTTCCCTTTCCATCGAGAACTGGACCCGGCATATGCGCATTCTCGACGCGCGGCTGCAGGCGACCGGCGCGTTCGTCGCCGGCGCGCAATTCTCGCTTGCCGATATTCCCATTGGGTTGTCGGTGAACCGCTGGTTCGGCACGCCGTTCGAGCATCCGCATTTGCCGGCTGTTGCTGCATATTTCGAACGGCTTGCCGAACGGCCCGGGTTTGCAGTGCATTGCGCGAACGGGACGCCGTGAGGAACGGCGCGGGCCGCGGGTCAAATTGACAGGAAATTCGGGCAGCGAAGTCAGTCGATGTCGACAGCGCCTGCCACGTTTGCGTTCGTAGCATTCGCGCGCGAACGCCAGTCCGTGCACAATACCGCCATGCAAGCCCAAGACCTCGAACGCCTCGTCACCTTCGCCATGCCCTTCGGCAAATACAAGGGCCGGCTCATCGCCGACCTGCCGGGGCATTACCTCAACTGGTTCGCCCGTGAAGGGTTCCCGCCGGGCGAGATCGGCCGGCTGCTCGCGCTGATGCAGGAACTGGACCATAACGGCCTGAAGGGCTTACTCGAGCCGCTGCGCAAACGCGGCTAGCGCCAATCGGGCACCCGGCGCAGAATGCCCGGGCGAATCTCTTGCGAGGCTGCCCGACATGGCCAATTTTCAGCCCGATGGATGGCACACCGTTACGCCCCGAATTGTCGTACGCGACGCGGAGAACCTGGTCGCCTTCATCAAGACGGTGTTTCAGGCACAAGGCGCATTTCGCCATGGGTTGCCTGCCGAAATCAGGATCGGCGATTCCGTCGTGATGGTTAGCGGCGCAGATGGACTTCGCGAGCCGATGCCGGCATTTCTGTACGTCTACGTTCAGGACACCGATTCGACCTACCAGCGAGCGATCGCGGCGAATGCGGTCTCGCTCGAGATTCCTGCCGATCTGCCATATGGCGACAGGCGCGCGATGGTCAGAGATCCGTGGGGAAACACCTGGCAGATTGCCACCCATCAGCGCGACCTTTCCGCTGCCGAAGTCCGTTCAAGGATGGACAGCGAAGGTTAGGCCGATATTCGGGCATTACGCGAATGGGGATTGCAGGACAATCGCATCGTCGCGTTCAGGGCCGGTGGTGACCATCGCCGCGGGCACGCCGACTTCGTTCTGGATCGCTTCGATCAGCGCCGCTGCCTGCGGCGGCAGGTCGCCATAGGAGCGCACGCCCCGGGTCGAACCGGCCCAGCCGTCGAAGCGCCTGAGAACCGGCTGCAGACGCTGCTGCTCGGCGTTCGTGGATGGCATGTAGTCGATGCGCGCCCCATCGAGCATGTAGCCCACACAGAGCTGCACCGACTCGAAGCCATCGAGCACATCAAGCTTGGTCAGCGCGAGCTGGTTGATGCCTGCGACTTTGCAGCTCTGACGCAGTTGCACGGTGTCCAGCCAGCCGCAGCGTCGCGGGCGGCCGGTGTTGACCCCGTACTCGCCGCCGCGCTGCCGGAGCACGTCGCCGAGCGCGCCGTCCAGTTCCGACGTGAACGGGCCTTCGCCGACGCGCGTCGCATAGACCTTGCTGACGCCAAGCAGCCGCCCCAGTTGCGACGGCGCGATGCCAGCCCCGCTGGCCGCGCCCGCGGCGATGGTGCTCGACGACGTCACATAGGGGTAGCTGCCCCAATCCACGTCGAGCATGATCGCCTGCGAGCCTTCGAACACGACGCGCTTGCCCGACGAATGGGCGTGGTCGAGCTGTTCCCAGACGCGGCCCACGAACGGCAGGATGCGCGGCGCCATGGCAAGCAGGCCGCTCAGCATCGGCTCGCGCGGGAATGGCGCCTGGCCCGAGCCGCGAAGCCACGCGTTGTGGTGCTCGAGCAGAACGTCGAGCTTCTCGGCCAGCAGGTCCGGTTCGGCCAGGTCGCACACGCGCAGGCCGCGGCGCCCAATCTTATCCTCGTACGCCGGCCCAATGCCGCGCAAGGTGGTGCCGAGCGGCTTCGCACGCATCCGTTCCTGGGCAGCGTCGAGCGCGCGATGCACCGGCAGCACCAGCGCGGCCGTCTCGGCGATCTGCAACACCTCCGGCGTGACGCGGATACCCAGCGCCGCCATGCGGTCGATCTCCGCGAGCAGCGCCTCGGGATCGAGCGCGACGCCGTTGCCGATCAGGCCAAGCTTCCCGCGCACGACGCCGCTGGGCAGCAGCGCCAGCTTGTAGGTCCGGCCGTCCACCACGAGCGTGTGACCGGCGTTGTGGCCACCGTTGTAACGGACGACGATATCCGCCTTCTCCGCGAGCCAGTCGACGATCCGGCCCTTTCCCTCATCGCCCCACTGCGCGCCGACCACGACGACATTCGACATGCGAGATTTTCCCTGGTGAGTTAATCGAACAGATCCAGAACCGGAGCTGCTGCAAAGGGGCTCAATATAGGGCGACTCCGCCGCCACGAAAAGCGATGTAAACTCACGGCACTTGTCAGGAAAAGTCACATAGGAATCCGGTCGATGTCGCGTCGTCTGCCGCCGTTGAACGCCCTGCGCGTATTCGAAGCCGCCGCCCGCGCGGAGAGCTTTTCCATGGCGGCCGAGGAGCTTTGCGTCACGCACGGGGCCGTTAGCCGACAAGTTCGGCAACTGGAGGACTGGCTTGGACTCGATCTGTTCGAACGCAGCGGCCGCAGGGTCGTCTTGACTGCGTCGGGGCGCGCCTACCTGGCCGAGGTATCGGCGGCGCTGGATCGCATCGCGCTGGCCACCAGTGAGCAGCTTCGGGCCACGCGCGCACAGATCGTGAGGGTCAACGCGCCGACGACGTTCGCGTTGCGCTGGCTATTGCCGCAACTTTCCAGCTTCCAGCTGACCCATCCGGCAGTGGAGGTCCGGCTGACGACTTCGGACGAGCCAATCGAAAAGCTCGGCGACGAATGCGACGTGGCGATTCGCGGCAGCGAGCAATCGGCGGGCTATGCGGTCAAGGAGTTTTTATCGGAAGTCCGGCTCCCGGTGTGCTCGCCCAAGGTACTGGAGTCTCATCCGATACACCGTGTTTCGGACCTCGCGCACCACACCCTGCTTCACACGGCGACCTATCCCGGCCTTTGGGCGGAATGGCTTGCCGCGAGCGGCCACCCCGGGCTTGCCACGCGCCATTCCCAGCAACTCGATCACTTTTATTTGACCCTGCAAGCCGCCATCGACGGCCTGGGGATCGCAATGGGACCTACCGCGCTCGTCGCGCTCGACGTCAAAGAGGGCCGTCTCGTCTTCCCGTTCGACGGCCCCGCCCTGCCGGCATGGCGCTATTGCAGCTATGTCCGCGAAGCACGCCTCGACGATCCTGCGATCAACACCTTTCTGGCCTGGTTGCGCGAACTCGGCCAGCGCTTTTCACATCACGCGTAGCGCTGGATTGGCGCAGCGCCTGCTCCGCGGTCGCCGGTTGACAGTGCGAACTCGATGCTTTAAAAAGTAAAGCATGAAAATTCCACGGCCAGGACAACCTGTACGCGGCTCGACCACCGGACGGCCAATCATGGTCGTGCTGGACCTGCTCGGGCGGCGTACCGCACTGCGGATACTGTGGGAACTTCGCGGCGAGGCGCTGACGTTTCGCGCACTCCAGGAAGCGTGCGACACGAATGCCCGCCTGCTCAATACGCGGCTCGCGGAATTGCGGGCGTCCGGTCTCGTCGCGCATGGCGCTGGCGGTTACCGCATGACAGCCGAAGGCAGGAAGCTCCTGGCCGCATTGCAACCGCTGCTGGCCTGGGCGCATCAGTGGGCCGAGCGCGATCCGCAAGGGTTCGACGCCGCCGATCCCGATCACGCCGACCGCGAGGCGTAATTCGCGGTTTTTCATACAAGGGATGTTGCACACCGTGAATCATCTCCGCTGGAAGATCGTGGCAATGCTCGTTGCGCCACTGACGTTCGTGATGACGCTCGACCGCACGGCCATGGCTGTCGCGGCCCCGACGATCCAGAATGAACTGGGCCTGTCGATCGTCGAGATGTCGATGATTCTCACGATCTACTTCTGGGCGTATGCAATCGGGCAGATACCGGCCGGCCGTGCTGCCGAGCGCTTCGGGTCGCGCAAGGTGCTGTTCGGCACGAGCACGCTCTGGTCGCTCATGATGCTCGCCACGCCGCTGGGCACCTCGTTCGCCTGGCTCTTCGGATGCCGCCTCGTGCTGGGCGGGGCGCAGTCTGCGGACTGGTCGAGCAGTGTCGTCGCGCTCAAGCGCTGGGTTCCGGCCAGCGAGCGTGCGAAAGGCAATGCCCTGCTGCTCGCCGGGCTCTATCTTGGCCCGATCGTTTCGGCGCCGCTCACGGCGTGGACCATCGCCCGGTTCGGCTGGCACGCCGTTTTCTTCGGATTCGGCGCGCTGGGCCTGCTGCTCGGCGCGATCTGGTGGTTCGGCTACCGCGACACGCCGGCGGCGCACCCACTCATCACAAAGGCGGAAGTCGAGTACATCGCCGCCGGCCAGCCACCCGAGCGCGTGGCAGCCAGGGGTGCGCTCAGGCGCTGCCTGAAGCAGCCGCGCTTCTGGATCTTCGGTGTCCAGTACTTCCTGCTGGTGCTGATCCAGAGCTTCTACACGACGTGGCTGCCGACCTATCTCATGCGTGCGCGCGGGCTATCGCTCAAGGCGATGGGTCTGTACGCATCGTTGCCCTGGGTTGCCGTGTTCGTGGCGGTATTCGTCGCGGGGGCATTCAGCGACTGGCTGCTTCGAAAAACCGGCTCGATCTATCGGGCGCGCACGCCCGTTGCAATGACCGGATTCGTCGTGAGCGCGCTCGCATTGACGGCGGCCTCGCGTGCGGAATCGATGGCGATGGTCATCGGCTTGCTGTGCCTCTCTTTTGCCGCGGTGGGATTCGTGCAGGTGGTCGTGTGGTCGGCCACGCAGGATCTCGGGCGCGCGTTCGCCGGTGTCATGTCGGGCTGGACGAACGTGTGGGGCGCCCTCTCGAACGTCGCGGGCCCCATGACGCTGGCGTTGATCGTCAAGGTGACGCACAGCTGGGCAAGCGGCATGATCGTGATCGGCGCGGCGGCCGCCTGCGGTGCGCTGCTATGGCTGTTCGTGCACCCCGAGCGCCCCTTGCTCGGCGACGACGCGGCCGGACCGCTGCCGCCTGCAGAAACGGGCGCGGCACCGGAGACCGTCGATACCGGTGAGGTGTCCGAGGATGGTGGCTTTGCCGATGGCTCGCATGCGGTCAACGAAAGTCTCCATCGGCAGCGTTGAGTGTCTACCCTACGTCATGCCTCCCGGCCGAACGCCGGCGGATGACACGTCAGGCGAGCGGTCCTTCCTTGTCTTTCCGGCTGACCGAGACCGAAATGGCGCTGCCGACGATGAGTGCAATTCCCACCAGTGACAGCGGCTGAAGCATCTCGCCCCAGATGACGTAACCGAATAGCGCCGCCCAGACGATGCTCGTGTAGTTATACGGTGCGAGCTTCCCGACGTCCGCCTGGCGAAAAGCGACCGTCATCAAGATCTGACCTGCGGTCGCGAACGCGCCAAGAAGTGCCATGATCAAGAGCGCCTTCACAGATGGGGTGCGCCAGTTGAACACGACAGTAAGACCGGTAACGACCGTCCCTACGAGGGTGAAAAACAGAACCGTCGTCACCGAGTCGTCGGTAGATCGTATGCGTTTGATCTGGACGATGGACAGCGCGCCGAAGAAAGCACTGAGGAGAAGGAACACTGGACCGAGCCAGCTCGACTGACCGCCACCCGGGCGCACCACGAGCAGCACACCGCAGAATCCGACGAGCGCCGCGGCGACTCCACTTCCCGTCAATCGCTCTCGCAAAACCAAAGGCGCGAGCAGGATGACGATTAGCGTTTCCGAATACGCGAGTGCAACCGCTTCTCCCAATGGGACGTAAGGCAAGCCGGCAAAGAAAAGTCCTGAGGCGCCGAGGAGCGTCAGCGCACGTGCAGTCTGCCCTTTGATGTCGATGTTGGCCAGGCGCTCGGTTATCGAAAAACGCCCACGGCGGCACATCGCGACTGCCGGCGCCAGACCGAAGAGCATCCGGAAGAAGGTGACTTCATTTGCTGGATATTGCAGCGCGACTGTCTTCGCCAGTGCATCCACTACAGCGAAGCAAAACATCGAAGCCAGTATGGTGGCCACGCTGTTCAGCGCAAGCGATGTCGTTCGTGTTGCGCTGGATGATGGCATGGCGAGGCGCAGATGTGGTGAGTATTGGCATCATCGCATATGGCCTGCGTCCAAATGGCGAAAGTGGCCGACCGCGACTTGAACGGACAGGCAGGTGGCAATGGCCGAACAGTTGCATTTAAGGCTGCGCCAGCTCGAACGGCATCGCAACGTATATTGCGGCGCGATGCGAGTTTGTATGCGGCCGGCGCGTTCTGGTTGCCAGCACGCACGAACGGCAACTTTCAAGGTGCAATGGACGCTCGCCGCCCGCCTCATCCGGTACGTGCGGTCCGCCGGACCATGCTGGGATCTACCGAAGATTCGCTTGAAAAAACGTGAGCACCATTTCGTCAAACTGCTTGTGAAAGACTATCCGGTTGAAGCCGTTCGCATCGACGCAGAGGTCCGGCTCATTGTTCTTCATTGCCGCAGGACATGGAGCAAGAAAAGCAAAATGCGCCGCGCTGGAAACAATGTGATATTCAGGCCTGTGAGGAAGGGTCCTGGCGAGTGCGTCGGCGTTGCGCGGCAGCACGCCGGCGCCACCGAACTGGGAAGCCCAAAGCTGAATGGGCGCTTGCACATTCTTCAGGCTCGCCGCGGTTGGGAATGCATTGAACGGGTCCGCCAGCACAAAGGCTTTGATCCGTGCGTCATGAGTCAGGTGTTCGGTGGACACCACTCCACTTCGAACCTGTTTGCAAATCGGGGCGCCCGGGTCCGGGCACGTAATATCGGCGTGCGGGAAATCCGGGTTGCCGCCGGCCAACACCAGGCCCGTGTAGCCGCCGCGCGAAAAGCCAAAAAAGCCTATCCGTTGCGGGTCGATTCTGGCTGCGTCGGGGGCGGTGCTCAACATGTAATCGATAAGACGCTTGATGTCGGTCGGTCGCTCGACGAACACAGACATATCGTCGGCCCGGGTCATATCAGAGAATGTATCGCCTGGATGATTGATTGCCGCCACGACAAAGCCCGCCTCGGCCAGCGTCTCGGCAAGGTCTCTGTGGCCAAGGTACGATCCGGCATAGCCGTGCGAAATGACTACGAGGGGAAGCTTTTCGCCAACGGTCGGACAGTCGCGCCGCCCCTTCAGGACATATGGACCGATCGGCACCTCCTGGGCAGGCTCAGCACACGGTGTCCACACGATCGCTTTTAACGTCGGACCGGCGGCATCAGCCGGAATCTGCGCGAACTTTATTCCCGCGGCGTGTGCAATTGCCGTAGACAGGCACAACAGAAGGGCCAATATGGACGTTTTCATGTGGTTTTGCGAGGCGAGTTGTCTGCTTCCAATATCCTGATCGGCGGTATCACTGCGAAACGGCTCGAAGGTCGAATTCGGTCGGATCCTGATTTTATCCCCGTGCGCCAACGGCGGGATTTCGGATGATGCGGTCGCTCAGGTGTCCGATTTCCCAAGCAGACCAAACGCTCAATCGCTGGACGCGCGATTCGTCAGCTCGCAACTTCGCGCGCCTTCTAGTCACGCACGATGGCGTGCGGATCGATGGTGTAAGGATGCACGGGAGTGTTGGGACCAATCTCGGCAGCGACGCGCGACAGCCAGGCAGCGAGTGCACGGTAGGCTGGCAGGTCGATACCGATATCGCCTGCCAGGTGGGTATATGCGTAGATCGATATGTCGGCAATGGACAGGCCGTCACCGACCAGGAAGGTCGCATCCGTCAGGGACCGATCGAGGGCTCGCAGCGCCTTCGTGGCGGTCTCCTGTTTGTCTGGGACCATCGCAGCATTACGCTTTAGCCGCCCCGTCAATGTCCAGAAACGCAAGGAGCCGATGACCGGTTCGATGTAGTACTGCTCGAAGCTGAGCCATTGAGCAACCTTGGCGCGCCCGAATCGCTCAGAAGGCAGGAAGGCGGTCCCCTCAGACAGGGGCGGCAATTGTTGCGGGCGAAAATGCGGACCGACTCAAACCGACACGCAGACGATACTTCGTCTGCATGGCTAACCATGCGCGACGACATAATGTACTATTTGCACGGCAGTGGAACGTCGCGTTCGCAATACACGCTTCTCCGCGTTCGACGTTCTCGCGTTGTGAATATGAACCGCGTGTCGAAAGACAGGAGAACTGTGAATGGAGTCGATCCCGCCAATCGCGCCGGCCCAAACCGCGCTTCTCGTCATGCACTATCAGACCGACATTCTCGGGCTCTTCCCATCGGTCGCGCCGGCCTTGCTTGCCAATACGCGCAAGCTCTGCGACGCGGCGCGGACCAAAGGCGTCAGCGTTTATTTCGCCAACCTCCGCTTCAGCCCGGGCTATCCAGAAGTCAGCCCATTGAACAAGAATGGGCAGGGAATCAAGCAACTCGGTCTCTTTGTCGACGACCATATCCCGCCGGAGTTAGGGCGGCAGGCTTGCGAACCCGTCATCGTTGCACACCGGGCCAGTGTGTTCTTCGGCACCGACTTGCAGGCACGACTTCTCGCACAAGGTGTCGATTCGCTGATTATGGTCGGCATTGCATCGACGGGCGTTGTGCTGTCGTCGGTCGCGTATGCGAGCGACGCGGACTTCCGCCTGTACACGGTCAAGGATTGCTGCTATGACCCGGATCCGGTGGTACATGAACACCTGTTCTCCACCGCATTCGATTCGCGCACCACGGTACTCTCGCTCGCGGATGCCTTGCTGCTGCTCGCCTAGATGATCCTCGCCTTCTCTCCCCCAAACCCCGCGAAGCAATCAAAAAGCCCCTCTCGATTCGGAAGAGGGGCTTTCGCGTAACGTGTGATGCGTTGGTGCGACGTGCTGTGAGACCACTCAGGACAGTGCGACGACGCACTGTCTTACTGACCGAAGTAAACCGGCTTCAAACCGGGAATGGCCGCCGCGGGCGCGCCAGACGCTGACGATCCGCTGACCATCCCGCCGTAACTGCTCCCGCCGTTCTGCGCAGCCACGCGCGCTTCGGCAGCCTGGATATCGGCTGGATAGCTTGCATTGTCGCCGTCACCGACGTGATAGCCAGCCTGTTCGAGCTGGACGAGTTCGGCGCGAACTTGTTCAGTTGTCACGGGGCCGTTCGACTGTGCGAGCGAGAGCACCGGAGCAGCCGCGATAGTAAGGATAACGACAGTTTGAGCAAGGTATTTCATGATTCCTCCTGCAACGAACGAGATCTTGCTCAAGGCGAACCTCCTTGCCTTGAGCACGACTGGGTTGAACATATGCAAACTATCGGCGCTCGAGGGCTGCGACAGCGAGCGTCGCGCAGGCTCGCATCGCCATGCGCTTGCTGCTGCACGGCTTCGGCAAACGCCCGGCGACAGAGCGTCGGCGTTGGGTAGATAAGACTGTATGCGCCGACTCCATGTGCATGGACCAGGCACCTGTCCTAAAAGAGGCTAGGGGATTGCCTTATTCGGCGGGCTGGCTCAGCCCTATTGGCTCTCGATCCACTGAATGGCGAAGCGCGTCAGCTCCTTGCCGCTACGGATGTTCAGCTTTTCCTTGATATTGGCCTGGTGCGCTTCGATGGTCTTCACGCTCCGGTTCAGCTTCTCTGCGATATCGCGGGTGCTGAAGCCGAGTCCGATCAGGTGCAGAACTTCGAATTCCCGTTCCGAAAGGTTCGCAATTTGGCTCTCGGCCTTTTTGTGTGGGACGGCAAGCGCCCGCGCCAGCTTCTCGTGCATGGCGGCGCTCATGTAGATATTGCCCGCCAGCACTTCGCGGATAGCGCTCACGACATGCTCCGTGGCCTCGAGTTTCATGAGATACCCGTTTGCCCCGGACCGCAGTGCGCGTTCGGCAAACAGGCTTTCGTCGTGCATGCTAAGGACAAGGATTGCCAGATCCGGATAACGGTGCCGCAGCGTCTTGACCAGCTCGAGGCCGGAGTCCGTCTGCAGGCTGATGTCCACAATGGCCATGTCGGGCAGACACTTCATCGCCGCGAGCGCTTCGTCTGCGCTGCCCGCTGCACCGCAGACGTGCAGATCCTCCTGCAGATTGAGCAAGAGCGTCATCCCGTCCCGGATGATGGGGTGGTCATCCACGATCAGGATTTGAGTCGCACGGCCTGGGCTAGCGCATTTCCTCTGCACGGCCAGTACCCTCCGGTAGCGGATAGCTAATGGCGACGGTGGTGCCGCCCAAGCCGTTGCGGGTCACGGTGCAGGAGCCGCCCAGAAGGCTCGCCCGGTGGCGCAGGTTGTGCAGTCCAAGACCCGCGGCACGCTCCATTTCCTCAGGGCCGATGCCTACCCCATCGTCGCTGATCGAGAGCGTCTGCAGACCGCCCGCCCGCTCGAGGTCGATCCAGATGCGGTGGCCACGACAATATTTCAGCGCGTTGTTGACGGCTTCCTGTGCGGCTCGGTACAGGTTGATCTGCAGCAGCGGGTCCAGCAAGTCCACATCCGGCGCGATCCGCAGCTTGCAATCTACGCCATCGAGCGCGCCAGCCGTCTCCGCCAGCGCTTGCAATGCGTCCGCAAGTCCGCCGTATTCCATCGCGACCGGATCGAGGCCGTGGGCGATCCTGCGGGTCATCAGGGACGCCTGCTTCGCGAGGCCGACGACGGTAGCGGCGTCAGCGGCGGCCGGGTGGCCCTGGGTCTGCAGTTTCTGATTCAACGCCGCGCAGTACAGTCCCAGGCTGGTCAGGTGTTGCCCAAGTCCGTCGTGCAGTTCCTGGCCGATGAGTCTCTGCTGCTGATCGCCGATCCGGATCAGCTCGCCCTCCAGCAAACGGCGTCGCTGCATCTCATCTTTTAGCTCGTTGTTCGCCTTCGCGAGGTCTTCGGTGCGCTCCTCCACGCGTCGCTCGAGTTCGATGTGGGCCGCCTGCAGCAGATCATGGGCGCCCTGTTCCTGAGCGCGTGCCGCCGCCAGCAGCAGTCCCGTCACCGCCACGACGTTCGCGAAGGCGCACCACCTCACCAGGCTGTCCACAGGAGATTCGGCGGCAAAGGGCCCCGTACCGTGGGTAGTGCCCCAGATAGCCACGACCGAGACCACTAGCGTGACGATGCTCGCGCCAAGGCGATCGAAGCGCAGCGCCGCCCAGATAATGAATGGAAAGATCGCGAGCGCTGCCGGGTAGTAGCCGTGCCCCGCAAGTTGCGGGGCACCGAAGATGAGGTAGCTCACCCAAAAGGTCGCAGCAATCAGTCCGCACGCTTCCATGATCCGCTGTGCGGATCGCACAGGGTTTGAATACGTAAGGAGGCTGAACAGGGCCGGCGCCACGACGAGAACCCCCATCATGTCGCCGAGCCACCATTTCAGAAAGGCTGCGGCGTACCGGGCGGCAGGCACGAGTCCCCCTCCCAGCAGGGCGGTCGTGCCGATCAGCGCACTGACCCCCGTACTCGCCACCGCAGCGAGGGCGATGAAGGCCAATACATCGTTGATGCGCGCAAGGGTGATCCGGAATCGTGTCGCGCGGTTGAGCAATAGCGCTGCCGTCAACGGTCCAGCCACGGAGCCGATGCTTATCGCCGCGGCCACGGCAGCAGGCACGCCGCTCGACACGTTGGCGAGGAAGGACCCGACGGCAATACCCGGGGCGACTTCGATGCCGAGTGCGAGCAGCGCAACGAGTGCGATGCCGCTGGAAGGCCATACGAGTGAGATTGCGCCGCCCACTACCGCATAGGAAAGGCCTAGCTTTGCACCGGCGAAATACGCCAGGGCGACCATTCCGGTGTGCAGGAAAAGGCTGAATCTGGAAGTGTCCCGAACGGTAGCCATTTTCGCTTCCAATCCGGAAGCCGGAGTGCGGATACGCTACGTGCCCCCCGGGGGCGAACGCGGAGGGAGCCGCCCGTCAGTCCGTGAGTCACTCGGCGCTTGTTCCCGACCTGACTTTATGATTGTGGTGGCACCCACCGCGTTAATCAAACACTACACAGCACGCCTTATGCGTGAAGTGCTTCACGTTACGGCGTCATTTCGCTGACGATCGCCAACGCCGCAAACATCGAACCGTTTACGGCCTCATGTCGTAACGCCTTTCAACAACGTCAGGTTCTTCGCTCGTTGGTGCTGGTCGGATGCACACCGTGATCAAAGTCAAAGACCGTGGCGTCCGCCTCGCGCGCCAGCGAACCGCGTTTGAACTCAGCCGTCGCGGAAAATAAAGCTGTAAGCGCTCAAAGCCGGCACGCCGCCCAGATGCGCGTACAGCACCTTCGACCCCGGCTCGAATTCGCCACGGCGCACTTTGTCGATCATGCCGTGCATCGACTTGCCCTCGTACACGGGGTCGGTCAGCACGCCCTCCAACCGCGCGCACAAACGAATCGCCTCCAGCGTGCCTTCGTTCGGCAGCCCGTACTCAGGGCCGCCGTAACGTGTGTCGAGAATCACGTCCTTGTCGCTGATATCGCGGTTGAGATCGACGAGCCCGGCGGTATGACGTGCGATGCGCGCGATTTGCGCGTGGGTCTTCTCCGGCGTAGCCGAAGCGTCGATGCCGATCACGCGGTCCGCCCGGCCGTCCGCCGCGAAGCCGACCACCATGCCCGCCTGCGTGCTGCCTGTCACCGAGCACACGACGATGTAGTCGAACTTGAAGCCCAATTGCGCCTCCTGCGCCCGCACCTCCTCGGCAAAGCCCACGAAACCGAGGCCGCCGAGCGGATGCTCCGAGCAGCCCGCCGGTATCGCATACGGTTTGCCACCCGCCGCGCGCACGCTCTCTAGCGCCTCCTCCCAGCTCGGTCGAATGCCGATGTCGAAACCGTCCGGCACGAGCCGCACGTCCGCGCCCATCATGCGTGACATCTGGATGTTGCCTACGCGGTCGTAGACGGCATCGGAATAGTTGACCCAGTTCTCCTGGACCAGCACGCACTTCATGCCGAGATGCGCAGCGACGGCTGCAACCTGACGCGTCTGGTTCGACTGGATGCCGCCAATCGAGACTAGCGTGTCGCAACCTTGAGCGAGCGCGTCGGGAATCAGGTACTCGAGCTTGCGCGTCTTGTTGCCGCCAAACGCGAGTCCGCTGTTGCAGTCCTCGCGCTTCGCGTAGAGCTCGACCTTGCCGCCGAGGTGCTGGCTCAGGCGCTTGAGCGGTTGGATGGGCGTGGGTCCGAAAGTGAGTGGATAACGGGGAAAACGCTGGAGGTTCATCGAATATCTCCGGGAGGTCGGCTCATGCGGGGCGTCGTCAACGGTCGGTACGCGCCTGGAACGCGCAATCCGATGGAGAAATGTTAGGCGCGATGCCGCGAAATGAGCTTGCTAAAAAAATATCGACGGCCTACGTTTAAAGCATTCGTTTTGGCTTCGAAAAACTTTTAATGTGCAAAACGGTTAAACGACGCAATGAAATTAACCAGACACTCTCCCGCTACGCCGAATGAGCCGCCTGCATTGGATCGCATCGATCGCGCGATCCTCAGGCATTTGCAGCAGGACGCATCGATTTCAAATGTCAGCCTCGCTGCCAGGGTGAAGCTCAGTGCGCCCGCGTGCCTGCGGCGTGTGGAACGGCTCAAGGAGTTAGGGCTGATACGCGGAATCGTCGCGCTGCTCGACCCGAAGGCGCTCGGCGCAGGCATGCTGGTCGTGATCGGCTTCGTGCTCGACCGCTCGACGCCCGAGGCGTTCGCCGCATTCGAGAAAGCGGCCCAGAAGGTTTCAGGCTGTGTGGAATGCCACGTCGTGACCGGCGAATTCGATTACTTCATGCTGGTGCGCACGCGCGACAACGAAAGCTTCAACCAGCTGCATGCGGAGCAGTTGTTGTACTTGCCGGGCGTGCGGCAGGTTCGCAGCTTCATGGTGCTCAAGGAGATTCTGTCGACGCATGCGTTACCGCTGTGACGGTGCGCGCGAATGCAATCCATTGAAAATGGCTGCGCGAATTTCGATGCGATGCGGGGAAGTGAATCAGGATGATGAAGCAACGTGCTCGAAGGCCACGCGTTCTGTTGGTGGAGGTAAGCGGGATCGAACCGCTGACCTCTTGCATGCCATGCAAGCGCTCTCCCAGCTGAG
Organism: Paraburkholderia sp. BR10141; assembly: GCF_056155635.1. Taxonomy (NCBI): domain Bacteria; kingdom Pseudomonadati; phylum Pseudomonadota; class Betaproteobacteria; order Burkholderiales; family Burkholderiaceae; genus Paraburkholderia; species Paraburkholderia sp. BR10141. Next base: position 359,589 of record NZ_JBMIQH010000002.1, on the reverse strand, counting down.
CTATACCCCCATGCAGAACGGCTTCTGCGCCAGTGGGATGACGCAGAATCGAACAGGTCAGCTTGCGGACCTGCTCGAAGAGCGGCGATTATATACGCGGCGCACGCATCCTCGCAAGCACTCCCGCGCGCTCGCCTGGAACTATGCTGGAGTCCTTACGATTGCCCGCAAAATAAAAAGCCGGCTTATCAGCCGGCTCTCTTGCGCCATTCGCAGCAGAAGCGCGCGAATGCAATTCGTACCAGTATCACCACGCAGTTCCGCGCACGATACTCGATTCAATTTTTGGTGCCGACGGCGAGACTCGAACTCGCACAGCTTTCGCCACTACCCCCTCAAGATAGCGTGTCTACCAATTTCACCACGTCGGCAATCCAATACAACTCGGGACGCGTAAAGATCCCGTCTCTTCTCGCCTCGTGGGCTCGAAGGGTCGCCATTGTATCGACTCGCCGCGCATTTTTGAAGGCCCCGCGCGAAGATTTTTTGAAGCCCCGCGCCAACGCTTAAAACTCCGGCGTTGAAGTCAATTCAGGCGTGCGCCCGAGTCCCACGCCCGGTGATTCGACCCCGCCGCACTCCAGCAGCGCCGATTGGCCGCATTCTCCAGCCTTTCTTTGGTCGCTCATGACTATCTCCGCAGTTAATATCGCCTTGAGCGCATCGCGCGTGCCGGCAAAAGTTCGCCCTGCGTGGCGCCCGCGCCGGCATTCTGCAGTGATCCGGGAACATGTCTGGCTCCAGCTTTGTGAACCCACTCATAGGCTCCACGATCGTCGCGAGCGACGAGCCCAACGACATGAATACCTCCTCCGATTTGATCATTGCCCTTCCTGAGGGACTGTACTGCCCGCCGGGGGCGTTTTACATCGATCCATGGCAGCCGGTCGAACGGGCGATCATTACTCATGCGCATGCTGACCATGCACGCGTTGGTCATCGCCACTACCTGACGGCACAAGCGGGACTCGGCGTACTGCAGACCCGATTGCCAGGTATCGCAGTGCAGGGTTTGCCGTACGGCGAACAGATCGAAGTCAATGGCGTGCGCGTGTCACTGCATCCGGCAGGACACGTGCTCGGCTCGGCCCAGGTGCGGCTCGAGCATGCCGGGTGTGTATGGGTCGCATCGGGCGACTACAAGATCGAACCGGACCCGACATGCACGCCGTTCGAACCGGTCCGGTGCGACACGTTCATCACGGAATCGACTTTCGGCTTGCCTGTCTACCGGTGGGAACCGTCGCATGCCGTATTCGACGGCATCAACGCCTGGTGGCGGCATAACGCGGCCCAAGGGCTGGCGTCGGTGCTGTTTTGCTATTCCTTCGGCAAAGGGCAGCGTGTGCTCGCCGGCGTGGACCCTGGCATCGGCCCGATCTTCTGCCACGGCGCCGTCGAAACGTTGAATCGAATCTATCGTGATGCGGCAGTCGACTTGCCCGCGACGCGACGCGTCGGCGAAATCCCGATGCACGACAAGGCCGCATTCAGAAACGCGCTGATCATTGCGCCGCCCTCCGCGAAAGGCAGCGCGTGGACACGGCGTTTCGGCGAGCATCGCGACGCATTGGCATCTGGCTGGATGCGTTTGCGCGGTGCGAGACGCAGGCGCGGAGTCGACCGGGGATTCGTCTTGTCGGATCATGCGGACTGGCCCGGTCTCAACGATGCCATCAAAGCAACTGGCGCTGAGCGCGTGATCGTCACGCACGGTTACATCGAGCCGATGGTGCGATGGCTTCTCGAACATGGATTCGATGCCGGCACCTTCGCAACCGAATATGGCGGCGACGCGATCGAGGCAGACGCCGATGCCGCCACGACGGAGGACGCGCCGAAATGAAACGGTTTGCGGCACTCTACGCAGCGCTCGACGCGACGACGTCCACCAACGACAAGCTCGAAGCATTGGTTGCCTATTTTTCCGGCGCCGAACCTGAAGACGCGGCGTGGGCGGCGTACTTCCTCGCAGGTGGGAAGCCTCGCCAGTCGGTGCCTACGCGAATGCTGATCGAATGCGCACGCGATTGCGCCGGCCTGCCGCAATGGCTGTTCGACGAGTCATATCAGGCAGTCGGCGACCTCGCAGAGACGATCGCGCACGTGCTGCCGCCAGCGTCGCGTGAATCGGAACTGGGTCTGGCGCAATGGGTCGGGCAGCGCCTGCTGACGTTGCGAGGCAGCGAGCCGGACGCCGTACGCGAGCGTTTGACCGCCTACTGGGACGAACTGAACTGGAGCGAGCGGTTTTTGCTCACCAAGCTCATCGGCGGCGGTTTTCGCGTCGGCGTCTCACGGCAGCTCGTCGTGCGCGCGCTCGCGCAGGTCGCGGGCGTCGACCACAAACGCATCGCGCAGCGCTTCGTCGGGTGGACGCATTCGCACAAGACACCGACAGCCGCCGGGTATCTCCGGCTAATCACCGCTTCGGCCGATGGCGACGACACCGACACGCCGCAAGCCACCGACATCGGCTTGCCCTATCCGTTCTTTCTCGCGCATCCGTTGCAGGCCGACCCCACAACGCTCGGCCCGACCGCGGACTGGATCTTCGAATGGAAATGGGACGGCATTCGCGCACAACTCGTCAAACGCGCAGGACGCGTCTGGATCTGGTCGCGGGGCGAAGACCTCGTAACCGAACGTTTTCCGGAGCTGGAGGCGATGGCTGCTGCGTTGCCGAACGGCTCGGTCATAGACGGGGAAATTCTCGCGTGGGAACCGGGGGCGAGTGCACCATTGCCATTCGCGCGTCTGCAGCCGCGTATCACGCGCAAGTCGCTGACCAGAAAGGTGCTCAGCGAGTCGCCCGCCGCGATGGTCGCATACGACCTGCTCGAAGCCGAGGGTCGCGATCTGCGCACGCAACCGCTCGAAATACGACGCGCGCGACTCGACGCGCTTGTCCAGTCGTTGTCGCAATCGCCCGCGACCGAATTGCTGCGCGTATCGCCGGTCGTGGCCGCCGAAGACTGGAACGCGATCAGGCAATTGCGCGAGGAGAGCCGCGCGCGCAGCGTCGAAGGGTTGATGCTGAAACAGCGGACATCGATGTACGGCGTCGGACGTACCAAGGCATCGGGTACGTGGTGGAAATGGAAGATCGATCCGTTTTCGATCGACGCCGTGCTGCTGTACGCCCAACGTGGTCACGGCCGGCGGGCGAGCCTCTTCACGGACTACACGTTTGCGGTCTGGGACGAAGCAGACGGCGTGCGCACGCTGGTGCCGTTCGCCAAGGCGTACTCAGGACTCACCGACGAAGAAATCCGCAAAGTCGATGCAATCGTGCGCAAGACGACAATTGAGAAGTTCGGACCGGTGCACGGCGTCACACCAACCCTGGTGTTCGAGATCGGCTTCGAAGGAATTCAGGCAAGCTCGCGGCATAAGTCGGGCATCGCAGTGCGCTTTCCCCGGATGCTGCGTTGGCGCACCGACAAGTCAGTCGAGGACGCGGATACGCTCGACATGCTCAAGGGCTTCTTGAGCGAGGCACAGACATGAGCGCGTTCGCACCTGGCGCCTGAGTGTTGCGAGCGAGCGAGCCGCTTTCGTTGTGACGACGCCGCGGCCGCCATTACGCATGACTCGTACCTGTCAGGTCTTCGTTGGGTGCGCGGGAACAGGCTGTGCTGAGTGTCAGCAAACACCCGACTGGGATGAAGCGCGGCAGTGCTCCCGTTCGCAAGATCGAAGAGGAAACCATCATGGGCAAAGTGCGGATCGGCATTTCCGGCTGGCGCTATGATGGTTGGCGCGGCACGTTCTATCCGCCCGGCTGGCCGCAAAAGCGCGAGCTCGACTTCGCGTCGCGCGCCGTGCAGACCATCGAAATTAACGGCACGCACTACAGTCTGCAATCGCCGGCATCGTTCGAGCACTGGCGCGACGAAACGCCGGAAGGTTTCGTCTTCAGCATCAAGGGCGCGCGCTACCTCACACACATGCTGCGCTTCCGCGACGAAACGGCAACCATTGCGTGCGCGAACTTCTTTGCGCAAGGGTTGCTCGCACTGAACGACAAGTTGGGGCCTTTACTCTGGCAGTTCCCGCCAAATTACACCTTCCATGTCGAGCGCCTCGAACGCTTCCTCGCACTGCTGCCGCCCGACACGGAAGCCGCACTGCGTCTGGCGAGGCGCCACGACGCGCGGGTGAAGGCTCCGTGGCTCACCATCGACCAGAACCGGACCATGCGCCACGCCATCGAAATCCGTCATGCGAGTTTCGTTGTCCCTGCGTTCGTGGATCTGCTACGACGCTATCGGGTCGCGCTCGTGGTGTCCGACTCCACCGAGCCGTGGCCGTATGCCGAGGACGCCACGGCCGACTTCACCTACGCGCGGCTGCATGGCTCAACTGGAAGATATGCGGGCGCCTACAGCGACGCGTCGCTGGACAAATGGGAAGCCCGCTTCAGAGCATGGAGCGAGGGGAAATCCGCCGCGCACGCGCGACTCATCGCTCCGGAACTCGGTGCATCTGAGCGCAAGCCGCGCGACGTGTACTGCTATTTCGACAACGATCAGAAGACCGAAGCCCCTTTCGACGCTCGCCGGCTGATGACCCGGTTTGGTTGCGCGCAAGAAACGCCGCCACGTCGCGACTATACGGATTGCTGAGCAAGCTGGTTGAAGTAATGCTCAATACGCGAGAACGCGTATTGAGCGGCCGCGGCGCGAATCTCGTTGCGCGATCCCACAAAGCGCTCGGTTTCGGTGAAGGTCACGCATCGCCCATCTTCAAGACGCCAGGACCAGCCGAAGCACTGGGTGCCGGCCGGCGGCCCATTGCCGTCGCAGACCGCGTCGGCAACCCCGGTATTGGAGACGGCTACATCCGCGCTGCACCCATCCGCCGCCAGCGCTCCTTCGGCCATTTCGCGCGCGACCTCTTCGCTCGTGAGCCCGTAACGCTCCATCGTCTCTTCACGCACGCCGAGGAAACCGGCCTTTCCCGTGGGCGAATACGCGACGAACCCGACGTCCAGGCACCCACCGCTTCCCGGCACGGCAGCCAGCGTGGCGGCCATCAGTCCGCCCGTGCATGACTCCGCGGTGGCGAGTTTGCGCCCCACGGAGGTCAGAAATGAGACGACGTGCTGTTCGATACCCATCGCAAGTCTCCACGTTTTCCGGCACATCGCTCATTCCGGAACGACGGCGCTCACGGGCAACGTCCGCTTATGGCGCGTCGCTGCATGGAATCGCCGCATCATCAAACTCCCTTCGGATTTTTGAGCCGCGCTTTTCGCTCCCTCGCCTTCGTTCGCTCGGGTGCTGTCGTGTCCGCGCAAGCAGCGTGCCCTGGCTGCCGCCCGCGCGGTACGCCAGTTGCGCATCCTCCTGGACCGCAATAGCGATTCGCGTTTGTCGCGCGCGTCGCCCACCGTTTGGGGAGCAACGATGAAACTGGCCAGTCCGCGTTTCGTTCCAGTCAGCGCTCTCGCCGTGCGCGAGGCAACGCAGTGACATCGCGCACACCGCACGGCCATCGGGATCGCGACGAATCGCACCCCGCGCGCCGCACCGTTAGCCCGCAGGCCGATCCTCATCAGGAACCCGATTCGCTGGAAGCATGTCGGCGCTGCACGTTGTGGAAAGACGCCACCCACGGGGTGCCGGGCGCGGGCAACGCGCGCGCCACGCTGATGCTCGTCGGCGAGCAGCCCGGCGACAGCGAGGATCGCGCGGGTCTGCCGTTCGTCGGCCCGGCAGGCGCGCTGCTCGACACCGCGCTCGAAGAGGCGGGCATCGAACGGAAGGCCGTCTATGTGACCAATGCGGTTAAGCACTTCAAATGGGAACTGCGCGGCAAGCGCCGCCTGCACAAGACGCCTGCCCAGCGCGAGGTGGAAGCCTGCGCATACTGGCTCGAACGGGAACTTGCGCAAATCAGGCCGAAGGTCGTGGTCGCGCTCGGCGCAACCGCCTTGCGCGCGATTTTGCGCGACCCGAACGCGCGGCTGAAGGCCTACATGGAACACGCGGGTCGCATCGGCGATCTCGTCATCGTGGCAACCTGGCACCCTTCGTACGCGCTACGGGCGCCGAACGTCGAGGCGCGCGACAAAGCGCGCGCGCAGATCGTCGAGGCACTGCGTCTCGCAGACGCGCTTGCTGGCAAACGTTGACGAGCCGCGTCATGCAACGGTGTCGGCACGCGCGAATCGAGTCGAAGCAGACGAGCGCACGTGCCGCGACGCTGTCTTGCTCGTTTCCGGTTTCTGTGTCTTTGTCGCGCCGCCATTAGCGTGGTCCTTCGCCCCCTTCGCGCGTACTTTACGGCTCGTTTGCGCGAGCAGGCGGACGAGGCTCGCGTCGCTTGACTCGCCAGCGCGATCGCGGCGCGACATCTCACGCGTCCGCCGCTTCGCGTCGCGCTTCAGAAAGACGACGAGCGCCGCCTCGTCTGCCTTCAGTCCGCGCAGGCGCACTGCGGGTAGCGCCTGCGCGAGGGCGCCCGCCTCGAACGCTTCGATCACGGCCGGATGGATATAGCACTTGCGGCAAACCGCCGGCGTATTGCGCAGCATCTGGGAGATCTGCTTGACGGTGTCGGCGACGTGCTTGCGCGCCTGCGTCGTCGTTTGCCACTCCAGCTTGCGCAGCGCCGCAAGCGCAAACACGCTGCCCGCCCACGTGCGGTAGTCTTTTGCGGTGAAATCGGCGCCCGTGACCTCATGCAAATAGTCGTTGATGTCCGAGGAGGTGACAGAATACCGCGCGCCATCGGCATCGAGATACTGAAAGAGGTCCTGGCCCGGCAGTTCCATACAGCGCCTGACGATGCGCGCAACCCGTGCGTCGCTGACCGCGACGTCGTGCTCGATGCCGCTCTTGCCGCGAAACCGGAAGCGCAGCCGGTCAGACGACACTTCCAGATGCCGCTTGCGCATCGTGGTCAGGCCGTACGAGCGGTTCTCCCGCGCGTACTCCTCGCTGCCCACGCGAATCAGTGTGCTATCGAGCAGGCGCACGACGGTCGCCAGCACTTTGTTTCGCGGCATGCCGTCGAGCGCGAGATCGCGCGCCAGCCGGGCGCGCAATTTCGGCAGCGCGGTGCCGAACCCCAGCAAGCGCTCGTACTTGGTCGCGTCCCGTGTTTCACGCCAATACGGGTGATAGCGGTACTGCTTGCGACCCCGCGCGTCACGGCCCGTCGCCTGCAAGTGGCCACGCCCATCCGGGCAGATCCACACATCGGTATAGGCAGGCGGAACCGCCAATGCGTTGATACGGCGAATCTCGGCAGCGTCCTTGATGCGCTTGCCTCGCGTATCGAAGTAGACGAACGCTCCGTCGATCCGCTCGCGCGTGTACCCGCGATGCGAGTCATCGACATAGCGCAGGCCGCAAGGCCCGAGGTCAGTCGGCGATATGCCGCTCGCGCGCGCAGTACTTTTGCGGCCCGGCTTTCCTGAATTTGCGTGATTCTTTGCCACGGCTTGCCTCGGTCGGATTGCCTTGTTTGGGCACGAGGAGCAATAGCCGTGCCGCCAACGCCGGAGCGTAATTCTGCGCCGAGGCAGCGCGCAGCCGTACGTGCCGCCCTTCGTGCGAACCACCGGCCGCATCGGGAACAAGCAATGCGGCGATGCAGCAAGACCGCGGAACCCTATCTGCCCGGTCAAACCTCAAATCGGAGCCGATGATGATTGAACCACCGATCGCACTACCCGACGCAGGCCCAGGCAACGCGCCTGAACGAGTTACGTCCCTGGGCACGGAAATGAACGAGCTGGCACGCCTGTGTGTTGAGACCGCTGGCCGCATCGCAGAACTGAATAGCCATGCGTTCAGTACAACCCTGGATGAGCAGCGCGCAATCGCAATCGAATCGGCTAGCGAACGTTCGCCATTTGACGCATGGCGCTTGAACGCAGGCTATGCTTTAGCGGGCACAGTAAAGACTGCAGCCTACTGGCGGCACATCAACGAGATCATGCTTGGCGCGATCGTCGATTGCGTTAGCGGTATCGAAAGCCGCCTGAACCGGGACTTCATGGCCTGGAGTAACGCGTTCGAGGGCGCCACCTCGTAAGGGCATGCGGTGGGGGCCCGTGCGAGGGACACACGCCCCGCTCCCAACCGGTGCTGCGCGGGGTCAACAGAAGGCCTCACGCGCACCGCCGCAATGTTTCCTGCTGCAACGGCTGCCCCCGGGACGAAGCCGTTCACTCAGGAATGCGTACCGACTTTCTGGGCCAGTGCCTGGGCCATCCGGTAATGTTCTTCGATGGTTGGCAACGCCTTGCGCGCCGCCGCCTTCAGGCTGTCGTTCTTGCCGTCGCTGATTTCCTTCTGGAACGCGGCAACCGCTTCCTTGTGGCCTTCTACCCCCACCTTCTGCGCGTATGCACTGTCAAATTGCTCATCCTTGAGCGGCCGTAACGAATCGAGAATCGACGTATCGGAATTGTCCTTCGGCACCGTGACACCGTGCGGCGCCGCGAGCTTTAATTGCGCTGCAAGCTTCATATGATCGGCGATCATGTGCTCTGCAAATTTGTGCACGTCCTTGTTCTTCGTGTTATGCATGGCGAGCTTCGCGGCGTCGATTTCCGTCGATCCAGACATCGATGCCGCCTGAACGAAATCGCGATCCACATCCGGCAGCGGATTTGCCGCGGTGGCGGAAGCCGCTTGGGATTCTTGTGCTGTGGCCGCGAGCGGAAGACTGCATGCCATGGCCAAACCGAGAATAGCGAAAAGGAGTTTCATGGTTGACATCCTTGGGTCGTTGAACGGTCGCGGGGCCCATATGGACCGCGCATGGGCCGTCGCGCACGGTGCGTGCCGCGGCGCGTGCGGCCTCGCGCACCGCGCGGCCTGTTTTCATCGAGAGACCGGGAGCTGGGTACGCGCGGTGCGCCACACGGGCATGTCCCCTGGAGACCTGTCATGAACGAACCGAAACAGACCAGCGATGCGCTCGCGCTGCTGATCGCCGACCACCGCGCCGTCGATAAACTTTTCGATGCCTACCGGGGTGCCGGCGAGGCCACCGAAGATGCGCGCTTCACGATCGCCAAGCGAGCGTGCGAGCAACTCGCCGTGCATACGATGCTTGAGGAAGAGTTGCTCTACCCCGCTGCGAGCGAAGCACTACCCACACAGGCGCTTGATGTGGACGAGGCTCGAGTCGAGCACTACCTCGTGAAAACGCTCATCCAGCGCTTCACCACGCTGACACCCGCGCATGCTGGTTTCGACGCGACGTTCCGTGTGCTGGCCGACCTGGTTCGCCACCATGTCGAAGAAGAAGAGAAAGAGCTATTCCCGCTCTTGCGCCGCAGTAATCTGGACCTCGCAGCGCTGGGCCGGCGTATCGCGTCGCGCAAGGCCGAGCTCGATGCAAAGCTCGAGGCCGCCGGGGTGAAGAGCACCGGCGACAAGACGTTGGTGCTCTCGCACCTCGATATGCCGCTTTGAGATACCGCCCGGTGACGATGCTTCAAACACGGCGCAAATGCGAGGGATCACCGCGAAGAAGCGAGGCCGCTTAAGGCTGCGGTTTGACTGGAAGCGCTTTCCCGAAGCATCGAGCGTCGCTCATGGTCGTGTATTCGCCGTACGGGTCGATGTGTTGGTAACCGTGGCGCCGATAAAAGGCGATTGCGCGCCGGTTCGCCTCACGTGTCTGCAAGATGACCCGGCGAAAGTCCATTGCGGCGGCGAGTTCTTCGAGATATCGCAGAATCGCAGCGCCGGCTCCATGGAATTCGGCGCGCCGGTATATCCGCTTGAACTCCGCCACTTCAAACGAGAAACGGCGCAGGGCCCCACAGCCTATCGCCTGGCCGTCGGTGGTACGGGCAATGACAAAGGCGCCGCGCGGCGTCATCGCATCCTGCTCGTTGAATCGGGATTGGGCGCCATCACCGCAGTACAGCGCGACCATGGCGCTCAGTTCGTCGAGCAGTAAGCCCGCGTCGCGCGTAGCGGGATCCTCCCGTCGCACAGTGACCACTACGGGCGATTCCTTCATCGCGCATTTCCTCCCGGACCTAGTATTACGCACTCGCGTTGTCGCGCCGCGAGGTCTAGCCGCGCGTTCAGCGCAGCAGCGCCCAGCGTGTTTTCCATGAGGTCTGAGTGCTCATCGGGGCTCTCTTCCGCTCGGGGACGCGGCATCGCGCCCAGGCCCGATTCCGCATCGCTCATGCCCGGAACAGCCGCTGGCTCCGGTGTTGGTCGAAACCGCTTTTTCATGGCTTCCGTCGGCCAGGACAAACCCGGTGCATGAGCATCGGGGAGACCGAACCACCTCTGGATATCGACCACTCCAGCGATGCGTCATCAATCCTCGGGACGCTCGACATCCAGCCGCACAAACTCTTTGGCGAGTTCGCGCACGGCGAGTCGGGCTTCGTCGGCGGTTGCGAATGGCCCGGGAACGAGACAGCCGTCGAACGGGTAGATCAACTTCCCATCAGCCTTTCGCCTGATCCTTAGGTCTCCGACATATTGGCCCATCGCATTGATCCTCTGTCGGCAAACCACCTCGTAGCCCACAATTTGAAGTGCGTCTTCGGCGCGATCGGGCTTACCCATGGTTTTTCTCCCCCAAATACCGTCATAACAATCCCGCTTGATGCGCTGAGTGTCCAAGCATTCCGCGCACCTGACCTTACAAATGCGTCGTGTGGGTGAGCGCTCCGCGCGCTCAGCCCATGGGGAAACGCTTGTCCATAAGGATGCATTTACGGACACGCCTCCCTGATACTCGACAGGTGTCGGCTGGCATATGCTCCTATGAGCCACCAGCAAGCTACTTCCGGCCAAAAAGAGCGATCCGACTGGCGCACTACCAGCTCGCCTCGCGCATGTCACGCGGAGGTCGATCACACGCCACACGAGGAGGTGTGCGCGGTCAGATGTCGTTTCGGCGGAAAACTATCAGGGCGGCAAGACCGCTCGTTCGAGAATCCAGGAGACATAAGTGCTGAGCCCTCACGAATTTGCGACGCTCATGCTGGTCAAGTCATCGCCGGACCAGATCGACATGGGCCGCGAGGAACTCGACACACTGCTCGAGCAACAGCTCGTAGCACTCGAGAGCCTCGCCACCGGTATGCCGCGTCCGCGTATAACGGATGAAGGCGAATTCCTGCTCGAAACGATCATGCGAAAACGGTGACCGGCGCGCGGCACGCTCTTCGAAGAAGCCACCCGAAATGCGCCAGCCGGTTCCGAGGCAGCAGTGGCAGCATTCAGCTCGGCGATCACCGTGGCCAATGCGCTCTATGGGGCACTCGGGACCACCGGGCAGTCCGCGATCGAGGTTGCACAGGGCAAAGTCGATGTGATCGCCGACGCGGCGTCGAAAAGTGCGAGGCGCGTGAACCCGCAACGAGAACAAACGGCCAGGGAATGACGAGTGTCGCCGGCGCGAGGGCAACGTGACCGGATGCCGACTTGTTGAATGAAGGATGTATCGACAGGACAAGTACCACGGATCTCAAATCGGGATGAGCGTGAAAACGCGAGCCGCGCCTGCCGTCGCAGGGATCTGACGAATGTCCTGCGTCGACAAGGCGGAGATGGCCCGGACTCCAGCGTCACGTGGGACGACATGACCGCTCACGCGTGACCAGACGAGAGGGGCATGGGAAACAAAAATCTTCCAGCCGGTTACGGGGGGCAACGAGTAAGCTGCGATGGACGACGAGACTGAGCTACAAGCCCTGATACTTGCGGACCGCCATATCCACGAGGCGGTCTGGCGTATACGTAAGCAGCGTGCCTTACTGACGATCATCCACAGCGACGAACAACGGAAAGTCGGCGCCGTATTGCTGGCCGCCTTGTACGACGGTCTCAGGGTAGAAATCGGCACCGCCGTCTCATCCGGCATACGTGGTTTACCAGGCATCCCCCCGGTCAGAATAGTCAGCAATACGAAACGTAAGGGGTCGGGCTGTCCGTGGATACTCCGTCTCCGCCTGTGACACGGGCGGGCGCCCGAATGAACGGCGGCAGGAACAGAATATGCGCAGACGTTCACCGGGGTTAGGGTGAACGGTATGACTCACATACTTCACCTATCGATGCCGTTCATCAGTTCGCGATCTCCGGCTCAAGAAAAAGATCGGACAGCCTTCGCGGCCGTGGTCTCACTACGAAGCTAGAAAGCGAACTGTACGAACGGCTGGCATTCAGTATGCGGGCTTGCGTCAACATGAGTAGCGTACGAATCACCTTCCTGCGCGACGTCCCGAGGCGCGTTCAAGCCGGCAGGGAGCTTCGCAATGCACCGTCCTCGCGTGCCAGGCATGCACGGCGGACAGCGTCCAGGCGTTGCTGGGCTGTGAAGGAATCGAACATGTTGCCGACGGACGCCTGCGCGCTTCTCGAACTGCTCGGAGATGAGGCGCGAGCCGTTTCCCTGAAGTATTTCAGGACACAGCTCGACGTTACCGCAAAGTCCGACGATACGCCCGTCACGGTGGCGGACCGCGAGATTGAGCGACAGCTTCGGGAACGCATCCTGTCACGGTATCCTTCGCACAATATTGTGGGGGAGGAGGAAGGCGGAGACGTTGGGGATGGCATAACCTGGGTGATCGACCCCATCGACGGGACGAAAAGCTTCGTGGCAGGTCTGCCGCTGTTCGGCACACTCGTAGCAGTGCTTGAAGGGCGACGTCCCCGTTACGGCATGATTGAAGTCCCCGTACTCTGCGAGCGCTGGATCGGCAACGGCAATCGCACCGTTCTCAATGGGGTACCGTGCGAGGTCAGTGCGTGTAGGCAACTGCGAGATGCGCGGCTCTGCGCAACCGACCCCCAAACGTTCGCGGGCAAGGCGTCAACGGCCTTTTCAACCCTGTCGCGCGCTGTTTCAGTCACCCGGTTCGGCACCGACTGTTACGGCTACGCGTTGCTAGCCTCCGGACACGTTGACCTTGTTGTGGAAGCTGAACTGGAAATGTTTGACGTCATGGCGCTGATACCTGTCGTCCAGGGCGCGGGCGGCGTCGTGACGACATGGTCAGGTCGTCCAGTCGATAGACGTTTCGATGGCACGGTCATCGCAGCGGCGACCCCAGAGCTCCACGCCGAAGCGCTTCGATTCCTCGTGCAATAGGCTTCGAGGTTCCGCTACGTGCACGCCGCGGTTGCGTGCGAGAAGTGAACACCATGCGTTGACCACCGGCATCGCGGGGACGCGCGGGACAATCGAACCGAATGGGCAGGCGTAGCATCGATCGTCAATGAAGGCGACATTCGCTCAACGAGGGTGCAGTTCGATGTAGTCGCTGACGAGGAGGACCGACATAGCGTCAAGCAGGTTGGCGCCTGCTCGTCCAGCAATACGGCGGCGGTAGCGGCAGTCAACCAATACTGCCTGGAGACTGCCGTCGGACCCCTACCCGAAGGCCCTGGCCTTGGTGAGGGCCTTCGCTATTTCCGCGACGAGCTGATGTTGCTGATACGGCTTACGAAGCCTCTGAATTCCGACGTCGGCTCCCTGTGGAAGCTCTGCGTAGCCGGTAGCCAGGATCACAGGGAGTGTCGGGCGCAACTCGCGCGCGGCCAGCGCCAGCTCCAGGCCCGTCATCCGTGGCATCGAATAGTCGGTGAGCAGGAGATCGATCCTGCGTCCCGCCTTCAGGATCTCGAGTGCGGCGGCGCCCGAGTCGGCTTCGATCACCTCATGTCCCATATCCTGAAGGAGGTACGCGGTGCTCGTTGCGATCAGGGCATCGTCATCGACGAGAAGAATGCTCGCCTGGATCGGATCGATTACGCTGCCCTCGGGCTGCGCATCGTGCTGCAGATCAGGCATCGTGACACGTTGCGAGGTAACGGGCAGCCATAACTCTACCCGCGTGCCTCGTCCTGCTTCGCTCTCGAGGCGCAGGGCACCGTTCAGCTGCAGCGCGAGTCCGTGAATCATGGAAAGACCCAACCCTGTTCCCTTGCCGAGTTCTTTCGTTGTAAAGAACGGCTCGGTTGCTTTCGCAAGGGTGTCCGCATCCATGCCTTTCCCGGTATCAGCGACGATGATTCGGACATATTCGCCCGCGGGCAGTCCGTTGTCGCCCCGCGTTTGCACGTCATCGACCGCTATTGACAACGTCCCTCCCTCAGGCATCGCGTCGCGGGCGTTGACGACCAGATTCAGGATCGCGAGTTCGACCTGATTCCCATCGGCAAGGGTAAGCGGAATCCCCTCCGGCAATTTCAGCTCGAGCGCCACTCGCGGCCCTATCGACCGCTCCAGAAGATCGGTCATCCCCCGAACCACGGTCGGCAGGTGGGTCGGCTCGACCTTGAGATCCTGCTGCCGCGCGAAGGCCAGAAGGCGCTGCGTAAGGGCGGCGCCACGCTGGGCTCCCCTAAGCGCGCCGTCGATCAGTCGCGTTGCTCGAATGGCGTCCTGCGGCTGCTTGCGCAGCAGTTCGAGATTGGCCATGATGGCCATCAGCAGATTGTTGAAATCGTGGGCAACTCCGCCCGTCAACTGCCCGATCATTTCCATCTTCTGCACCTGGCGCAACAGCTCCTCTGCGCGCTCGCGCTGCCGCATCTCGTCCAGCACGAGTCGGTGGCTGCGCTCGAGCTCCGCAGTGCGCTGGGCAACCCTCGCCTCGAGCATGTCGTTGGCCTGTTGCAGGCTGTCTTCCGCTGCCTTGCGCATGGTGATATCGGATATCACCCCGACGAGCCGTGCGGTCTTTCGAGTGCCATCTCGAACCAGCCGCGCGCGCATGTCCGCCCAATGAACCGTCCCGTCCGGCCAGAGCGTACAGAGCTCGAGTGCGAAATCGCAGCCGGTTGCCAGGCTGCAGTCGATTGCGTCGGTCATCCGGGGCCTGTCGTCTCGACTGATGCCGGCAAGGAGATCGGAGTACGTGAAAGGCGCGCCTGACGCATGCCCGAAAATCGCGCGACACGCAGGCGAAACCACCAGTGCAAATGTCGACAGGTCCAGTTCCCATGAGCCCAGTTTCCCTGCTGTCAGGGCGGTGTGCAGGCGCGCTTCGCTTTCGCGCAGTTCATCCATACGCAGGCGCGCTTCGAATTGCCGCGCCCGGCCGCGCAGTGCTGTGCCAACCGCGCTGACGAACGTCCGCGGATGAAACGGGCGCTCGATGAATGTCGCGTTTCCCAGCGTCGCCGCGAGTCGGCTCAGTTCGGGGTCCTGATCGGGCGCGCCCCGGCGCTGTGTAAGGATGATGAACGGAAAGTCGGACCATGTGGGCTGCGCTGACACCCAGTTTCCGAGTGGCTTGAGGTCGGCGTTTCGCAGGCCCTCGTCGGTCACGATCGCGCAACAGATTCCCTCGTCCAGCATGGCGACGAAATGCTCGAGATCGCGACATACGAGCGCAAGAGCGCCTGCCTCTTTCAGGAGAGCCGTGGCAACGACAGCGTCTCGCCCAATAGGTGTAAAAACCAGTGTGGGACAGCGATTGAAATCAGGTGCTTTCATTACCAGCGGCGCCCGTCGGCATAAGCGGCCCTGAGTTACCCACAAACGTGGGTACACCGCGCAGGATGCCCTGGAAACTGTCGAGCGGTGCCCCGACGTTCAGACCGAATCGCCCAATGCGAAATTCCCGGATCGTCTCTTCGTGACGCCCGGTGCGTTTCTTGATGATCGACACCGCCCGCCGCACGCTTCCCAGCGCCTCGAAGTACCGCAGCAGGATGACCGTGTCGGCAAGGTACGTGACGTCGACGGGCGCTTTCATGTCGCCAACGAGCCCATGCTGCGCTACCGTCAGGAAAGTCGTCGCGCCTTGCCTGTTGAGGTATTGCAGCAATTCGTGGATATGAAGGACGAGCGCGTTCTCCTGCGGCATGGCGGCCTGGTAACCGTTGAGACTGTCGATGGCCACCGTTTTGGCCTCGGCGTGGTCAACGCAATCGCGGACGCGCTGGGCAAACTCGCCTGGCGAGAGTTCCGCGGCATCGACCTGCTCGACATGCAACCGGCCGGTCTCGCGCATCGCTTCAAGGTCGAAACCCAACGCGCGGGTCCGGTCGAAGAACAGTCCAAGTTCTTCGTCGAAGGCGAACAGTGCCGCCTTCTCGCCTCGAGCGACCGCAGCCGAAATGAACTGAAGCACAAAAATGCTTTTGCCGGTGCCGGCCGGTCCTAACACCAGGGTGCTCGAGCCCTGTTCGATGCCGCCGCCGAGAAGCGCATCGAGTTCCGCCACGCCGCTCGTCATTTGCTCGCGCGCAAACCGGGTGCGATGTTCCGCAGCAACGAGCCGGGGAAACACGGAAACACCTCCGCGTTTGATGGTGAAGTCGTGATACCCGCCACGGAACGCCTGCCCCCGGTACTTCGAAATCCTCAACCTGCGCCGCTCGGCTCCATAGTCGGGGGCAAGTTCTTCGAGCTTGATGACGCCGTGGGCGACGCTGTGTACGGTTTTGTCTGCGGCATCTGCAGTCAGGTCGTCGAGCAGCAGGACGGTCGCTCCTTGTCGCGAGAAGTAATGCTTGATGGCGAGCACCTGGCGGCGGTAACGCAGCGAGCTCTGCGCGAGCAGACGGATTTCCGAGAGGCTGTCCAGGACGACCCGCCTGGGCCGTACTCGCTCGAAAGCGTCAAAGATCAGGCGAGTCGTCTCGCCGAGCTCGAGATCGGACGAGTACAGCAGACTCTGCTGCTGATCCGCATCGAGCAGGCTCTCCGGGGGCACCACTTCGAAGACGGCGACGCGATCGCCCAGTTGCCAACCGTGGGACGCGGCGCCGTCGCGCAATTCCCGCTCCGTTTCGGACAGCGTGATGTAAAGGCCCTGATCGCCCGCCTCGGCACCTTCAAGCAGAAACCGCAGGGCGATGGTCGTTTTCCCCGTGCCGGGGCTGCCTTCGAGAAGGAAAAGGTTTCCCTGAGTCAGCCCTCCCGCCAGAACATCGTCCAGGCCGGGAACGCCAGTACGCACGACCCGCATGATTTTGGTCTCATCGTCCATCAGGCGCTCCTGACTGCTCGGTCTTTGACGCGATATTCCCGGATCGCGGGCGGTCTGCTCACTGTATCCGTCTCCATGCACTGACTGCGGCGCGCTACGTGCGCAAAACGCATGCCCGCCCTTCTTCCCCCGCCCCATGGAAGCAGCCGAAGGATATCTCGAAGCGAGTGCCAGCTTGCCGAGCAGCGGCCATGGAACGTGTCTGCCAGCGTATCCGCGAGGCACGCGGAATGCGCGTGGCAAGTCCATCGCCCATCTCAACACGGAGAAAGACCATGAGCAAAAGCACGGATTCCAGCGTCTATAAGGTGACGGAAATCATCGGCACGAGCACAACTTCCTGGGAGGAAGCCGCAAAAAATGCAGTGGAAACCGCAGCCGCGTCGTTGCGTGACCTGCGAATCGCCGAAGTCTGCAAACTCGACATCAAGATCGAAGACGGCAAGGTCGTTGAATATCGGACCCGGGTCTCCGTGTCCTTCAAATACGAGACCTGAGAAGATCGCAGGCGCGCGATTGCGCCCCGGGCGTCGTGAAGCAATCCGGAAGTGGCGCGCGCTTCGGTCCTTCTACTGCGCTTTGCGACGGGAAGCGCTTTGGCCGGAGTTCGCTGTCTCGCCGCCTGTTGCGGAACTGGCCGGCGCGCGTCGCTTGTCGCGCCATTCCGCGACTTGCCATGCGACGAGCCCGGGCACAAAGACGATGATGTCACGAAGCCTTCGCGCACCCGCAAGTGCGAGGCAAGTCTGCGGATTGAAACCGAGTACCGTCCCGATCAGCAAGAATCCCCCCTCCTGAACACCGAGTCCGCCAGGCACAAAGAACGCGACACTACTGAGCGCCTGGATGAGCGACTGGAGTGCGATCGCTTGCAGAAAGCTTCCTTTCGCCCCGAGAAAATAGAGCGCGAGCCAGAGTTCCAGCGCGGTTGCGATGCATTGAAGTGACTGCCAGATGAGCAGATAACGAATGATCATGCCGCGCTGACGCCAGAGATCGCTGATCGACTGATCGATGCGAACCGACTCGCCGACGAGCGAGCGGAACTTGCCGCTCGTGATGCGATTGAACAGTTTCGTCAGGCGAGCGAACGGACTCATGCGCTGCACGAACAAAAACGCGAGGAGCAGGACGGCAAGTATGGCGATACCTCCTCCGAGTCGCGCAGCGAGGTGCAACGCTCCGGCACCCGCATGTGCGATCAGATAGCCGATGGCTGCAATAGCAAAGAGCATCTCGCTGATCAGCGTTAGCTGAAGATCGACGACGAGGCTCGCCATCGCCGGGGCCGGCTGCATGCCCCATTTGCACATCATGCGGAACGTCACGACTTCACCGCCGACACGCGCAACGGGCAACGTACCGTTCACCGACTCCCGAATCCAGACGAGGCGCAGGACGCCCGACAGCGTTGGACGTCTCGCACCGCGCATCAACATTTGCCAGTTCCTTGCATTGGCGAGCATCGGCAGAACATGAGCGATCCCTGCAAGCGCGAGCCCGCCGCCGGCTGCGCGCATCAAACTGAGCACCGCTCGCGCATCGGCGTGCCAGACGAGCCAGACTGCGATGGCGAGGCCGGCGAGTGCGGCAATTCGGGGGAGATATTTCATGGGGACCTGTCACTGTGTCTGGCACGTCAGTGCGGCACAGCCGGGACGCGACGCTGCCCGAAGTCGTGCGTCACGCGGGATCGTTCGGCTACGAGCGCGAGCACTACGACGCGCCGCATCTCGACGATTCCCTACCGCAGGAGCTTCTCAGTGCCGCCGCCGCTCACAAGGGTTGCGTCCAGCCCGGAGACCAGTTCGTGGATCGAGCCAACTTCACGGATACGGGCGTCGGCGGATGTCTCCGCAGTCGACATCCGCTTGCCGCACTGCAGCATGAAGGTCGGCACCCACGGCGCGGCGCTGGCCATGCCGTCGATAGTGAGTGGGGCGTGCGACGCCCCGCGCTCCCGGTAAATGACAATCGCGCCGGCTTCCTGCGCCGCCATCACGCTTCGCAGCTCGAGGAGCGTGGTCGCTGAAATCGCGTGGTAGCCCTCCGCGCGAAGCAATACCGTCAACGATTTCCTGAGCAGTTCCGACTCGCTGAAAACGATGACGGTGATCGGACGACGACGCGTCGTTTGCCGGACTATCCCCCGGCTTCGTAGCCGAAGTTCGCACGAGAGCAAAATCACCCTGGCGAGATCGTAGGCTTTGCGCGCTTCGTGGGCCTGAGCCGAATCGACCGAATGGCGGCGTATGGCGCGCTCGAGTGCAGCAGACCTCGCGTCGAGGATTTCCAGGGCAAGGTCATATTCTCTCTCGAGCGAGCCGCCTTCAGGCTGGGAACTTGCCATGTCATCTCCCGCGACCCATTTCTTCGTGAGTGGCTACCGTAATTTTAGTAAATATTGCGAGCGAGACTCGCGCTCCGGGCGGCTACAACGGCGCGAGATTTGGTGTATTCCCCAGGCATCATTTCTATCTCCTCGATTTAACATTGATGCAATGCATCATCGAGTTGACCATGATGAGGGGGACAAAAAATGGTTTGCACGACCGACGACCTGCTGGTAGCCCTGCTGAATATCGATGCGGAGATCAAGGCGTGCATGGAGCGCCTTTCCGAGGTCGAACGCAGCACGGGCCACCACGCGGCAGCGTGGTCGACCGAGATTCGAACCGCCTTGCGAACCGACCTGGTTTTAATGAAGGAACGCCGCGAAGAATATTTTCTCCGGCTGAATGGCGCGCAGCCCGATCCGGCGCCCAGATCTGCATCATCGGTAAGTATCGATTCCCGCCCTGCGCGGCTGAGCGGCGCGAGAACCTGCGAGTGTCTGTGAGACGCCCCTGACAACGTCGGCATCGACTGCCACATCGAGCGTGAATCCGTCGTATTCGTCACTTCGATGCCTATCCGGCTCTGCGCGTCGCGTGCGATTAATCTTTCCGCGGCCCACGGTCATGGGCTGATTCGGGAGTGGACAGCACTGTCAAATTGAGCGCAGAGACTGTCATTTCGAGAGGTACTTTTCCGAGCGCAATCGCGATGTCTTCCGTACGCGACGGATCGGCTTCGATAATGTCGACTGTCATGAAATCCATGCCGTCATTGCGATCGGCATGGACATTCCAGCGAACGACCCTGGCACCGCTCTGTGCCAGGCATCGCCACACCGGGATGATTCTGAGCTTGCCCGGGGCAGCCCGAATTGTGAGCCTTTGCACAACCATTTCAGTACTCATGGTGTCACTCGTCCTGGCGGCGAAACGCTCGTATGTGGCTTGTATGAGCATATTCCAGCGGTGGCTCGCAAGTACAGAATGGACGTGTGTCCGTAAATCCATCCTTAAGGGCAACCGTCCCAGGCGGGCGCGAATGTCTTTCTGGTAGCGCCTTAGCGGCAAGGACCACCCCGATGGTTGCGGTCAATCCAGTCAATCGCTTGCAGCCTTGCAAGCGCCGCCATTTCATCCGGAGCACCCCGCATCTGCAGATCACCACTTGAGATGGGAATGCCGAGAGCCCTATGCGGATCGCTGGGCGTTAGCGTCCACTGCGCACCGAATGTATGACCGTCAACCGAAAATGGCGCAAAGTCGATTGTGAATCCGCGATAGATCAGTGAATAAGCCATTGCTCACACCTATGCGCATTTATCGAAAGGACGTTTGCAGAAGTCTGACTTCGGTTTCTGGAGCAGTGAATTATAGGTCGAGCCCTGAATTAGCTTTTTGTACGAAATCCGTTCTTTCCGGACATCGTGGCGAAGCCGCGGGAATGTTCGGTGCGCGATGAACGAGACCATGACCGCACCGCTATACATCGCCCTCGCTGTTGCCGCCGCCTTACTGATCTACGGTTGCGCCATGGCCTTGCTGTACTGGCTGCAAGGCCGTCTGATCTACCCGTCGGAGCGGCTGCAGCGCGGGCCGCTACGCCCGGACGCGCAGGGCCGCATCCGCCACGTGCGCGTGCATACCGCCGACGGCAACGAACTGGTTTGCGGCCACGCGGCACCGGCGGACCCCGCCCGCGCCACGGTCGTACTCTTTCATGGCAACGGAGAGGACCTCACCCAGCGAACGCACATCGCGCATGCGCTGCTCGACGCAGGCTACGGCGTCCTGCTTGCGGGCTATCGTGGTTACGGCGGCGCGCCCGGGCGTCCCAGCGAAGCGGGGCTCTACGCCGACGGCCGCGCTGCCATCGCATTCGCCGCGCGGCACTCGCGCGACGTCGTCCTCCATGGTTATTCGCTCGGCTCGGCCGTGGCAGTGCAGATCGCGACCGAACGCCCTCTCGCCGCGCTGTTGCTCGAAGCCCCGTTCACCAGCGTCGCCGATGTCGCCGCCGTGCACATGCGATGGCTGCCGCGCATCGTTCCCATGCGGTGGCTCGTGCGCGACCGCTATGACAATCTCGCCAAGATCGGCAGCGTGCGCGCCCCCATCCTCATTTACGGCGGCGACGCTGACCACGTCGTTCCCCCAGCGCAATTCTCACGGCTCTTCACGGCCGTCCGGGCGCCCCGGCGCTTTGCGATCATAGCGGGCGCCTCGCACGTCAATGCATGGGAGCGCGGAGGTCATGCTCACGTGTTGCGTTTTCTCGACGACGTGCTGGGCTCGCAGTCCTGATCCTGGTGGAACACGGTTTGCTGTTGTCACTGCGATAGCGCTCGGCGCCCGCAAGCGGTGAGCGCACAGGAGCGTGCTGCCGTGCTCATTTTTCTCATCGGCCTGTCGTGCGTCTGCGTTGTCGCCCTCGTGTCGATGACGCTTGCCTGGCGCAGGCTCAAGCAAACCGCTGCCATCGACCGAGGCAGCCGCCGCCGCGGCATCGAAGGCGCCTTCGTGCAGGCTGGGCCATACCGCATGTTCTATCGAGTCGCACGCTGCCACGCGCACGCGCCCCGCCGATTGCCAGTGGTGCTGGTCCACGGCCTCGTCGTCTCGAGCCGTTACATGGAACCGCTCGCGTACGCGCTCAAGCGCGACTTTGACGTGTTCGCGCCCGACCTGCCCGGCTTCGGCGAAAGCCCGCTCGCGCGGAGGCGCGACGCGCTGAGCCTCGCGCAACTCGCCGATGCGCTGCATTTGTGGCTCAACGCATGCGGCGTGAAACGAGCGATGTTCGTGGGCAACTCCTTCGGCTGCCAGGTCCTCGCCGATTTCGCAGTGCGCTACCCGCAGGCGGTGGATCGCCTCGTTCTGCAAGCACCCACACCGGACCCTCGCGCCCGCTCGCTGCCGCGCCAGGCGTGGCGCGACTGGATCAACGGACTGCGCGAGCGTCCCCACACGCCGGCGAAGGCCGGCCGGATCGACTACGCGAAGGCGGGATTGTGGCGCGCGTTTGCCACCATGCGCATGCTGGTGCGCGAGCCCGTCGACGAGCGGCTCCCGCGCATCGCTGCGCCCGCCCTTGTCGTCGTGGGCACGCGCGACCCCGTCGCGCCGCTCGGGTGGGGCGCGGAGGCCGCGCGCAAACTGCAGCACGGCAGGCTGATGACGATAGAAGGCGGCACGCACACACTCAATTACGCCGCGCCCAATGCGTTCGCGTTTGCGATCACACCGTTTCTCAAGGCCGGTGCCGTTGGCGTTTAGCAAGGGAGCACTTCAATGAACAAGCCGCCGCCGGGCATCGCCCGTTTCGATTCCGCCGCCGCCATGGCCCAGGCACTGGCGAGCATGTTGCACGGAAGACGTTTTTCGAGCCCCAGCCAGTCGCCCCTGCTCGACCGCCTCATGCCCGCAATCAATGCGCTGCCGAAACGCCAGCGCGAATGGGCCTATATCGTCGGCGGCATGAGCGAGGGCATCGATCCTCGCCGCGCGAAGAGCCTCGACGTCGAACGCATTGCGCAGTGGCTTGCCGACCTTTATCCGCAAGTCCCCCGCCGCTGCGCGTTTATCGGGTCGTCGAACGGTGCGATGATCCATCTCGCGGCCGCGCTGCGCGCACCCTGGCTGCCGCAAACCTTTCTATGCCCGGTCCGCGCGCCGTTCAGCGATCCCGATGATGCCCAGCGGGGCTTCGACACGAGCCGGCGCATCACGGAAGCCCTGCTCGCCGCCGACGATCGCATTGCCGTTCATCATATGCACGATCCCAACCAGGACCGTCTGATGTTGCATGGCATGCGCTATTTCCGGCTCAAGTTTCGACGCCTGCCGCTCGCGTTTCGCGAGTTCCTGCTCGGCAATCTCGAGCGCGGCGGGACCCTCTACGTGGTCAACTGCACGCGCGATTGGGCAGTCACCCGCACGAGCGAGCGTTCGGTGTTCCAGTTCGGCGCCACGGGTGGCGCGAGCGAAGACGAATATCTGCACGGCGGCGAGCGCGTGCGCGCGTTTCTCGCGCACTACGGCAGCGTGCGCACACGGTGGGACCCCCCGGCTCCCGACGCGCGCGCCCCGGAAGCCGAGTGGGGCTTCGACGCCGTTCTGCGCGACGATCTCGCCGAGCTGGCCGGGCCAATGCAATGGCGCATCGTCGAGATCCGGTTTGAGGAACCCGAAGCGCTGAGCTTCGCGACCGCGGCTGTTTATCGGCGCTGGTATCAGGAAAGCGTGATCGAGACGCGCCGCCTTCTCGTCGACTCTTTCATGCTGATGGATCCCCTCACGACGCTCGAGATTCACGCCATACCGTTCTGGCTGCTGTTCGGTGTCGAGCCCTCGGCCGACGCCCTGCAGCGCTTCCTCGACAGCACGCCCGCATTCGAGGACATCGACATGACGCTGTTCTCCCACGGCACGCAAAGCATCGGGCTCGCGCCGATCTCGCGCTGGCGAGCGCTGCTCGCCCACGCCGCTCACGAGGGGCGCTTCGCCGGCGTCGATAGCGAGCGCTACCCACGCGATTTCGCCACATTCGAGCGATACGGGCGGGCACTCGCGCAGTTGAAGCCGCGGCTCGGGCCGCCCTCGCCGCTCGAACCCGCGCACTTCGAAGCCTTGCTCGCCGAATTTGGCGAACCTTTCGGTGTGCAGTGCGAAACGACCACGCGCCCCGTGAGCGCCGAAATGTGACCTGGGGCGCAGGACCACGTCCACGCCACGAGTGTCATCTATTGGCTCGCGCTACCAGGCGTCGCCGCCTTTCTTTCGGCGTTCTGAATATCGTTCGGATAATTTGGATCGTTTCCCGCAGCCGGGTTATATCCATTTTCTTCGAGCTTCTTCAGTTCCGCGTTTCTTTGCGCTCGCGCCTGCTTGCGTGCTTCCTTGCGTTGCGCCTTCGATGTGCTCCCATTCGCTGACGCGTCAGGCGCGCTCGTCTGCGCGGCAGCTATGCCGGGCGCTAACGCGATCGAAAGCACCGTCATTGTCGTGACTAGCATGGAATGCGGCTTTGCCATCTCACTCTCCCTGAAAAGAATACGTCGACTGGCGGACGTCCCGAGGGCGCAACCATCGCACCCGGCCGCCTCGATTACGCCTGCAAAGGCGTTCTGCGTGACCACGCCCATGGTCCGCGATCAGCGCGCGGGGCACGCGATTTCAGGACGTCTTCTGCGTCGTTCCCGGTGGTATGGGATTCTTTTCCTGGGTGGACGGCAACTCGTTCTCAGACGCTTCGTGCTTGCTCTTCTCGCGCTCGTCGCACTTCTCCTGTCTCGTGCGTGCAGGCGGCGCAGTGTTGCGCCGCCCGGCTTCAGGCGATTGCGCGGGGCGCGTACCGGATTCATCTTTCATTGTCGACCTCCTTTCAGTATGGCGCGTCGTCCCGAACAGAAATTAGAGCGCTCTTCGGTCCGGTCGATCCAGTTCTCGATCAGGCTCGCCGTGGCGACGTGGTCCGGCTGTGTGCGCACCGGTTGTGCCTGGAGGCCGCTTCGCACTGGGGGGGCCGGCAGCGGCGTCGGAGCCCTCACGCCCACCGCTGCCGCTTGACATCCCTTGCCGCCGGCTCATGGGAACGGTCAATGCGCGTGCAACGGGCGGGCACGCATTCGCGATGAGGCGAGACATCGCGTGCGCCAGGCCAACTGCGCGCAACTCGCGCGCTTCCCGAGGAGAGTCACGTGAAAGCTGTCGTCTACGAAGGTCCGCGTAAAGTCACCGTTAAAGCCATGCCGGACGCAAAGATAGAGCACCCTACCGACGTGCTCGTCAAGATCACCAGCACCAATATCTGCGGCTCCGACCTCCATATGTACGAGGGACGCACCAGCATGGAAACCGGCCGCATCCTCGGCCACGAAAATCTGGGCGTGGTGATCGAGGTGGGTTCCGCCGTCGTGCGCGTGAAGGTGGGCGACCGCGTCTGCATGCCATTCAACATCGGCTGCGGGTTCTGCAAGAACTGCGAGCGCGGGCTCACCGGCTTTTGCCTGACGGCCAATCCGGGCATGGCGGGCGCGGCGTACGGCTTCGCCGACATGGGTCCGTACAGCGGCGGTCAGGCCGAACTGCTGCGCGTGCCGTTCGGCGACTTCAACTGCCTGCGCCTGCCGCCCGATGCCGAGGAAAAGGAGAACGACTACGTCCTCCTGTCCGACATCTTCCCGACCGGCTGGCATGCGACCGTGCTCGCGGGCGTGCAGCCCGGCGACAGTGTCGCCATTTATGGTGCGGGACCCGTCGGTCTCATGGCGGCGCTCTCGGCCCAGGTCCAGGGCGCAAGCAAAATCATGGTCGTCGATACCCACCCGGACCGTTTGCAACTGGCGGAAAAGCTCGGCGCGATTCCCGTCGACGACAGCGACGGCAACTCCGCGCAGCGCATCGTCGAAATGACCGGCGGCGAAGGCGCCGACCGCGGCTGCGAGTGCGTGGGGTATCAATGCACCTGTCACGGCCGCGAAGTACCGAACCTGACGATGAACAATCTCGTGAAGGCTGTGCGGCCGACGGGCGGCATCGGCGTGGTGGGCGTATTCGTGCCGAAGGATCCGGGCGCGCAGGACGAGTTGGCGAAGAAGGGGCAGTTGGCTTTCGACTTCGGCCAGCTGTGGATGAAGGGACAGCACATCGCCACGGGTCAGGCCAACGTGAAGGCGTATAACCGCAAGCTGCGCGATCTCATCGCGGCAGGCAAAGCGCGGCCCTCACAGATCATTTCGCATACCTTACCGCTCGGGCAAGCGCCCGATGCTTACCAGCAGTTCGACGCGCGCAACGAGGGCTGGACCAAGGTCGTGCTCAAGCCCGCCGACTGACCGGAGCCTCGCGGGGCGTGCGGCATATGTCTTGCGCTTCGCGCGGTACGCAGAAAACATGCAACGTCATTTCGAAGAGGTAAAGGACCATGAACGAACATCGCCCCGCCCCGCCCATGCCCGATCAGCAGCAGGACCGCACGCCCGGGCGCACCGCACCTATGGACCCGCAACCCGATCACGGCGAAAAGAGTTATCGCGGGTCGGGACGGCTTGCCGGCAAGGTCGCCCTCGTCACGGGCGGCGACAGCGGCATTGGCCGCGCGATATGCATCGCGTTTGCGCGCGAGGGCGCCGACGTGGCCATCGCGTACTACGACGAGCACGACGATGCGAAGGAAACGGCGCGCTGGGTGGAAGACGCCGGACGCCGCGCGCTCCTTCTGCCCGGCGACATCCGCGACCGTGCGTGGTGCCGCGAGCTCGTGAGCAAGACCGCGCGCGAGCTGGGCAAGCTCGACATACTCGTGAACAACGCCGCGTACCAGATGACGCACGAGTCGATCGAATCGATCAGCGACGAGGAATGGGATCGCACCTTCGATACCAATATCGGCGCCATGTTCCGCATTTCACGCGAGGCGGTCGCGCTCATGCAGCCGGGCGCTGCCATCATCAATACCGCGTCGATCAACGCGGACAAGCCCAAGCCCACACTGCTCGCCTATGCCGCCACGAAGGGCGCGATCCAGAACTTCACCGGCGGTCTCGCCCAACTCGTGGCCGGGCGCGGCATCCGTGTGAACTGCGTCGCGCCGGGGCCGATCTGGACACCGCTCATTCCGTCGACCATGCCGGCCGAAGACGTGCGCGACTTCGGCAAGGCGACGCCAATGGGGCGGCCAGGGCAACCTGCGGAGCTAGCCGGTGCGTATGTGCTGCTCGCGTCGCACGAGGGCAGCTACATCTCTGGCGCCACTGTTGCGGTGACGGGCGGCACGCCGCTCATCTAGACGGCGGGCCGGAGTCAGTGGCTGGCGCCGGCGCTTTCGTTACCGCCTTGCGTTGCCGCGACGATCGCGGCCAGCAGGGCCGGCACCGCAACTGGCTTGGTGAGCCGCGCGGCGAACAGGCTGCGTTCTTCGCCGGGGGAATCGGCACGCGCAACCTGGCCCGTCATGGCGATGGCAGGAAGCGCTTTGCCTGCATAGTCGCCGCGCGCTTCCATGTCTCGTAGCGCTGCGACGATTTGCGTTCCGTCTTCGCCGTCTAGCTGCAAGTCGCACAGCAGTACATCTGGCCACCTGGCGCGCGGCGTCTCGCGCAACCCGGCGAGCCATCGCGCACCGCTGCTTTCGAGCTGCACGATCGCCCCATGCAATGTGAGCGCAGCTTCCAGCGCATCGCGCGTTTGCTCTTCGTCGTCGAGCACGGCTATGCGCAGTCCAGCGAGTTCGCCGCCGCGCTCCGGGGTGCGCTCGGGCAGCAGCGCATGCAGCGGCAGCGCCACGGCGTAGCGCACGCGGCGGCCTTCGGGATCTAGCGTGAGACTCGCGCCCGCCTTGCGCAGCAGCGCTTCGATACGCGCGAGGGCGCTGTCGTCGAGCGGTGCGGGCCGCGCGCCGCCCGCCACGCCGAGCAAAACCGTATTGGCGCTGCGCCGCGCGGCCAGTTGCACGCCGCGCGTTTCTCGCGTGGCCCCTGCCGAGGTAACAGAAGCCGCGATCGACGCCGCATTCTGCACTTCGTTCTCCACGAGCAGCGTGAGGGCCACCAGCAACGCGTCGCCGTTCGCGACAGTGGCATAGAGCCCGTCGTCGGGTTGCGTGACGAGCCGCGCCGCCGCTTCGCCCAGCGAATCACGAACACGCTCGGCCACCCGTGCAAGCAGGTTCGCCACGTTCACGGGCGTCGTCACGAGCCGCCGCTCAGCGTGCTCGAGATCGTCCTGCTGCCATTGCATCGCCCACATCTTCGCGTACACGCCCTGGCGGGCGAGCAGCGCGTCGTGCCGCCCCTGTTCGACGATTCGGCCGTGCTCCATCACGAGGATCAGATCCGCGTCGACGATCGTCGAAAGACGATGCGCGATCACGATCGTCGTGCGCCCGTGGGCGAGGCGCTGTAGCTCGTTCTGGATCGCTCGCTCCGAGCGCGTATCGAGCGCCGAGGTCGCTTCGTCGAACACCATGATGCGCGGGTTCTTGAGAATCGCGCGTGCGATTGCGATGCGCTGCCGCTCTCCGCCCGACAGGCGCACGCCGCGCTCGCCCACACGCGTTTCGTAGTGGTCGGGCAGACGCTCGATCAACTCGTCGAGCTGGGCCGCGCGCGCGGCGCGCACGACATCCGCCCGGGTGGCGTCGGGCTGGCCGTAGGCGATGTTGTACGCGATGGTCTCGTTGAACAGCACCGTGTCTTGCGGCACGATGCCGATCGCTTCGCGCAGGCTGGACTGCGTGGCGTGCGCAATATCGTGGCCGTCGATGGAGATGGTCCCGCGCTGAGGCTGATAGAAGCGGAAAAGCAGCCGGATCAGCGTGGATTTACCTGAGCCGCTGCCGCCCACCACGGCAACGGTGCGCCCTGGCTCGGCCAGGAACCCCACATCGTGCAGCAGGGGCCGCCCCGCGTCGTAGCCGAAATCGACGTGCCGGAATGCCACCTCGCCTTCGCGCACGACTAGCGCGCTCGCTCCGGGCATGTCCTCATCCTCGCCCGGCGTGCCGCGCGCACAGAGGATGGCGAAGAGCCGCTCGACATCGACGAACGCATCGTTGGCCTCGCGAAACACGAAGCCGAGTGTATTGAGCGGTGCGCACACCTGAATGATGTACGCGTTGATGAGGATGAGGTCGCCCACCGTCATCGCGCGAGTCAGCACGTTCTGCACGGCGATCACCATCACCGCCGCAATACCTGCCGCCACCACGCCGCTCTGGCCCACGTGCAGCACGGTCAGCGCGCGCTGATTCGCCGTGCGCGCAAGGACCCAGTCGTCGAGCACGGTGCGCAGCCGAGCGACTTCGTGCTGCTCCGTCGAAAAGTACTTCACCGTGTCGTGATTGAGCAGGCTGTCGACGAGCCGGCCGTCCGCCTGCGCCTCCAGCGAGTTCACCGCGCGCTGGAACGCGAGCCGGCGGCGGGTGTAAATCGCGGTCCATGTCCCATAGCACGCAAAGGTCCCGGCGATGGCGAGCACAAAGGCGTTGTCGTAGTGCGACGCGACGATCGCCACGACCACGGCGATTTCGAACATCGTGGGCAGCACTGAAAAGAGCGCGGTGCCAAGCAGGAAGCCCAGACCATCCGCGCCCTTCTGGACGTCCCGCACGATCGCACCCGTTTCGCGCTGCGCATGAAAGCGCGCGCCCAGCCGGTGCAGCTGAGCGAACGTGCGTTCGCGCAGCGTGGCCACTGCGCGTTGCACGACGATGCTGAACGCCACATCGCGTGCCTCGCCGAGCGCGTCCGACAGGAAGCGCAGCAGCGCATAGACGATCGCGAGCAGCGCCGGCAGCGCCGCCAACGAGTGAATGTGGCCGAGATCGTCGATCAGATGCTTGAGCGCGATCGGCACCGAAATGGCACCGAGGCGCGCCAGAATCATCAATGACGCCGCCGCTGCGCTCGCGCTGCGGTGCCGCCACAGCGCTTCGCCGAGCGTGCGCAGGATGCGCGAGCGCACGGCGCGCCGGCTGGGCGTTGCTCCATTCATCGCGCGGCTGCCCCCAAAGTGATACTGAAGCGGACCGTTGCGCAATCGACGCTCCCGCGGCGCGCAGCCCGCCGACAACGCCCGGGGCGTTGTCGAAACGTCTTGCCGCCCGGTGTAAAAGCGCGTCGCCTCTTTGGCAGATGCGTTTTGGTATTCGTCACGGCTGAGCTGCGCCGATGCGGAAGGTCCACAGATGCCCGTTTCGAGCAATACACGCGAGGTTCGCGCACCGCGCCGCCCCCGGTTCCTGTGCACGTCCAATCAACGGCACAGCAAATGCGCTTACGCCGTTGCACCGGGTGCAACATTCGAGCAGTTCTTTCCGCGCCCCCTTTGAACGCGACACACAGCTCGCCATCCACTTCTCGCGAGGACACGTCATGAAAATCGCACTCGTCAGTGAACACGCGTCGCCGCTCGCCGTGGCGGGCGGCGTCGATACCGGCGGACAGAACATCTACGTCGCGCATGTCGCGCGTCAACTCCAGCGCGCCGGACATCAGGTCGACGTCTTCACGCGGCGCGACCGCGCCTTGCTGCCGCCCATTCTGGAGATGGACGGCGTACGCGTGATTCACGTCCCCGCCGGGCCGCCCATGCAGCTGCCCAAGGAACTACTGCTGCCCCACATGCCCCGGTTCGCCGAGTTTCTCGTGGACTTTTGCCGCGCCGAAAGGCGTCCCTACGACGTCATTCACGCCAACTTCTTCATGTCGGGCCTGGCGGCGCTCGCGGTCAAGGACGCGCTTCATGTGCCGCTCGTCATGACGTTCCATGCGCTCGGACGCGTGCGGCGCCTCCACCAGGGTGCGAACGACGGCTTTCCCGATGAGCGCTTCGCGATCGAAGACGAGCTCGTGCGACGCGCGGACTGTATCGTTGCCGAGTGTCCGGCCGATGAAGCCGATCTCGTCGAGCACTATCGCGCCGACCCCGCGCGGATTGCCGTCATTGCCTGCGGCTTCGATCCCGACGAGTTCTCGCCCGTGGACCGCCGGCAGGCGCGCCGCCGACTGGGCTGGGCCGCCGGCGAATTCTGCGTGCTGCAACTCGGCCGCCTCGTGGAGCGCAAGGGCATCGACAACGTCGTGCGCGGTGTGGCCGCGCTCGAGGCGCGCCACGGCGTGAAAGCCCGGCTCTACGTCGTGGGCGGCGACGCGCAAACGCCCAACGAAATCGCCACACCCGAGATCGCCCGCCTGCGCGGCATTGCGCACCGCTGCGGGATCGAGCCGCGCGTGACCTTCGTGGGCCGCCGCGAGCGCTCGCAGTTGCGCGACTTCTATAGCGCCGCCGACGTCTTCGTGACCACGCCGTGGTACGAGCCGTTCGGCATCACACCCGTGGAGGCAATGGCGTGCGCCACGCCCGTAATCGGGGCGGATGTGGGTGGTATTCGCCATTCGGTGCGTCACGGCGAAACGGGCTGGCTCGTGCCGCCGCGCGACCCCCAGGCGCTCGCCGAGCGCCTGTTCGCCATTCATGGCGACCCCGTACACGCCCGCGCGATGGGCGAAGCGGGACGCAAGCGAGCCCAGACGTACTTCACGTGGCGGCAGATCGGTCTCGAACTCGAAGACGTCTATGCGCAGCTTGCCGGAGTGCGCCTCGACACGCGCGAGGACGCGAGGGAAAGCACCCAGGGCCGCGTGCTGCGCGCCGTGGGTTGAGGAGCGAACCGTATGCTGAACCGAACCACCGGGCCCCGAGGGTTGCTCGCTACCCGCCCAGCGGTGTTCCTGGACAAGGACGGCACGCTGCTCGAAGACGTGCCGTACAACGTCGAGCCCTCGCGTATGCGTTTTGCCCCGGGCGCCGCGCAGGCGCTCACGCTGCTCGCGCGAACGCCACTACCGCTATTCGTGGTGAGCAACCAGCGCGGCGTTGCGCTGGGGCGCTTCGCGCACGCGGCGCTCGGCGACGTGGAGGCGCAATTGCGCCGCATGTTCGCCGGCTGCGGCGCCACGCTGCAGGCTGCGTACTGGTGCCCGCACGACCCGCTCGGCCATGTGGCGCCCTATGCGTGCAACTGCACCTGTCGCAAGCCTGCGCCCGGCATGCTGCTGCGCGCGAGCCGCGAGCATGGCATCGACCTCGCGCGCAGCTGGATGGTCGGCGACATCCTCGACGACGTGGAAGCGGGCAATCGCGCAGGTTGCCGCGCGATCCTCGCCGATTGCGGCAACGAGACCGAGTGGCAAAGCGCGCCGGCGCGCCTGCCCTACGCGATCGTTGCGGATCTGCACGAGGCGGCGCAGGTGATCGTGGAGCGTTACGAGCACGAACGGCGCGTGCGGGCGGCAACGCGCCACGGTGCACAGGAGGAGGCGCTGCGATGAACGGAACCGCCTTTGCGATCGCGCCGCGCGATGCGCACGCGCGCTCGCCCCGCCGCCAGCCTGCAAGCGAGCCCTGGGGGGCCGAGGTCCAGCGTATTCTCTGCGTGCGCCTCGATCAACTAGGCGACGTGCTGATGACCACGCCCGCAATGCACGCGCTGCGCGAAAGCGCGCCGCGCCGTCATATCACGCTGCTGACTTCGGCCGCAGGCGCGGCCATGGCGCCCTATCTGCCCGACGTGGACGACGTCATCGAATACGACGCGCCGTGGGCCAACGGCGCTCACGCATCGGCCAAAGGACACGCCGACGGCGCGGGCAACGAAGACGCCGTGCTCGCGCGCGTGCGCGCCGGACGCTTCGACGCCGCGGCGATCTTCACGGTCTACAGCCAGAATCCGCTGCCGGCCGCAACGCTGTGCTTCTTCGCGGGAATCGAGCGGCGTCTCGCGCATTGCCGCGAGAATCCTTACGCATTGCTGACTAACTGGCTGCCGGAGCGCGAGCCGCAGACGGACGTGCGCCACGAAGTCGAGCGGCAACTCGCGCTCGTGCGCAGCGTGGGCGCCGATCTCGCCGACCCGGCCGATTCACGCATGCGCATGAGCGTGGACCCCGCCGCGCGCATCACGCTCGCGCAGAAGCTGCGCATGTATGGCGTCGATCCGGCCGAGCCTTGCATCGTCGTGCATGCGGGCGCGAGCGCGCCTTCGCGGCGGTATCCCCCGGCGCTCTTCGCCGAAGCGCTCGATCTGCTCGCGCCCACAGTGCGTTGCCCGTTCCTGCTCACCGGAAGCCTCGGGGAAAGCGCGTTGACGCGCGACGTGATGCGTTTCTCGCGTTCTCCGGGCAGCACGCGTCTGGTCGATCTCGCGGGAGCGCTCACGCTCGCCGAATTGATCGCATTGCTCGACCAGGCTTCACTGCTCATCGCCAACAACAGCGGGCCGGCGCATCTGGCCGCCGCGCTCGGCAAACCCGTGGTCGATCTCTACGCGCTCACGAATCCGCAGCACTCGCCGTGGATGACGCCGCACCGCCTGCTCTATCGCGACGTGGCGTGCCGATGG
This sequence comes from Paraburkholderia sp. BR10141, assembly GCF_056155635.1. Classification (NCBI taxonomy): domain Bacteria; kingdom Pseudomonadati; phylum Pseudomonadota; class Betaproteobacteria; order Burkholderiales; family Burkholderiaceae; genus Paraburkholderia; species Paraburkholderia sp. BR10141. The sequence continues at coordinate 326,402 of NZ_JBMIQH010000002.1, read as the reverse complement.
TGCTATCGCGGCGAGTGCCCCGAAGGCCACCACGCCTGCCTGCGCGGCGTGCCCCCGGGCGACGTCGCGCGAGCGGCGCGCGAACTGCTCGAGGAAGCCGGCGCGCTCGTGCCGCAGCCCGCCTGACCCCTGCAACCCACCGCCCGCAACGGGAGCCCGTTCATGTACACACTCGGAATCAATGCCGTTTATCACGACAGCGCCGCGGCGCTGGTCCATGACGGCGTGGTGATCGCCGCCGCCGAAGACGAGCGCTTCACGCACGTCAAGCACGCCAAGCGTCCCGTGCCGTTCTCGACATGGCAACTGCCCTTCGACGCCATCGACGCCTGCCTCAGGGAAGCCGGCATCACGCTAGCCGACGTCGATCACGTTGCCTACTCCTACGACCCGGCTCTCTTTCCGGATATGCCGACCCGGCCCGGCGCGACCATCGCGTTGCCACTCGACCCCTCGCGCGCGCGCATGGAAGCCAACGCGTCGCCATGGGACCCGCTCTTTCTCAGCTATATCGTGAACGCGAAGGCGCAGTTGCTGGACGGCGCGCCGCATCATCTGCGCAAGCGCTTTGCGGGCGTGGACCGCGAAAACGGCTTCGTCTGGCATAACGTCGAGCACCACCTCGCTCACGAAGCGAGCGCGTTTCTCGCAAGCCCCTTCGACGCATGCGCCGTTTTGACCATGGACGGTCGCGGCGAAGGCGTCACCACGAGCCTCGGCGAATTTCGCGACGGCAAGTACAAGCGCATCACCCAGGTGGAGTTGCCGCATTCGCTCGGACTCCTCTACGAAGCCGTGACAGGCTGGCTCGGCTTCCTGCATTCTTCCGACGAGTACAAGGTCATGGCCCTCGCCTCGTTTGGCGAACCGGCCTATGCCGACCAGTTCCGCGAAATCGTGCAGTACAACGGCAATGGCCACTACACCGTCGCCGACCCGCGCCTCGTGGACCGCTTCGGCGTGCCGCGCGAACGCGGCGGCCCGCTGGAGCAGCGGCATTTCGATATCGCCGCCTCGCTGCAACTCGTGCTGGAAGAAACGGTGCTGGAGATGGCGCGCTGGCTCCATACGCGCACGGGACTGCCGAAGCTGTGCATGGCGGGCGGCGTAGCGCTGAACTGCGTGATGAACTCGTATGTGCGAGATAACGGCCCGTTCGACGACATCTGGGTGCAGCCCGCCGCGGGCGACGCAGGCACCGCGCTCGGCGCGGCGCTCTGGACCGACTACCGCTTGCGCAGCGAGGCGGCGCAAGCCGCAGGCGAACGCGCGGAACGCCGCTGGCAGATGGACCACGCCTACCTCGGGCCGGCGTTCGACGACGAGACCATCGAGCAGTTCCTGCGCTGGTCGAAAACGCCCTACCGGCGGCTCGACAACATCGCCGAGGAAGCCGCGCAACTGCTCGCCGACGGCGATGTGATCGGCTGGTATCAGGGCCGCACGGAGTTCGGCCCGCGTGCGCTCGGCGCCCGTTCGATACTCGCTTCGCCCGTCGATCCCGGCATGCAGGCGAAGCTCAACGAGATCAAGGACCGCGAGGACTTTCGGCCGGTCGCGCCGGTCGTGTTGGAAGAGCGCGCCGCGCAATGGTTCGTGGGCGCGAGGCGCGCGCCGTTCATGCTGTTCATCTTCGACGTGCAGCCCGGGAAGGCCGAACGCATTCCCGCCGTGCGCCACGTGGACGGCACCGCGCGCATTCAGACCGTCAACCGCGACCAGCATCCGCTCTACTACGACCTGATCGCGGCGTTCGAACGGCGCACCGGCGTGCCGGTGCTCGTCAACACGTCGTTCAACACCCGCGGCGAGCCGATGGTCAACTCGCCGCGCGACGCGCTCGAATCGTTCTGGACCTCGCCGCTCGATGCGCTCGTGATCGGCCCCTTCCTCGTGCGCAAGAGCGAGGCACGCGCATGAGACCCGCCGACGTCGAGTTGCGCGAGCCGCGGCCCATCGGCGCGGAGGAACCCCAGTTCGATGGCTATGCGGGCGCATTGCTCGAACACCTCCGCATTGCCGTGGTCGTGCCGACGTACCATCGCGCGACGCTGCTCGGACAGTGCCTCACCGCGCTGTGCGCGCAGGATCTCTCGCCTGACGACTATGAAATCGTCGTCTGCGACGACGGACCGGACGACGAGACGCGCGCGACGGTGGAACGCATGGCGGCGATGCAAGCCCCCCGCGGGCTGGCGATCCGTTACGTGCCGGTGCGCGCCACCCAAGGGCCGGCCGCGGCGCGCAATGCGGGCTGGCGCGCGGCGCGCGCGCCGCTCATCGCGTTCACCGACGACGACACGATTGCCGACCCCGGCTGGCTGCGCGCGGGGCTCGCCGCGCTCGCGCACGCGCAAGCCGCCGCGGGCCGCATCGTCGTACCGCTGGGCGTGGCACCGAGCGATTATGAGCGCGACGCAAGCGGCCTTGCGCACGCCGAATTCGCTACGGCCAATGCGTTCGTGCAGCGCGCGACGCTCTCGCAGATCGGCGGCTTCGACGAGCGCTTCACAGCGGCGTGGCGCGAGGATTCGGACCTGCAGTTCGCATTGCTGCAGGCGGGCGCGAGTGTAGTACGCGCCGACGATGCCGTGGTCGTGCACCCTGTGCGTCCCGCGCGCTGGGGTGTGAGTCTCGCGCAGCAGCGCAAGAGCCGCTTCGAGGCGCTGTTGTTCCGCAAGCATCCGGCGCTGTATCGCGAGCGCATCGGGGCGGGGCCGCCGCTCCTTTACTACGCGGTGCTGATCAGCGTACTCGTGCTGCTAGCTTCTCTCGCCTGGGGTCAGCCCAGGGTCGCCCTGGCTGCGTTCGCCGCATGGATCGCCTGCACCGCTGCGTTCTGCGTACGCCGCTTGCGCGGCACGCGTCGCGACGCGCTCCATGTAGCCGAAATGATCTGGACGTCGCTGTGGATTCCGTTTCTTTCGATTTTCTGGCGGCTCCAGGGAGCCGCCAGTTACCGCGTGTGGTTCCTCTAACGGATGTGCCCATGCCGACTCTGCTCGACGCCCTCGCCCCCCGCCGCATCGTGATCTTCCGCGCGCTGCAGCTCGGCGACATGCTCTGCAGCGTGCCCGCGTTGCGCGCGTTGCGTGCAGCCTGCCCCCGCGCGCACATCGCCCTCGTCGGTCTGCCGTGGTCAGCCGATTTCGTGGCGCGCTACCCCACGCTGGTCGATGAGCACATTGTCTTTCCCGGCGCGCGCGGCTTTCCCGAACAGGCCGAGGACGAGCGCGGCCTGCCTGCGTTTCTCGACGCGATGCGCATGCGCCGCTTCGATCTCGCGATCCAGCTTCATGGCAGCGGGGGCGTGGCAAACGTGCTGGTCGACGAGTTCGGCGCGCGCGCGCTCGGAGGCTTTAGCCAGCCCGGCGAAGCGCCGCCGCCCGGCTGTTACCTGCCGTGGCCCGACGCGCTGCCCGAGCCGCAGCGCTACCTCGCGCTGATGCACGCGCTGGGCGCGCGAGGCCATGCGCTGCGCGACGACACCCTCTGGTTTCCGCTCTACGACGCGGACTACGCTGCGTGCGACGACCTCGTCGAGCGCTTTGGACTCGAGCCCGGGCGGCTCGTGCTCGTGCATCCGGGTGCACAGCTGCCCTCGCGGCGCTGGCCGGCCCAGCGCTTTGCCGCCGTTGCCGACGCGCTCGCCTTCGACGGCTGGCAGATCGCCGTGACAGGCACCGCAGGCGAACGCGAGTTGACCGCGAGCGTACTGGGCGGCATGACGCAGACGGCTCATCATCTCGCGGGCGAAACCACGCTCGGTGCGCTGGCGGCGCTCGTGCGCCAGGCCCGGCTCGTGCTCTGCAACGACACGGGCATTTCGCATGTGGCGGCCGCCATGCGCACGCCGAGCGTGGTCGTCGCCTCAGGCAGCGACACGCGGCGCTGGGCGCCGCTCGACCGCGTCCGGCACCGCGTGCTCGCCGACTGGCCCGCTTGCCGCCCCTGCTCGTTCCACGCCTGCCCGTATGGCCACCCTTGCGCGCTCAACGTGAGCGCCGAGCAGGTCGCGGCCGTTGCGCAAGCGCACTTGCTCGATACCCACCGCATGCCCGGCTTCGCAGCCCGGGGAAGCGTTGCCCCCATGCCGATGAGGAGGACCCCGCCATGCTGATGCGAAACACGCGGCCCTTGCGTGTGCTCACCTGGCACGTACACGGCAACTATCTTTATTACCTTACGCAGGCGCCGCACGACTTCCATGTCGTGACCAAACCGGGGCGCCCGTCGGGCTACGCGGGCCGCGCGGGTGTGCTTCCCTGGGGCGCGAACGTCCATGAGGTCGTTGCCGAGGACGTCGCCTCGAATGAGTTCGACGTAGTCGTGTACCAGCAGCGCAGCCATTGGGAGCATGACCGGTTCGAGCTGCTGAGCGACGCGCAGCGCCGCTTGCCGCGCGTGTATATCGAGCACGACCCGCCGCAGGAGGCGCCGTTTGCGCAGCGGCACTGGGTAGACGACGGCGGCGCGTTGCTCGTGCACGTCACGCCGTTCAACGCGCTCATGTGGGACAGCGGCGCGACGCCCACGCGCGTGATCGAGCATGGCGTGCTCGTGCCTGAAGGCGCGCGCTACACGGGCACGACGCCGCGCGGCATCGTCGTCGTCAATCATCTGCGCGAACGGGGGCGGCGGCTCGGCGCCGACGTGTTCGCGCAGGTTCGTCACAAGGTGCCGCTCGATCTCGTGGGCATGGAGGCGCAAAGCCTCGGCGGCATCGGCGAGATTTCGAATGTCGAGCTCGCGCAGTTCGTGTCGCGCTACCGCTTCTTCTTCAATCCGATCCGCTGGACGAGCCTCGGTTTGGCCATTGTCGAGGCGATGATGGTCGGACTGCCCATTGTCGGGCTCGCCACGACGGAACTCGCAAGCGTGATACGCGACGGCGAGAACGGCTTCGTCGATACGCGCATCGACCGCCTGGTCGACTGCATGCGCACGCTCATCCGGGAACCTGCACTCGCACGGCGCCTCGGCGAAGGCGCGCGGCGCGGCGCGCTCGAACGCTTTTCCATCGATCGCTTCGCGCACGACTGGGATCTCGCGTTGCGAGAAGTGACCGCGTAAACGCGTGGCTTGCAGCGCTTTTCAAAGGACGGCAAACGTGAAAGAACTCATCCGCAAACGCATTCTCGTCACCGGCGGCGCAGGCTTTCTCGGCTCGCATTTGTGCGAGCGGCTAGTGGCGCTGGGCCACGACGTGCTGTGCGTCGATAACTTCTATACCGGCTCCAAGCGCAACGTGGCGCATCTGCTCGACAACGCCAACTTTGAACTGATGCGCCACGACGTCACCTTTCCGCTCTACGTGGAAGTGGACGAGATCTACAACCTCGCCTGCCCCGCCTCGCCGGTGCACTACCAGCACGATCCGGTGCAAACGACCAAGACGAGCGTGCACGGCGCGATCAACATGCTCGGGCTCGCCAAGCGCGTGCGGGCGAAACTGCTGCAGGCCTCCACCAGCGAAGTCTACGGCGACGCGCGCCGCCATCCGCAAACCGAGGACTACTGGGGCCACGTGAATCCCATTGGCCCGCGCTCGTGCTACGACGAAGGCAAGCGCTGCGCCGAAACGCTGTGCATGGACTACATGCGCCAGCATGGCCTCGACATTCGCATTGCGCGGATCTTCAATACGTACGGACCGCGCATGCATCCCCGCGACGGCCGCGTCATCTCGAACTTCGTCATGCAGGCGCTGGGCGGCGAGCCGCTGACCGTCTATGGCGACGGATCGCAAACGCGCTGTTTCTGCTACGTGGACGATCTGATCGACGCCCTCGTACTGCTGATGAGTCGCGCAACGCCCCCGGACGGCCCCGTGAATATCGGCAACCCGCAGGAAATCTCGATGCTCGACACGGCCCGCCGCGTGATCGCCGCCGCGCAATCGAGCTCGGAAATCGCCTTCGCGCCGCTGCCCGTGGACGATCCGTGCCGCCGTTGCCCTTCCATCGAACGCGCGCGCGCGCTGCTCGGCTGGTCGCCGCACACATCGTTCGATGCCGGCTTGAGCGCGACCATCGCGTATTTCCAGCGCGAGATCGCAAGCGCTGATCCAGGAGGCTTGCTCGCGAGCACCGCCGCGGCAGCGGCGAAGACGAACCGTGTGGAGACGCAGGTATGCAAGGTCTCTTCTTCCTGAACCGCCGCATCAGCGTGGTCGTGCTCACGCACAACCGGCGCGCCGAAGTCATGCGCACGGTCGCCTCGCTGTTGCGTCTGCCGGAGCGGCCCGAAGTCATCGTGGTGGATAACGGCTCGACCGACGGCACGCCAAACCTGCTCGCGCAGACGTATCCGGGTTTGCGCGTGCTGCGCTGCGAAGCCAACCTCGGCGCAGCCGCGCGCAATGCGGGCGCCGCCCGCGTGACGACGGACTATGTGGCGTTCAGTGACGACGACACCGACTGGCAGCCGGGGTCGCTTACACGCGCTGTCGAATTGCTGGACCGCCATGCGCGCATTGGCGTGCTCACGGCGTCCGTGCACGTGGGTGAGGAAGACACACTCGATCCAGCCTGCGCATTGATGGCCGCGAGCCCATTGGCGCATGCGGCTCATCCTCTGCCGAATCTGGTCGGCTTCATGGCAGGTGCATGCGTGTTCCGCACCGCGCTCTTCAACGCGCTGGGCGGTTATGAACCGCGTCTTTTCATCGGCGGCGAGGAAGCATTGCTTTCGCTCGATGTCTTGCAAGGCGGCCACGATATTGCTTATGCGAGCGAACTCAAAGTGCACCATCGGCCTTCGCTCGCGCGTGACAGCGCGCTGCGCCGCCGAATGCTGGCGCGCAATGCTGCGCTCGTTGCGTGGCTGCGTCTGCCCTGTGGCGAAGCGCTGACGGCGACGTGGCGGGCACTCGGCAGCGCGTGCCGTGCGGGACGGCCAGGCGAGGATCTTCGTGAGCTTTGGCGGGGCATAGGCTGGGCCCTGCGCCGCCGACGGCCCGTTGCTGCGCGCGTGCTGCGCATGCGCGCGGCCGTGCGGGAGGCAGAAAAAAACCGTGGCGATCGCGCGCCGCGGGGGGCCGTCGAGCACGCGGACACGTCGGCTTCAAATTGGTAGTGGAGGCGCTGTGCCTACGTGGGCAATGCAGGCCGCTCCACCTGCCAGTAACGCTCGGGCCGCTCCACATCCGGCGGAAACGGCCCAAATGCACGCATCTGGCTCGGATACGCCCCCACTGCGCGCCGCTTGATCGCCGCGAGCCGCCGAGCCGGATACCGGCCGAACGCCTGCGCGCGCATCGGGCTCACCCGCAAGCGCTCTGCTTCGAGGCGCTGGAAGCCTGCATCGAGCACACCGGGCATTGCGCGGTAAATCGCGTCCTCATAGGCGATATATCGTTTAATGCGCTCCGTTTGCAGCAGCGAACGGCACGCGGCGCCCACGAGTTGATGATCGGAATGCCACAGGCCGAACGGGCACACGGGCAGCCAGGCGCCGAAACGCGCGAACTGCTCGGCCAACGCGTGCGCAACGTCCGCGACGTCGGGCGTCGCGCCGTACTGTCCATCCAGAAAATCCAGCCACAACGGCGTCGCGCCACACAGCGCAAGCGCGCGCTCGTCCTCCCGCTTGCGCGCGCGCACGGCTTCGTGCGCATCGGCAAAGCCGCTGGCTTCATCCCATTGCGTATGCATCGGCGTGGCGGGTTCACCCGCGAACACCGTGCAAACGATCGAACCAGGGCACCTTGCGATGAGACCTGCGCAGCCGAGCACCGCGTCGTCCAGATGTGGCGAAACCACAATCAGCCGCGGCGCGCCGTCGCTCATGTCGTGAGGCAGAGCAATCGACATCGTTTCTCCTTTTGGGCTCCAGACGCCCAATGGCATGCACGTGATATGGCGCGGTGGTGCCCCGGATCGTATCGCTTGCAGCGCTTGCACGTAGCTTCTACAACTGCATATGGCCGTGCAATGCCGATCAGATTCATTTCGCACGCGGCGGCTCGATACCTTCGTCGGCGCGATGCAGCTTGCCCGCGCGGAGCGCGACCACCGCTTTTCCCACCGCGCGCGCCACGTTGGCCACCTCCTGCTGGAAGCGCACGTCGGCGTCGAGTGCGTCATGTGAGCTCGCGTAGGGTTCGTAGTAGCCCACCATGCGATCGATGCGCGCCGACGCGCCCGCGTCGACCCATCCCATCCAGTCGAGCCAGTCGGCAAGCGCGCGGCGAGTGTCCTCGATGCCTGCCACATCGCCATGCACGATCGCGCCGTACGCTCGTCCCGCAAGATGCCTGGGATAATGCCAGCCCGCCAGTTCAAGCGCTTTCGCTTCGTCCGGATGCTTGCCGTGAGTCGAGGAGGGATCGGGATTGCCGCCGTCCGCGCATACGAGCCGGTCCATCATCAGCTTGAGCGGGCTACTCACCTGATACCAGTACACCGGCGTCACGAAAATCGCGCCGTGGCAGGCCGCGAAGCGCTCGTAAATCTCCGCCATCCAGTCGTTGACCTGACCGAGCGAATGGTTCGGATAGCAGCTGCACGGCCAGTGGCATAGCGGCATTGCCGTGGAAACACAGGCCTTGCACGGATAAATGTGAAGGTCGGGTTCGGCAGCGAGGCGCGAGAGGTCGAGCATGTCGGCTTCGATGCCGGCCTGCGTCAGTTCATGCTCGCAGATCTGCGCGAGCCGAAAACTCTTCGACATCTCTCCCGGGCACGTATAGTCATTGCGCGACGACGCATTCACCACGATCACGCGGGAGCGCGTGCCGCTCTCCCGCTGGCGCCGCTGCGCGGCTTCAAGACGCTGGTGCGTCAGGCGCCATTCGGTGGAGAGGTCATAGTCGGGATCGGCGTAACCCTCCCCCGCCTTCGCGGTCAGCGGCGCCTTGCGTCCTTCGCTATAGGCATCCCAGGCAATCGTTTCGAGGCGCGCGAGCGCGGCGTCTTCGGCACGAAACGCGGGATCGTGATAGCGGGCCATAAAACGCGCCCGAAACGCCTCGCGCGACAGACCTTGCATCATCTGTCCTTTTCGCACCCGCGGCGTGCGTACTTCCGCCGGCTTCTGTTTCATAATGGATCCCTTGTCGATACGGCTTGTCGAACGCCTCTCCCGCGCAATTGGCGTTCCGGCTCGGCCCGTTGCCATGGCGCGCCGCCGCGGGCGCGCGGGTTGCGGAACGGTGTTTGCGTGCACACCTGGGCGCCGCCGCTGTGCTGCGCTCGCCGGCGCGGTCCTCGAGTCCGGCGAAGACTGGCGGCAGCGCTAAAACCCGCGATCGCAAGGATAACGATGGACCGTCCCCCCACATCGCTCGCCAGCTATTTCGACAGCAAGTTCGCCGCGAACCCCGATCCATGGCACTACCGCGACAGCTGGTACGAGGCGCGCAAGCGCGCGCTGCTGCTCGCGTCGCTGCCGCGCGAGCGTTATCGCATGGCCTTCGAGCCGGCTTGCGCAATCGGAGCCTTGTCCGCCGACCTGGCGCGGCGTTGCGAGCATCTGGTTTGCGCCGACTTCTCGCCTCGCGCCGTCGCCGTGGCACAAGAGCGCCTCGCCGCGTTCGCGAACGTGGACGTGCACGCGCTCGCCATGCCGCGCGACTGGCCCGCCGGACAGTTCGACTTGATCGTGATGAGCGAATTCGCGTACTACCTGAACGCAAGCGACTGCACTTCGCTCGCCACGCTAGCCGCCTCCTCGCTCGCCGCCGATGGCACGCTGGCATGCTGCCACTGGCGTCACGGCGGCGAGACGTGGATGCTGCAAAGCGCCCAGGTGCATGGCATCTTCGCGCAGGCGGCGGCAAACGCCGCGCTGCATGCGGTCGTTCAGATCGAAGACACGGATTTCCTGCTCGATGTCTGGAGCCGCGATCGGCTCAGTGTCGCGCGCCGCGAACGCGCGTGAAGACACGCTGAGACTCAAGGCGCAACCGACTGCTCGCTATCGTCCACGCCGTCCGCCCACGCGGCGAGCGTGTCGCCGAAGCCGCCGCGCGTACGCGCGTCGCGCCGCCCGCTGGTCACCACGCGCGGCGCCGCGCTCCACGCGAGCGTGGCGCCTGTCGCGATCAGCAGATCGACCAGCGCGACGTCTTCGCTGCAGGCAAGCGGCGGAAAACCGCCAGCGCGCAAATACGCGTGCGCCGCGACGCCCAGGTTTGCGCCATGAATGTGGCGATGCCCGTCCGCGTCGCGGTAGCGCCGTTCCCAGGTCGCGCGGGCGCAAGGCGCCAGCGCGCTCCAGTCGTCCACGCTCACGGGCCCGCACACGGCGTCCGCGGCAAGCGCGAGCTGCGCGGCAAGCCAGTCGGGCGCCACGTGACTGTCGGCGTCGGTGAAGGCCAGCCAGCGCGCGCCGCAGGCGAGCAAGGCCTCAGCACCGGCAGCGCGGGCGACGCCAACGTTGCGCGCTTCTATGCATAGGGCCTCGAACCCGAAGTCCGAGACGATCTCAGCCGATGCGTCCGTGCAGGCGTCGAGCACCACGAGCGGCCGAACCGCTTCGCCTCGCAGCGAAGGATGCGTCGCGGCGCACCGCACCGAGGCAAGACACGCGGCGATCAGGCCCGCTTCGTTGTGCGCAGGAATAATGACCCCGATCATTCGAACTCCATGGTGTTGGCGTGACATTGCGTCATGCCACCCGAAGTTCCATCGTGGCGTACGCAGCAAAGGCCAGACTGCATGCGCACGCATTTCGCGCTCGAGCGGCGCAGTCTCATCCCCTGCAGCGCACGCCGGATGCCTGCGCCGACCGCCCCTATACCGGCGCCTGCGCGGCCTTCGACACCCGGGGTCGCAATGTCGACGCGTACGTACCGTTCTCGTCCACTCCTTCGCCGATGCCTCAGTCGAACCTTTTCGCAGCGTTGCGCCGGCCCCGCTCGCGCCCGGGCGCGGCATTGGCGCACGCGTCTCCCGGCACATCGATTGCGCTTGGGGTCCCACAGAAGAGACCGGAGCACGCTATGGCTGGATGGATCAAGGCAATGGATGTGGCAGCAGTGCCCCCGACGGCCATGCGGCGCATCGAGCTGGAAGGGGTCGCCGTGCTGCTCGTGAACGCGGGCGATCGCATCCGCGCATTCAGCGCGGACTGCCCGCATGCGGGCGCGCCACTCGAACAGGGCGCGCTTTGCGCAGGCCGCATCGTGTGCCCATGGCACAAGGGCGTGTTCTCGATCGAAAGCGGCGCGTGTCTCGAACCGCCTGCGCTGGAGGGGCTGACGTCGTACCCGGTGCGTATCGAAGGGGACGCCGTCCTCGTCGAACTCACGCCACTGCGTGCCGCCGCGCCTCGCACGCCCTCCGCGCACGCCAGGTCCGCCCGTCGTTTCGCGGTGATCGGCGGCGGTGCGGCGGGCGCAGCGGCCGTCGCCACGCTGCTGGAAAGCGAATTCGCGGGCGAGGTGACGATATTCACCGCCGAGCCGCAAGTGCCCTACGACCGTACCTGTCTCAGCAAATTCGTGCCCGCCGGCGAGATGACGCCCGACGAGGTCCCGCCGATCCTGCCCGAAAGCGTGGCCCACGACAAGCGCTTGCGCGTCGAGCACAGAGCGGTCAAACACTGCGACGTCCAGACAAGACACGTCACACTAGCCGATGGCGACATGCATACCTTCGACGCCGTGCTCATCGCAAGCGGCTCGGTGGCAAAACGACCCGATATACCGGGCGCCGAACTTGGCAACCTGTTCACGCTGCGCACCCTGGCAGACGCCACAGCCATACTCCACGCGCTCGCGCCAACCGAGCGCGCCGTGGTGCTGGGTGACAGCTTCATCGGCCTGGAAACGGCCTCGGCATTGCGTAGACGCGGCGTCGAAGTCACCATCGTGTCCCCCGCAGGTGTGCCGCTGCAACGCGTGCTTGGCGAGCGTATCGGCGGGATGTTCCGCGACTGGCACGAATCCCACGGCGTGGTGTTTCGGCGCGCGAAGGCGCTGCGCTTCAGCGGCGCGCGCGAGGTCGAAGCGGTCGATCTCGACGACGGCAGCGCGCTGGGCGCGAAGGCCGTGATCGTAGGCATTGGCGTGCGCCCGGCTACGCACTTTGTCAGCGGCGCCGAGATCGGCGAAGACGGCGGACTCGATGTGGATGCGACGATGCGGGTCTGCGGCGAAACCTACGCGGCGGGAGATATCGCGCGATTCACGCTCAGCAGCGCGTTGGAAACGCCGCAGCGCACACGCATCGAACATTGGCGCGTTGCACAGCAACAAGGACGCATCGCGGCGCTCAACATGCTGGGCCAGACGGCAAGCTACGACGGCGTGCCGTTCTTCTGGACCCAGCACTACGACAAGCGCGTCGACTATCTTGGGCATGCCGGACATTGGGACGATCTGGTGATTGCCGGCCGCGCCGGGGACGATCGCTTTGGAGTCCTCTACGCTGAGTCGGGCCGCCTTCGGGCCGCACTCGCCTGCGGCTACGATCGCGAGATGGCGCTCATGAGCGAGCGCATGCGCAGGCCCCTGTCCGTCGACGCAGCGCGCGGAATTCTGGGCTTTTGATCAGGCGAGCTGCACATCGGCCATAAGCGCCGCGCCATCGTCTTTGCCGGACCCCGTTTCGTACCTTTCTCTGCGTGCCGGAAGAACAGAATGCGATGCGGACCCATGACTCGAGGCGCTGATTCTTTAACGCCTGGTAAGTCCAAACAGCAAGCTCGCCAGAAAGAGGATCACGAAAATGACGAACAGAATTTTGGCGATACTCGCCGCGCCTGCGGCGATCCCACCAAACCCGAAGACAGCTGCGATGATGGCTATCACGAAAAAAACGATCGCGTAGTAAAGCATTGCCCGCTCCTTGAAGTATGCCAACCAGAGCGCACCCTCTGTGCCTGGGCGCGCACTGCGAGGAACTGGCTGTCAAACGGAGTGTTTGCGTGAAATGGGATTGCGCGGCATGCGGGATGCTGTTCAGTGATCGCCTCTAACCACCCTGGAGCACGAAATGACTACCTCTGATCCCCTCTCGCCCAACGCTGGCGCCAAGATCACCGGAGGCGGTATCGGCGATGGGCCGGGCCCTGAAGTCATGGCCGCCGCCACGCTCGACGGCAACAAGGTTTATTCGTCCGACGGCGAACACGTGGGCAAGATCTCCGACATCATGCTTGATGTGCGAAGCGCCCGCGTTGCTTACGCCGTGCTGTCCGAAGGCGGATTTCTCGGTATGGGAACCACCCTTCACGCGATCCCGTGGAGCGCGCTGACGCTGGACACTGCCGAAAAATGTTTCCGCGTCGACCAGACGGCCCAGCGCATCAAGGACGACCCCGGCTTCGACAAGGATCACTGGCCTTCGATGGCCGACGTTTCGTGGGGTACGCAATTGCATGACTACTACAACCGACGCCCGTACTGGAGCGCGAGCGGATCGCCTGTCGCGCGTAGTGGATCGGAGGACCCACTGCTCTGAGAGCCAATGGCGGAGGTTTGGCAGTCATGCCTCCCTTCGGCTATGAATGTCCGCGCTGTGGCCTCTTCGAGGCCCGGCGCGCGATCGCCCAGCGAGACCACGAACGCGCTTGCACGGCTTCATGAGAACGCTATGCAGCGACGGCAGCGCCGGGCGGCTGCATGCCATTCTCCCAATGATGGTCTGACTATTCGCGATGAGCCATCCTGTTAACCATACCCAACCTCACTATCTCCATGGTTCGCATCGCGATGCATGCTCTATTGTGGCCGGAGCCCCATATTTTCTTTTAATTCGTTTCCCATCGAATTCAGAATTAATATTTGTGCTCCGGGCCTGAAGGCTTGGCTTCGAATTCGCAAGGTCCGGAAAAGCTTCCGGAATAAATGCCAATTTCTCGCGACTGATCGTCTGAAGGCGTGGCGCCCCTATGTCCTTCCTTATGTATCTCACGTGAAATCTCCATGCTGAAGCCCGACGACGCGCTCGCATTCGGTACTGCGGTGGCCGAGCTGAAAAGAGCGACGCAGGACCTGGAACGCCTTGAGCACGATCCAGCGACGTCCCCCGCTGGGCTTGCGAGGGCGCAGGATCGCTATTATCTGTCTCGACTGGAGTGGCTGCGCAGCGAGTGCCAGCTGCGCAGGTCTGCCGCCCATGGCGTACCGAAACCAGCGCCGGTATCCGGACCGATTGTGATTGTTGGGCACGACAAGTGGGTCCGGGATTCGTTAGCCGTTTTGCTCGACGTGAAGGGTTACGGGCGGGGTTACGGGCGGTCGAAGGCGCGTGCCTTCGATACCTGGCACGAAGTCTGGCTCGAACCATCGCAACTGATCGTCGTCGATGTCTCGCTGTTTTCTCGCGGCGCCTCCACGTTGCTGATAGAGGGCTTTGATACCTGCATCGAAAGACCACCTATCATCGCACTGGTGTGGCCGCAGGACGCGCCGGCTTTCACCGGCAAGGTCGACGAGATCATCCACAAACCACTGGCGCTCAATGAGCTGCTAAACGCGATCGACAGGATCGGCGACTGCCATGTCGAGCGCATAGCAGACGACCACTGACCGCGTGCCGATCATGCTCCCGTACGGGCCGACTCAATGAGATCGCGCAACTGCTCTGCCGAAAACGGTTTGCGCACGGAGGCGAACTCAAAGCCCACATCGTGGGCGGGCGGCGCCTCGGTGCCCGAAGCAAAGATGACTTTCAGTGTCGGCACCCGCTGAAGTGCAATCCGGGCGAGTTCGATGCCCGACCCGTCGGGCAGCGCGATATCAGTGACAAGGATCTGCACACTTTCACTCACCTCGCGCAGGGCGCACTCCAGATTGCCGGCCTCCCGGACTGCGTAGCCCATCTGCGACAGTAGTTCGCTCACTGCTTCGCGGGAAGCAGCGTCATCGTCGACTACAAGTATGGAAACTTGCGGCGCGCCCGCGTTGGGTGCACTTCGCGCAGCGGGACGAACCGAACCGGGCCGATGTGCCAGCATGCGCCGTATTTTCCTTGCCAGCTGTTCACGGCTGTACGGCTTGCTGAGCAGATGCACCCCCGGGTCAAGCCGTCCTCCATGGACGATGGCGTTCTGTGTGTAGCCCGAAGTAAAGAGCACCTTCAGGCCCGGCAAGACACGCACCGCCATTTTTGCCATTTCGGTGCTGCGCATCGGCCCCGGCATCACCACGTCGGAAAACAGCAGATCAATCCTGGCGCCGCTCCGGATGATCACCATCGCGCCTTGTGCGTCATCCGCCTTCAGCACGACGTAACCAAGTTCGGTGAGCATCTCGATCACGGTGGACTGAACACGCTTGTCGTCTTCGACCACGAGAATGGTTTCTGAGCCGCCCGGAACTCGTGGCATCGGTAAAGGCTCCGGCTCGACAACCTCTTCCGTCGATCGCGGCAGGTAGATCTTGACCGTGGTCCCGTGTTCGACTTCGCTGTAGATCCGCATGTGGCCTCTACTCTGCTTGACGAAGCCGTAGGCCATGCTCAATCCCAGTCCCGTCCCTTCCCCTTCGGCCTTGGTGCTGAAATACGGTTCGAACGCATGCTCCATCACTTCCGGCGGCATGCCCGTGCCTGTGTCCGTAATCGCAAGCAGCACATACTGCCCCTCGGCGACATCGTCAGGAAGCGCGTGATAGTGGCTGTCGAGCGTTGTGTTCGACAACTCAAGCGTCAGCCGACCGCCCCGGGGCATCGCGTCGCGGCTGTTGATGGCGAGATTCAGCACGACATTCTCCAGGTGATTGGGGTCGACGAGCGTGTTCCAGAGACCACCCGAGACCACCGTTTCCACCTGAATCATTTCGCCGAGCGCCCGGCGCAGCATGTCGTTCATATTCCTGAGCATGACCGCAAGGTTGACCACTGCGGGCTGCAATGCTTGCCGCCGACCGAAGGCGAGCAGTTGTGAAGCGAGGGTTGCGCCTTGCTCGGTCGCCTCGATTGCCTTTTCGAGGCGCTCGCGGGACCAGGAATCGCGGTGGCGGCGCTCCAGCAGCTCGAGATTGCCACGCAGCACCTGAAGGACGTTGTTGAAGTCGTGCGCGACTCCGCCGGTCAGCTTGCCGATGGCTTCCATTTTCTGCGACTGCAGCAATGCGGCCCGCGCCTTCTCCAGCTGTTCCTGGGCAACCTTGCGCTCGGTCACGTCGCGCGTGATCTTGGCGAAGCCAACGAGTTCGCCGTGCTCATCCCGAATCGCATCAATGATGGCGTTGGCCCAGAAACGACTTCCGTCTTTCCTGACGCGCCATCCTTCCGCTTCGAAGCGGCCCTCACGCGCAGCGATCTCCAGACCGCGTTCGGGTAGCCCCTTCGCAGCGTCTTCGGGCGTATAGAACCACCGCAGGTGAGTCCCGACGATTTCGTCCGCCTCGTAGCCCTTGATTCTGGCAGCGCCGACGTTCCAGTTCGTGACAATGCCCTCTGGCGAGAGCATGAAGAGCGCGTAGTCGGTAACACCCTGGACGAGCAGCCTGAAATTGCGCTCGCTTTCGAGCACTGCTTCGTGAGCAAGCCGCTTGTCCGTGACATCCCGGACGATGTTTGCGAACCCGCTCAAACTTCCGTCCGGTGCCGAAAGCGGTATAACCAGGACGTTCGCCCAAAAACGTGAGCCGTCCTTGCGCAAGCGCCACGCCTCGGCCTCGCAGTGCCCGTGCTCACGGGCAGACTGCAGCATCGCCTCCGGCACGCCGGCTTGCCTGTCCTCGGCGGCGTGGAAAACGGAGAAGTGCTTGCCGATTATCTCCGCGGCATCGTAACCGCTGATGCGCGCCGCGCCTGGGTTCCAGGTGGCGACGATTCCCGCATCCGTCAGACGGAAGATCCCGTACTCGGAGACGCGAGCGATCAGCGCCATTTCCCAGGCCATCGCTGGGTCGGTGGATGAAGACTGGGACATGCGCTGCTCCATTATCGCGACTCGCTGCGCGACTCCCGGCGCTTCCCGCAAACCGCGGCGTCGAAAACGGCGTCAACAATGACTTTCAGCATTGGCCCTCCCGATGGAATCCTGAACAGCACACCCCAGAGTGGACGTAGAGAGCAATTTCTGAGCCTTGGGTGAATTCGTCCCGAGCCCGACATTGGAACAAGCCGTATTTCCGTGAACGAGTCCATCCGCGGCGGGCATACGGCCAGGGGCGATATCCTTCACACAAATAATCTGCCAGTTTGGAGGGATGCCTCGGCGCCTGTTATGTCGCTTTCCCACGCATTTGGCTGAGATAGCTCATCTATCGCGCGCCCCTGCCGCGATGTGTGCGACGACCGGCAGATGATCCGAGGCCACCCGTGCCTCGCCGTGGCTCCAGGCCTGCACGCTCGCCAGGCGCGACGCTGGATGCATCCACACGCGATCGAGCGCGAGCATGGGCCAGCGCGAGGGAAAAGTGGCTGGTGCCGGCGCTGCCCGGAAATGCCCGGCCAGCATGCGCAATGCGCGGCCCCATAGCAACCACTCGTTGATGTCGCCCGCAAGTATGACGGGAAGCCCCGGCCGGTCGAATGCTGTCAGCAGCTGGGCAATCTGTGCGCGCCGCTCACGCGGCCGCAAACCGAGATGCGTCGCGACCACACGCAGCGCCTCGCCGTTGCACAGGAGGTCGACGTCGAGTGCGCCGCGTGGCTCGCGCCCGCCAAAGGAGAGGTCGAGCGTGCGCGCCTCGGTCACAGGCCACCGTGTGAGCACCGCGTTGCCAAACCGGCGCTGAGGCGTATCAAGCGTCGGGCCCGCTACGGCCCGGCGGTTCGTGGCGCGGGCGAGTCCCGCCAAAACATCGGCGCTCGCCGCAGCCGCGCCGCCGAGTGGCACTTCCTGCAGCGCAACGATGTCGGCCTCGATTTCGATAAGCACGCGCGCAATGCGCTCCGGTGCGCGCGCGCCGTCCGTTCCCACTGCGCCGTGAATGTTCCAGGTGACAAGCGTCAGCTCGCCGCCCCGCCCGCCTTGCACCTCCTTCACGAGACCGGCTGTCACTTCGGGCCGCCTTTCGCCGCAGCGTTTCCTTGCGATGCACGCGCTCCGAAAAAGCGCTGCAGCGCTGCGGACAGTGCCACCAGCACGGCACCGATTGCCACAAGCAATGCCACCGACCCGACTCCCGGATGGTGCACAGCGGCGGCAAGCTGTTGCGCGAAGGTGGCACCGAGGATAATGCCAGGCCCCATGCCAATGAGCGTGCCCAGCAGATAGTCGCGCAGTCCGATGTGCGAAGCGCCCGCCGCCAGATTGACGAGCACGAAAGGGGCCAACGGGAGAATGCGCAGCACGACCACCGCGGCCACGCCTTGTTTGCCAAGCCGCGCCGAAAGCAGGTTCAGGCGCGAACCGGCGTGCCGCCGCACCGCGTCGCGGCCAGCCCATCGGCCGATCGAATAGGTGATCAGTGCGGCGAGCAGCGATCCAGCCAGCGCATAGAGACTACCCGCGAACGCGCCGAACAGCACCCCCGCGCAGACGATCAGAACCGTGACAGGCACCGAAGCGACTGCCGCAAGTGCATAAGCGCCCACCACGAGCACGGGCCCGAAGCGCGCGGCCGCGAGCGCCCGGGCCGCGTTGCCGATACTGGCGAGGTTCGCATAGCGAGCGAGCCCTGTGTAGTGCCAGGCGAGCGTCATCAAAACGGCAAAGAGCGCGCCCAGGCCGAGCAGCATGAGCCGTCCGGTAATCGAGCGTCCCCCGCGGCCGGGCACGAACTCGCGCACGACTTCGTCCGGCACGGCAGGTTGCTCCGGATCGACTACGGCGCTTTCGGGAACCCATTGGTCGAGCATCGCACTGACCTTCGGCTCGAGCACGTGCAGACCGCGCGTGCCGCCTGCACAAGCACCGATCACGCGGTGGATGTCGCCCTCGAATCGCACGAAAGCGGCGTCGACCTGCGCGCGATCCACGCCCAGATGCTCGGCAAGCAGCGCATTGCGCATCGCCGCGATCGCGGCGCGCACACGTTGGTCGCCGGCGGCTTCCAGCACGACGTTGCATTCTGTATCGAGCACCATCGATCGATTGTTGAGGTTCGCACTCCCAACGATCAGCAGCGCATCGTCGACGATCATGAGCTTGCTGTGGACGTTTATGGATACGTCACCTGAGTCGCCGCTCCAAGGCGAGTACAGTCGTAGCCGCGCATACCGGTCCATATCACGCAGTCTACGATAGAGTCGCGCGCGCAGCGTGCCCATGGTCGCGGCTTGCAGCCAGCCGGTCTGTTCGCGCGGCATGACGGCGGCGACCGCGGGCGGATCGGGCTGCGAAAGCCGCTGCGCGAGTGCGTCGCCCACGGCACTCGCCGTAAAGTACTGATTCTCGATGTAGAGGGTTCGGCGCGCAGCGTCAATCGCGGCGCGATAGAGGGCGCCGATCTGCTGGACCCCTTCGCGGTGGTCATGGGGAGCGCACGTAAGCGCAATCCCCAGCTTCACGTCCTCGATATCGGGCGCGTAGCCCGGGGGCCAGGGATCGACGCTTGCAGATGGGGATGCCGGCGAGCGGACCGGCTCAGTCGCAGGCCACGGGGACACTTCCTGCGCGCGCGGGGCCCTCCGCGAGATCCTCTGCGCCATATGCCACCGCTCGTTCGCTATTGCCGCTACAGTGCGGGCGGCCTCGCCGTCGAACATGGCCTGTATGTCATGGGTCGGTCCATAGTACTGGCGCGGACCGTTGCTCCGGCGCGGCTCATATGGCGCGTGCGCGGACGAATCCCAACGTGAACGGGCAAGATCAATGCCTCCCACGAAGGCCAGCCGGTCGTCCACGACCACCATCTTCTGGTGATGCGAGGCACCCGGTGGGTGATGGCTGTCCAGCCGCACGTCCATGCGCTTGCCGCTGCGCCAGCCCAGCTTGTATGCGGGCAACCATTCGCGCTCGAGCGCATACAGCATGGCAAAATCCCACGCCAGAATCCGAACGTGCAACAGAGGACGGCTGGCCACCACGGCGGCAAGAAAATCGCCGAGCGGCTCGGGGAATCCATCGCCCGCGCCCGCGGGCACAAGCGTCATGCGGCTGTCAATGTCCCAGCCGACAATGATCACGCTGCGGCGCGCCCGGACTATCGCTACACGTAGCGCCGCGAAATAGTCCGCCGCGTCGATCAGCAGACGGAAACGCGCGGCATGACGAACGCATTCGCAGGTCTGGCCAGGCTGGAGCAAGTTTGGGGAACCGGCGCGCGGGTCCTCGAGCGCACCGCTTGGACGCCTCTTGATCTGCGGGTTCATGCGTGGACCGGCGCAATTCGCGGTCCCGAATCACTTAGCCTGCATACGACCGGATCAGACCACGGCTGGTCTCGGCGCAAGTGGCCCCGTGTAGATCACGGTTGCCACTGCGTTCCGGTTCAAGCGCCGCTGCGCGCGAAAGCCAACGCCGAATTGACGCGGAGTGGCGGCACGTCGTCATGCCACGGTGGTCGCGGCGCGAAGCGCTCGACGACGCCCGGCTGGAAAATCAGGCAGTAGGTGCTTCCCCCGTACTGAAACCACCCGAGCTCGTCGCCCTTTCCAAGCTCATCGCCTGGGCGTACGCATATCTGGCATGACGAAACCTCGGCCATGCCCACGAAGACGCACGCAACTTCCCCAATGACAGGGTTGTCGCTTTCGATGACGATCACTGCGCGAGCGGCAACGGCAGTGGTGTAGCCCTGGGAGTCGTTAAGTCCACTCGGGTCTTCGCCCTCCGCTTCGGCATCCGAATAGTAGGTGCCGTCGACGTTGTAGGCTTCGCGGACCCTGCCGTCGACAGGAGCGTGCCACCGATGGTAGTTGTACGCGCTCAGATAGCCCTGGTACACCGTGCCACCGACAAAGCGTCGGGCAAGCGCCTCGTCGCTCGACGTCAGTATCTCCTTGAGCGAATAGGGCTGCGACTTGATCCAGAAGCGGTCGATCAGCTGCACGCCCTCGCGCACGTCGAAGGGCGACGCTTCGCACGCGTTCACGATCACGGCAGGATCGTCCGGGCTCGCCACCGGCCGGGCGCCGGGACGCAGATGGCGCGTAAAGAAACCGTTCCACGAATCGAAGCCCCAATGCGCTCGCGTACGATCATGGACGAAGTCGTCCATCCCGAGCTTCTCCAACGCGGGAGGGCTGAACCAGCCCTTCGGCGCATCGTTGAGCCATACGCGTGACCGTGGGCCGCTGAGAAACGCGCACCACGTATTGAGGACGCGACGCAACTGCGCATTGAACGCCGGATCCCGGAAAACCGCATAGCCGGACGGCATGCACATTGGCCATTCAAGAACGGTATTGAGTGGCGTGGCCATCGGTGCATCGCTGTCGAATGGCGGGCTGTATGTCGTCAGATAGTCAATGATGGCGAGCAGCTCGTGGATATCCGAATACCCCAGCTGCTTACCCTGCTCAAGCGCCTCGCTTATCGCTCGCGCGAGGTTCATCCGTAGCACCGGATCGCCGTCAATGAGTTTTCCGAGATCCTGCACGACGCTGGACAGCGCTGCACGCGCCGCGCGCGCTCGGGCCTGCCGCGCGATTTCCAGCCTGAACGCCGCGCTTTTTTGCTCCTCGCCTGGCATCCAGTTACCGAGGCGCCGGCGCACTGCTCCCGTTTCCATACTCATTGCCCTCCTCCACGCAATGTCGAAGTCCCAGCAATCCGCACGCCCGCTACGTTGGCGAGCCGCGTTCACGAACAGCCGTCCTGCCACTGAGCGAAGCATAGAGAGTGGCAACACGACGACCATTCGTCGCGATACTCACGGGTTGCCCGCTCCACCCGAGGCGCCGTAGATCTGTCCGGTAATGTACGAGGCCTGCGCCGATGCGAGTTCGACATAGATCGGCGCGATTTCTGCCGGCTGACCCGGCCTGCCCATCGGCACCTGCTCACCGAACTTCTGCACGTTCTCCATGGTCTGGCCACCACTCACTTGTAGTGCGGTCCAGAAAGGTCCTGGCGCCACACCATTGACCCGGATTCCCCGCTTGATCATTTGCTTCGCGAGCCCCTTGGTGAAGTTCGCTATTGCCGCCTTGGTCATGGCGTAGTCGAGCAAGTTAGCAGACGGGTCGTAGGCGTTAACGGAAGTCGTGTTGATAATTGCGGCGCCTGCCTGCATGTGCGGAATGGCCGCCTTGGTGATCCAGAACAACGCATACAGGTTGGTCTTGAGGGTCCAGTCGAACTGCTCGGTGCTGATGTCGAGGATCGAGTCGTGGCTTTGCTGTCGTCCCGCATTGTTCACGAGGACTTCGAGGCCGCCTAGCCCTGACACCGCGCGTTCCACCAGCGATTGACACGCCGCTTCGCTGCGGATGTCGACTGCCAGCGGAACCGCCTTGCGGCCTGCAGACTGAATCAACTGTACAACTTCGCGGGCATCCGGCTCCTCCTGCGGCAGGTAGGCGATCGCGACATCGGCGCCCTCCCGCGCGAACGCGATGGCGGCTGCGCGGCCAATGCCCGAGTCGCCGCCCGTTACGAGCGCCTTGCGGCCGCTTAGACGCCCGGTGCCGCGATAGCTCGTTTCCCCGTGGTCGGGCCGCGGCGTCATGCGTCCCGCGAGTCCGGGCCAGGGTTGCTGCTGGGCAGGAAATGGCGGATGCGGATAAGCGGCGCGCGGATCCTCCTGCGGCGTCGGACCACTCGCGGTACCCGGCTCCTGCGCCATCGCGGCGGGCGCTACTGCGGCAAGGACACCTGCCGAGGCGGCTTGCATCCAGTTGCGACGGGACGCCGATATTTCGCGGGAAGGCATGCTGGACTCCAATAGGGATGGGCAACGGAAAGGCGAACCTGTCTGTTTGTGCCCGCCTTCTGCGCATTCACCGTACCCACGGCCTCGGCCGGTACGCCGTCGCGGTCGGCGCTGCGGGAGGGTCTTCGCGGGCTGGGCATGGCGACTGCGCTCAATCCTGCCTGATCGTCAGGCCTGAAAACGCCAGACGGGCATTCACTTTCAAGGGGCTAGCCATGCAACGTACAAAGCCGGAATCTGGCCAGAATGAAATTCCATTGAATCCGGGTGACGAAGGCCAACCGGGCGCGCCAGGCGTAGGCGAGGACCTGTGCGGAGCCTGCCACGGCACCGGGCTGGTGCAGGGCAAGCGCTGTGCCGTTTGCGGAGGCACGGGAAAGGTCATGCAAGGAATCGGCGGCGGCTGAGCCGCCATCGCTGCGCGCGCCGCTTACGCTCACGTCGTGCGAGGCACGGCACAATGACTTTGCCTCGACGTCTGCTTGCTGGCGGTTGCGGTCCTGATCGCGCTGCTGGTTCATTGCATGCCGGGTATCGTTCCCGCGCCACGCACGGTTGATGCGTGGGAACGGGGCGGCGGGGTCCAGGCGCTCGCGTCGCCTCGCCCCCCGGTGCTCGAAGCAAGGACTGGAGGTGCGAAAAATGAACACACTGAACGCGGTTTTCGGGGAAGGCAAGGATCTCGACGCGTGGCAGATGGCTGCCCGCGCCGCAGCAGCGTTCCTGCTTACCCTCGTCCTCATCCGTATTTCGGGCAGGCGGTCCTTCGGGCAGCGCTCGACCTTCGACTATGTCGTTGCCATCCTGCTCGGCGCAACCCTGAGCCGGTTCATTGTCGGCGCGTCGCCTGCCGTCCCCACCGTCGCGGCGTCCCTCGTGCTCGTGCTGATGCACCGGGCGCTTGGGTGGCTGTGTGTGCGCTCACGCTTCGTCGAGCGCGTCATTGGCGGTCAGGCCCGTACGGTGTACCGCGACGGGACCTTCGATGATGCGCAGATGTCCGCGGCGCTCATCACGCGGGCCGATGTGCTCGAAGCCGTCCGCGTCGGACTTCACGGTTCCTCGCTCGATAGGGTCGAGGCTGCGCTGCTGGAAAGGAATGGCGAAATCAGCCTGATCGTGAAGCCCAGCGCCGACGAACGCAACAGCCGCTGACAAGGCACTGCAAATTTCGCCCCGGACGGCCGAGCGCGTGGAATGGGGCTTGCGCACCGGAAGCGCGTTCACGTCCCGCGCGAGGCATGCCATGGCAAAAGGTCAGAGATCGAAGGAAACGCCCCAGGCGCGGGAGAGCCGCCGGACTTCGGAGTATCCCTACGCCTCCGGTGGCTGGGGATCGCTGAAGGCCGTCACCCGTATCCTCGTGAAGGAGAAGGTTGCGCTCAAGGACATGAGTCTGCTTCCCCTTCAAAACAAGCCGGAAGGCTTCATGTGCGTGAGCTGCTCGTGGGCCAAACCAGCCAGGCCACACGCCTTCGAGTTTTGCGAAAGCGGAGCAAAAGCCACGGCGTGGGACACGACGCCGAAACGGGCCGACCGTGAATTCTTTGCTGCACACAGCGTGACCGAACTCATGCAATGGCACGACCATGACCTCGAAGAGGCGGGCCGCCTGACCGAACCGATGCGCTACGACGCGGCAACCGATCATCTGGTGCCGGTTTCGTGGGAAGAAGCATTTGAGTCGATCGGCGCCGAACTTCGCGGGCTTGATCCGAAGGGCGTTGTCTTCTACACCTCGGGCCGCGCGTCCCTCGAGGCGTCGTACATGCTCCAGCTTTTTGCGCGAATGTACGGGACCAACAACCTGCCCGACAGTTCGAACATGTGCCACGAAAGCACGAGTGTCGGCCTGAAGGAGGCCATCGGCGTGGGCGTAGGAACGATCGGCCTCGATGATTTCGACACGACCGACCTGATGTTTTTCTTCGGGCAGAACGTAGGCACGAATAGCCCCCGCATGCTCCACCAGTTGCAGGATGCGCGTCGGCGCGGCGTGCCGGTCATCACCTTCAACCCGCTGCGCGAACCGGGCCTCGTCGCCTTTGCCAATCCGCAGTCGCCCCACGACATGCTGCTGCCTGCGAACACGCAGATCAGTACCCAGTACCATCAGTTGCGTGTGGGCGGCGACACGGCGGCGATAACAGGAATCTGCAAGGCCGTTATCGAAGCGCATGACAAGGCAGTTTCACTGGGGCAGCCGCCGGTACTCGATCTCGTCTTCATCGAAGCACACACCAAGGGTTTTGACGAATTCGCGCACTTCGTCCGCGAGACCGGCTGGGACGCCATCGAGCGAGAAAGCGGCTTGCAGCGCGTTGCGCTGGAAGCCGCCGCGCGCGAGTATAGCGTCGCCAACGCGGTCATCGTTCATTACGGCATGGGCCTCACGCAGCACCGTCTGGGCGTCCAGAACGTTCGCATGATCTGCAATCTCCTGTTCCTGCGTGGCAACATCGGCAGGCCGGGCGCAGGTCCCTCGCCAGTGCGAGGACACTCCAACGTGCAGGGACAACGCACGGTCGGCATCACGGAGAAGCCCGAACTCGCCCCGCTGGACGAGCTCGCGAAGCAGTTCAACTTCGAGCCGCCGCGCGATAAAGGGTTCAACACGGTCGAAGCCTTCGAAGCGATGCTGGAGGGCACGGTGAAGGCCGTCGTCAATTTCGGCGGCAACCTTGTGCGTTCGGTGCCTGACAGGAACCGCACACAACCTGCATGGGCGAACCTGCAACTTGCTGTGAACGTGGCGACGAAACTCAACCGCAGCCATCTGGTGCACGCGAAGACCACCTATGTGTTGCCTTGCCTGAGCCGTATCGAAATCGATCGAACCGGTGGACATGAACAGTTCGTCTCGATGGAGGACAGCACGGCGCGTTTCCATGGCTCGCGGGGCGTGGCCGAACCTGCCGCGCCGACCGTACGGTCCGAACCCTTCATCATCGCGGGGCTTGCTCGCGCCACGTTGCGCGAGCGTTCGACCGTCGACTGGGAGGACTGGTGCGCGGACTACGCGCGGGTGCGTACGGAAATGGGCAAGACATGGCCCGCGATGTTCGCCGGCTTCGAGTCGAGCATGTGGACACCTGGCGGGGTTGTACGGCCGCTGCCCGCGCGCGAACGCACGTGGAAGACCAAAAGCGGCAAGGCAGAATTCATGGTGCCCGAAGCGCTTTCAGAAGATCCCGACATGAATGAGCGCGAGCCCGACGCGCTGCGGCTGATGTCCCTGCGCGCGGATGGCCAGTTCAACACGACGCTTTATAGCCTTGACGACCGCTTCCGTGGCGTGAAGGGTTCGCGCATGGTTGTACTGATGAACCGCGATGACATGGAGGCACGCGACATAGAAGAGGGCGACCGCGTAACACTGCGCACCATCGCGGACGATGGCGTTGTGCGTGAGGTTGCGGGCCTTGCGGCGAAGCCCTACGATATCCCCCGCGGATGCGCCGCAGGTTACTATCCCGAATGCAATCCCCTGCTCCCGCTGTGGCACTACGCAAAGGAAAGCAAGGTCCCCGGTGCGAAATCGATACCGGTGCGCGTGGTCGCGATTGAACCAAAGCGTGCGCGCGGAAGTGGGTCCGACAGCGCGGGCAGCGACAAGTTGCCTGGAGCAACCGCGTCGCACTAAGTGCCACGACAGCGGGCGAGTGGCTCCGACGGTGAAACTCCGTAGCGCCGGCAATGCGCCGCGGCGGTGGCGGCCTGCTTGATGTCGACAAGACAGGGTGGCCCCCCTGGAGAACACCTGCCGTCGAGCGCCTGCTTCATCGCAACCCTGACGACTGTCGGCCGTTCCGCGCGTTTCGTCTCGTCCGTGCGTGCGTCGTCGAACCCGCTCCTCCGAAGCCGGATCGCTTCGCGCCCGCCGTCCGGACATACAAACAACGCTTTTATCTGGTGATATCCCCTGCGTTCAACCGTGCCAGGTCGCCGAAAAACGCCATCCCTGTCATGTGGCCGCCTTGTCAGACAAGCGGGCAATGATGGTGAGCTGCGAAGAGCGCGCAAGTGCCGCGTTCCATGCAACCGGCCCTCCCCGGCGCGCCACGGCGGGATCAGTGTTGAGCGCCGTTGACCGTCGGTCTCATCGGCAGTAATGTGCGATTCCGTCAGCGCATACGGGGCGCCCTCGCCGTCGGTACGCCCCGCAATGAAGCCGGACTGATGGACCCCGCGTGCCGGGCCGGCGGTGACAACGAAAGGACTTCAGCATGACAACTAGTGCTCCAGGCGAAGACAGCCATGCCAGCGGCGCGCGCCGCGTGACGACTGGCTCGCCATTCGCGGTCGTCGGCATTGGGGCGTCTGCCGGCGGCGTCCCCGCGCTGGTCGACTTCTTCAGTAACGTGCCCGCCTCAATGGAGATGGCGTTCGTCGTCATTCTGCACCTCTCACCGGAGCACGAAAGTCATGCCGACGCGATCCTTCAACGGGCGACCTCCATGCCCGTGAAACAGGTCACCGCGTTGACGCGCCTGGAGAAGGATCACGTCTACGTGATCGCGCCAGGCAAGCAGCTGCACCTGTCGGACGGCTGCCTGAAGGTGACCGATCGCTACGAACATGACCGCAGGATTCTCACGATTGACGAGTTCTTCCGCACCCTGGCCGACGCCCAGGGTATGCGCGCCATGGGAATCGTGCTCTCGGGCACCGGTTCGGACGGCGCAGCGGGGCTCAGTCGCATCAGGGAAAGCGGCGGCGTGACGATGGCTCAAGACCCGAGTGACGCCGAATATCCGGAAATGCCTCAGCATGCCATCACGACCGGTCATGTCGACATCATCCTGCCCGCGGCTGCAATGCCCGGCAAACTCCGCGAATTAAGGAACAACGCCCAGCGGATCCACGTGCCCGAACTGGACGGGATGACGCCCGGGAAGGACGCACCGGATATTCCGCGAACCGGTGACGAACGCGCGCTCCAGGATATCCTCATGCACCTGCGAGTACGTACCGGCCACGATTTCCGGCATTACAAGCGCGCAACGGTGCTGCGCCGCGTCGAGCGGCGACTGCAGGTGAACGGGCTGACAGATCTCGAGAGTTATCGCAATTTCCTGCGTAGCACGCCGGACGAAACCAGTGCGCTGCTGGCCGATATGCTGATCGGCGTGACGCAGTTCTTTCGGGACCGGGAGGCCTTCGATGTTTTGCGGCACGCAGTGATCCCCGGTTTGTTCCGTACTGCCGCCAGCGATGGGCAGATCCGGGCCTGGGTTGCCGGCTGCTCGACCGGCGAGGAGGCGTATTCCGTCGCGTTGCTGATGGCGCAGGCGCGCGAGGCGGCCGGATCGGCTTCGGCGATGCAGGTATTCGCGACGGATATCGACGACGCGGCCATTGCGCGGGCGCGTTCAGGATCCTATCCCGAGTCGATTGCTGTCGACGTGCCCGCCGACCTGCTGCGACGCTACTTTACGCATGAAGGGGGGCGGTATGCCATTGTCAAGCCGGTACGTGAGCGCATTCTCTTTGCCGCGCACAGCCTGCTCAAAGATCCGCCGTTTTCCCATCTCGACCTGATTACGTGCCGCAACGTGCTGATTTACCTGGAGCGCTCGGTACAGAGACAGATCCTCGAACTGTTCCACTTTGCACTGCGCCCCGACGGCTATCTGTTCCTTGGGTCCGCAGAATCGGCCGACGCTGCCGATGATCTTTTCGCCGTCGTCGACAAGAAACATCGCGTTTATCGAGCGCGCAAGATCGTCAATCGGGCAAGGCAAGCTACGGCCTTTCCCTCGCTCGCGCAGGCGAGCGGGGTCCCCGAGGAGGTGCAGGCGGTCGCGGGAAGCGCAGTCCCGCCGCCTCCGGTCGAGCGCCGGAGCTTCTCCTTCTCCGCCCTGCACCAGCGGGTCCTGGAAGAATACGCGCCGCCGAGCGTCATCGTGGACCGTGATTCGGCGATCGTGCATCTATCCGACAACGCGGGCAGGTTCCTGCACCACGCCGGGGGCGAGCCGTCGACGAATATCATGACCGTCGTCGTGCCGGAACTGCGTCTCGATCTGCGTACGACATTGTTCCGTGCCCTGCAGACCGGAGCGAGCGTCGAGGCGAGGCGCGTGAAGATGGTCCGCGACGGCCGCCCGTCGTGGATCAACATGACCGTTCGCCCGTTCCATGATCAGGGCGTGAACGCCGACTTCTTCCTGGTGCTTTTCGACGAGGTGCAGGAACGCATGTCGGACGAAGGCGAAGCCGAGCAAAAGGGGCAGGACCCGGTTCTCATGCAGCTCGAACAGGAGCTGCAGCACAGCCGCGAGCAGCTGTCCACTACCATCGAGCAGTACGAAACTTCCGTCGAGGAACTCAAGGCTTCGAACGAAGAACTCCAGGCAATCAACGAGGAGCTCCGCTCGGCAACGGAGGAGCTCGAAAGCAGCAAGGAAGAGCTGCAGTCGGTCAACGAGGAACTCACCACGTTGAACTCGGAGCTGCACGCGCGTGTCGAGGAAACCGCCAAGGCTAACGATGACCTGCAGAACATCATCGTCTCGACCGAGATTGCGACCGTGTTTGTCGACAGGAAGATCCAGGTCAAACGCTTCACCCCGAGCGCCACACACATCTTCAAGCTGATCGAGTCCGACATCGGACGCTCGCTGTTCGACATCACGCACTCGCTGAATCACCCCACGCTAGCCGCGGACGTCAAGGAAGCCTTCGAGACGCTCAAGCTGATCGAGCGCGAACTGCAAAGCCAGGATGGGCGTTGGTATCTGATGCGTCTGCTTCCCTACCGAACGGCCGACGACCGTATCGACGGCGCCGTGCTCACGCTTATCGATATCACTGCGCGCCACGAGGCAGAAGAGCAGGCACGCATCGGCGAGCAGCGGCTGCGGCTCGTGGCGCAGTCAACCAACGACTATGCCATCATCGTTCACGATCGCGCCGGCAGCATTGTCAGCTGGAATACGGGCGCGGAACGGATCTTCGGCTACACCGAACGCGAGGTCATGGGCCAGGATATCGCGCTCATCTACGAGCCGGACGACCGCGACGCGCACGTTGCGGCGAGCCAACGGGAAGCCGCCGGCATTGAGGGCCGCGCTGACGATGAGCGCTGGCACGTCACCCGGGACCAGCGGCGCGTATGGTGCAGCGGCGTCGTCACGCCGATCGCCGATGCCTCCTTCACCGGCTTCGCCACGATCCTGCGCGATCTCACGCAGCGCAAGCAGCGCGAGGATGCAAAAGAGATCGCGTTGCTGCACGAACAGGAGGCAAGGCAAAGGCAAAGCGAATCGAACCAGCTCAAGGACGATTTCATTGCGGTCCTTTCGCACGAGCTGAAGCACCCGTTGAATCTGATAGGCATGAAGGCAGAAATATTGACGCGGCAGCCCGAGACCCGCGAGATCACGTTTGTGCGGGAAACCGCCGACGCGATTCGCCGTGCGGTTCGGGGCCAGGCGCAGATCATCGACGACCTGCAGGACCTGTCGCGGGTGCGCACCGGCAAACTGGCGCTGGAGCTGGAGCCGCTCGACATTGCCTCGATGCTGCAGGGCATCGCGGGCGCCTGCACACAGGATACAAGGGCGAAAGGCATCGACCTGTCGGTAACCGTCCCCCCACCGCCGGTTATGGTCCATGCGGATCGCACCCGCTGCGAACAGATCCTGTGGAACCTCGTTTCCAATGCGATCAAGTTCACCGGTGACGGAGGCAGGATCGAGCTGCGCCTCGCTCCTGAAGCGTCGATGGTGCGGATCGATGTGATCGACAGCGGCCAGGGCATCGCCCAGGAGGAACTCCCGCACATCTTCGACATGTACCGCCAGGGAATGCGCGGGCGCTCAAAGACAGGCCTCGGAATCGGGCTTGCACTGGTCAGGCAGCTGGTTGAAATGCATGGCGGGCGCGCGGTCGCCCATTCCGACGGTCCGGGCCTCGGATGCGCGATGACAGTGTGGCTGCCGGCCGTCGAAGCGGCAGGCGAGTCCGGCGCTGCAGCGCTACCGGCCGGTTCGCTCTCAGGTGTACGAGCCATGATCGTACTTGATGATCCGGATACCGCAGCCTCGTTGGGAAAACTTCTCGAACTGGAGGGCGCATCGACCGTGATGCTGGCTGGCGCAGACACGGTCCTGGCGGCACTGGAAGCAGAAGTCGTTGATGTCCTGATTTGTGACATCGGCAGCTCTGGCATCGACGCCGCCACGATCACCGCCCATCTGAGGTCAGATCCGCGGCTTGCGAATCTTCGATCTGTCGCGGTGACCGCGAACGACACCGAGGCGAACCGGCGCGCCGCACGCGAAACTGGCTTCGACGCGCATGTGAGCAAACCGGTCGACTTCCAGACACTGGTTCGGGTGCTCCGCGACCTCCTGCCAGCGCTGCGCCGGTAAAAAAAGGGCGGCGTGCCTGAGCGCGACGCGCCGTTGCATGCAGGGTGTGCGGTTCCTGCCGGTCGCTGCACAGCGGGACCGCCAAATGCGCTCGCTAGAGGCATGGAACAACGTGACATTGTCGTCATTGGCGGCTCACGCGGTGCGTTCGGCGTTTTGCGCATGATCGCCGCCGGTCTGCCCGCCGATCTCCCGGCCGCCATCTGCATCGTGCTGCACGTTGGCAGGCACGATAGCGTGCTGCCTCAGTTGATGTCGAATTGGGGCCCCCTGCCTGCCAGCCATCCCGCCGACGGCGAAGCGCTCGAGAATGGCAGGATTTACATCGCGCCGCCTGACCGGCACATGCGGGTGTCGCAGGGGCGACTCAGACTGGATAGCGGAGCCGCCGAGAACTTCGCGCGACCCGCGGCGGATCCGCTATTCAGGTCGGCCGCGCTGGATTACGGAGCCCGCGTGGTCGCCGCCGTCCTTACCGGCGACCTCGATGACGGCGCGGCAGGCCTTGCCACCGTCCGGGCGCATGGCGGCTACTGCATCGTGCAGGATCCTGACGATTGCGAGGCGCATTCGATGCCCCGTTCGGCGCTTGCGGCCGCAGGCGCGGACGCTATCGCCGACGCGGCGCATCTGGCAGCGCGCATCGTCGCCGCAGTGCGCGGCGCTCCAGTGAAGGAGCCGCTCCCGATGTCCACGAACGACCTTTCTCTTGAGGCGCGTCTGGACCAGCTTGACGTGCTGCAGCCCGAGGACCTCGACCGGATCGGCGAGCGCTCGCCGCTCGCCTGCCCGGAATGCGGCGGCATGCTATGGCGCGTGCTTGACGATCGGGTGCTACGTTACCGCTGCCACACCGGCCATGCATACAATGCACTCTCGCTCGAAGATGGCCATGAAAAGGCTGAAGAAAACGCGATCTGGACGGCCATACGGACGATCAACGAACGCATTGTCTTTGCAAGAGAGCGGCAGAAATGGGCCGAGCGCGTCGGTGACAAACAGCAGATAGAGATCGAACAGGCGCGCATCAACGAAGGGATGACGCTCCTTGACGCGCTCCGGCATGCGTTTCCCGCAACCCGCACTGACCGGCGGCCTTGAAGCCGATACGACTACCGAGGCATACCCGCGTAGTGGATAGACAACCTGCCGCTCTCCCATGCGTGCGGCCAATCAGCGGTTATGACGCGAGCCTCGTTCGGCTCGCCTCACTCGCTTGCGATAGGCAGCTCCCGACCCATGCTGGCGCCGTATGCATCGCGCCGCGTCGCGCGATCAGCGTGTCGTATGCGGCGAGATAGTCATCGCACATGCGTTCGGCCGTAAAGCGTCGCTCGAATTCGGCGCGGCAGCTGTCGCGGGAAAGCGAAGGCAAGCGTGCTACCGCATCGACGGCCGCTTCCAATCCATCGACGATGAACCCGCTGACCCCATTGCGGAGGACCTCGGGCACAGCGCCGCGCCGGTTGGCAATCACTGGCGTTCCGCTCGCGAGTGCCTCGATCATGACAAGTCCAAACGGCTCGTCCCAGGTGATCGGCATCAACAACGCTTCAGCGCGGCTCAACAGCATCGTGCGCAACTCGCCGCCCACTTCCCCGAGATACTCCACGCAACTGGCATGTCGCCTGAGCAGTGGACGCATACGATCCTCGAACCAGGCGCGCTCTCCCGAATGGACTGCTGCCGCCATCTTCAACGGCTTGCCGGATCGTCGGGCGATTTCGATGGCCGCGTCGGGCCCCTTGCCCGGCATCATGCGGCCCATCCACAGCAGATAGCCGTCGTGAACCGCGCTGGGCCTGAACAGATCGAACGGCAAGCCGTGCCCGATCGTCGAGAGCCAGTTCGCGTGCGGAGCGCCCTCACGCTGCGCTTGCGACAGTGCGACGAGCACCGCGTCCCGCGATACATCCAGCAGCACGCCCAGATCCTGCGGGCGGATTACGCCGTGCAGCGTCGTGAGCGAAGCGACGTTCAGTCGGCACGCCAGCGGCAGATGCAGCGGTTCGGTGTGAAAATGCATGACGTCGAACTCGTGCGCTCGCGCAGCCACCCGCTCCAGCTGCGCAACATGGTGAACCAGTGTGTCGCTAACGTCCCGGTCGTGCCATAGGGCCCGCGCGCAGCAGGGGATGAGGGTGGCGTGAGTCTGCGAATCGCCACTCGCGAACAGCGTCACCTCGTGGCCGCGCTCGACCAGGGCTTCGGTCAGGTAATGCACGATCCGCTCAGTGGCACCGTAACGCTGCGGCGGTACGCATTCATAAAGCGGGGCGATCTGGGCAATACGCATGTCATTCCTTCGCAAGCGCAACCGGCGCCGGGAAATGTCGGCGCACTAGTCGGGGCCTGGTACGCGGCGCGCGACTCGATGGATGAGGGGCGAACGGTTCCGACGCCGCTGTGAGCGTCGGAGCGCGCACCCACTCGGTCGTGCCGGGCACGACGACTTCACTGCGTCGAGCTCGCCTTCGGATGGGTCGTCTTCCGGTGGTGCATCGTCCCGCTCGACGGGCCAGAATTGCCCATGGTGTTGCCACCCTGGGCATTCGATTCCGTGGCCGTAGAGCCGCCGGAGTTGGGCGCGCTCATGCCTGTGCCGCCGCCACCGCCAGAGCCTCCTCCGGTGCCACCTCCGGTGCCGCCTCCACTGCCACCTCCACTGCCGCCACCGCTACCACCACCTCCACCGCCTCCGGCGGCGAATGCGCCACCGGAAAGCGCAAGACAAGCCAGCGCTGCTATCAATTTAGACTTCGTCGTCATGTTTGCCTCCATTCCAATCGATTCGAAACTCAAGGGGTCGTCTCGCGACATCGACGCCGCCAGAGTCAAAGCCAGCGAGTGCGCCATGCAAAGCGCGGCAGTCGGCGTCCGCGGCGGCAGCAGTCACAATCCGCAAGGCACATGCCGGGTGACGGGGCTGGCGCATACGCACCACGCAGCCAGTCGACAATATGCTTCTGCGCTGTGGTCATTTTGAGTCTCCCTCAGGCGGCACCTGAACAGGGCTCTCGGGCCGGATGGCTGCCTCGCCAAGCTCGGCTCCCGTCTGCGGGTCCACGGCGGTCTCCGAACTCAGTCGCTCGCGCATGGCTTTCAGCGCGGCCTGCTGGCTCTCGTCCAGGTTGACCCACGCGTTGCCGTCGCCGCCATCAACCGCCGGTTCACCCTGGCGCATCTCCAGGCCGTTGCCGCTGTTCCATGGCGCGGCGATCGTTTCGCCTCCGTGCGACATCTTGTAGTAGACGTTGGCGAATTCGGCGACGGGCGGACGCTTTCCCGGCGGGAAGTTGCCCTGTATCGCATACAGGGCCTTCTCGAATGACTTCTGGTGCGAGACCTCGCGCGTCATCAGGAAGCCCAGGGCGTCACGGATACCAGGATCGTCCGTCACATTGATCAGCCGTTCATACACGATCTTTGCCCGTGCTTCCGCGGCGATATTCGAGCGCAGGTCTGCCGTCGGTTCACCGATGGTGTCGATGTAACCTGCGTTCCAGGGCACGCCTGCGGAGTTGACCAGCGGCGGCCCGCCACCGAACAGGACCTGCGTGACGTGGCTGTCGTTGCCAGCGCCGTTGAGCTTGCGGTAAAGCTCAGCCTGCTCATCTACGGCTTCGGCAAGCTCGCCCTTCGCACCCTTGTTGAGCATGGCGACGATCGACCCGATGATTTCCAGATGGCTGAGTTCCTCCGTGGCAATATCGAAGAGCATGTCCTTGCGGCCGGGATCTTCCTCGGCAACCGCCTGGGTGAAATAGCGCATCGCAGCGGCCAGTTCCCCCTGCGGCCCGCCGAACTGCTCGAGCAGCAGGTTGGCGAGACCAGGATTGGTCACGTCGACGCGGACGGTGTACTGCAGTTTCCTGTTGTGCATGAACATCAGGATCTCCCGGTATGACCGAAAAAATTACGCATTGCTAATCAGTCGTTGCCGCACGAAGCAGGCGCCGCTGCCGGGTCGCTCACCCCTTACCCGCCGCCTTCGCGTTGCCCGCCGACTCGGCAAACTTCGAGAGCTTCAGATCGGTAGCCTTTTCTTCCTCAAGCGTTTCCTTGAGCAGCTTCACCGCCTCGTCGTGACCGAGAAGCTTGCCCAGCGCACAGAGGCTGCCGTATGCCGCTATCTCATAGTGCTCCACCTTCTGTGCCGCCGCGATGAGGCCGGCATCGAGGACCGGGCCCTTTTCGATTTCCTCGATCAGTTCGTCTGCTTCCTCAATCAGGCCTTCCATCGCGACGCATTTCATGCGCTTCAGTCGCAATCCGGTGGATTCAACCGCCTTGTCGATGCGCTCGACCTGGCCGTGCGTTTCTTCCAGATGCGTCTTGAACGCTCCTGAAAGCTCAGGATCGCTGACCGTACGCGCGAGCTTTCCGAGGGCGCGGGTCAGCTGCTTTTCTGCGCTGTAGATGTCCGACAGCATATGGACGAACAGGTCGTCTACCGTCTTTCTCTGGCTCATGATCACCTCCGTGGTTTGGGTGATGCGCTTCACGCAACAGCCATTCCTGAGGGAGGGGTTCTGGACGGAAACGGCGCGCTCGCCGCTTCTCTGCGCGGCTCGTCAATCGACGCCAAACGGGGGCGGCACGACCAGCTGTCTCGCGGCATCACCGCTTGCCGGCGCCCCGACGAAGCGCGTAGCGCCGGCAATGCTCGAGATACTCCGCTTCGTGGGCGACAGCCAGCTCGACCATGCTGCGCCAAAGCCACGATGGCGCGCCCGGCGATCCGGGCC
This sequence comes from Paraburkholderia sp. BR10141, assembly GCF_056155635.1. Taxonomy (NCBI): domain Bacteria; kingdom Pseudomonadati; phylum Pseudomonadota; class Betaproteobacteria; order Burkholderiales; family Burkholderiaceae; genus Paraburkholderia; species Paraburkholderia sp. BR10141. The sequence continues at coordinate 290,610 of NZ_JBMIQH010000002.1, read as the reverse complement.
GCCTCGCCTGCAGTTCATGCAGCCAGCTCCGGCGGGTCGGGGCATCCATCTGTCCCGCGTGCGCCTGCCCGACCACCAGCGCCAGGAAATGTGCAGCTTTCACGGCGTCGGCTTCCGTGAGCCGGTCTGCGTCGATTTTGAGATCCTGTGGCATGAGCTCGCGGATCACAACCGCGCAGCCATCCAGACGGGCGGCGAGCATGCGGTCTCCAAGCAGCGGCGAGACGTGTCGGGCACCCTCCGCCACCCGCTTTGCATTGTCGCGCGGCATCGTGGCGCCGACGTGGCGAGGCGCAGCGGCGGCGGCGGCCTGCTTGATGTCGACAAGACAGGGCGGCCCTCCTGGAGAACACGTGCCGTCGATATCGAGCAGCACGGCATAGCGCCGCCGCCCGAGGGAGCTGCATCCCTTTACCCAGAAGGCAGCGTCAAGGACGTCTATTTTCCCGCCGCCCCGCACAGCGCGTCCCAGCGCTTCCCGTACCGCAAGCCCTGACTGCGATTCGAACAGCGTGCGCACCGCCTGCGATTCCTCTTCGGACAGGGGCCAAAAACGTTTGCCAAGTGGTATGCGAGGCGCGACGCCGTCAATCGTCTGCCGGTCCAGCTTGCGCCACGAGCGGTGCAGCGCCTGCTTCATTGCAACCCTGACGACTGTCGGCCGTTCCGCGCGTTTCGTCTCGTCCGTGCGTGCGTCGTCGAACGCCTGTTCGTATCCATCGATAAGCGCTTCAGCCATACGGCTGGTGATCACGCCGGGCAGATCCGCGCTACGGGCGGCAGTGGTCAACGACAGTCCCAGGCGCAGGAGATCGTGCACCGGGTTGCCGATGACGCTTTGATCCAGGTCCCGGATCTGGACTGCCACCCGCCCTGAGGCATCGGCCAGCGGGCCGAGATTGCCGAGGTGGCAGTCGCCGCAAATCCATACGGGAGGCCCGTCAGGCAATGTCCCGGATGCCTGGCTGTCGAGCCACGCATAAAAGCGGTCCGCGCTGCCGCGTACATACGCGTGCGCTGATCGCGCCATCTTGCGCATGCGTAGATCCGCCAGGCGGGGCGCCCGCTCCTCCGGAGTCGGGACACCTTTTAGCGATGCTTTTTTCACGACTTCTCCCTCAGCGCAACACCGGCTGCACACGGCCGCTGGCGCGGCCTGAACCCCGGGGCGCAAGGACCGTGCCAGACGCGCCGAAGCGGCAGTCAGGCATTCGGCACGGAAGTTGCGGAATGGGGCTATGCCGCAGGCTGCGGCTTCGAAAGGAGAGCTGCGCCGTGTCGGACGAAAAGGATCTGGAACAGGACCATCTCGAGCCCGAGGCCGCGGTCACCGACCGCACGGAACGCTCCTGGCTGTCGCGCCTCGGCCCCGGCCTTGTGACCGGCGCGGCGGACGACGACCCGAGCGGCATCGGGACGTACTCGCAAGCGGGTGCGCAGTTCGGCTTTACGCTGCTATGGACGCTTCTGCTGTCCTATCCGCTCATGGTCGCCATCCAGATGACGAGCGCGCGCATCGGCCGCGTCACGGGCAAGGGACTCGCCTCGAACATGCGCGCGTTCGGTCCGAAATGGCTCGTCGTCGTGCTGGTGCTGCTGCTGGCCGTGGCCAATACCATCAACATCGCAGCAGATCTCGCCGCGATGGGCGCGGCGATCCACCTTCTCGTTCCTGGCCCCGAGCATCTCTATGTCGTTGCCATTGGCGTGCTCTCTGCCATCATTCAGATTACGCTGCCCTATGAGAGCTATGCGCGCCTACTCAAGTGGCTGACCCTGGCGTTGTTCGCCTACGTCGCGGTCGCGTTCGTCGTCCCGGTCGACTGGACAAAGGTCGCCGTCTCACTGGTCTGGCCGCGCGCCAATATTTCTGGCGAGTATCTCACCACCGTTGTGGCCGTGCTTGGTACCACCATCAGCCCGTACCTGTTCTTCTGGCAGGCGTCACAGGAAGTCGAAGAAATGCGCTCGAAGCCTGGCGAGCGGCCGCTGCGATGGATCTCATCGTTCCGGGCCTACCGGCACATAGACCGGATCACGGCTGACACCTGGATCGGTATGGCCGTCTCGAACGGAGTGGGATTCTTCATCATGCTGACGGCCGCCGCGACGCTCTACACGCATCACATAAAAATCCAGACATCCGCCGATGCAGCGAGAGCCCTCGAACCGGTTGCAGGCCATCTGGCGGCATACATCTTTGCCGCCGGCATTGTCGGCACAGGCCTGCTCGCGCTGCCTGTTCTGGCCGGCTCCGCGGCGTACGGGGCTGCTGGCGCGTTCCGGTGGCGCAGCAGCCTTTCTCTGCACCTCACTCTTGCGCGTGAGTTCTATGCCGTCATCGCCCTGGCCATCCTCGGCGGCACCGCCATCACGTTCTGCCACCTCGATCCGGTCAAGGCGCTGTACTGGAGTGCCGTCGTCAACGGACTGGCGGCCGTGCCTGTCATGGTCGTGGTCATGCTGATGGGTACCAACCGGCGCGTGATGGGCAAGTTCGCGATATCCGGGCTGCTGAAAGCGGGCGGCTGGATCGCAACGGCATTCATGGCGGCTGCGGCCGTGGGCATGTTCATTCCCGGCTAGTGGACAACGTTGCAGTGCCGCGAGAGTGGGTGAAGCGTCAGGAAAGTGCCCCGCGCAGGTCGTCAGCCGTATAGGGCTTGCGCAGTTCGCGCCATGAAAAAGGCAGCTGCCCGGTTGGGGGAACGCTCGAGCCCGATCCAAATATCACGCGAATATGGGGCCGTTCGCGCACGGCTTTCAGGGCGAAATCCACGCCTGACATGCCAGGCAACGAGATGTCCGTCAGCAATACGTCGAACTCCTGCTTGCGCAGTGCCTCGTCGGCGCTCTCGGCCGATTTGTGCAACTGAGGGCAATGTCCAAGCATTTCGAGCAGCGCGCCCACGGCATCGGCCGAGCCCGCGTCGTCGTCGACCACCAGTACGCGCAATGAGCCGGGGGCCAACCCTTGTTCGCGCTCGCCTTCCTCGACCACTTCGAGATCGATGCCGGGCGAGCCAAGCAGGCGGCGGATCTTCCGCGCGAGCTGGTCGCGGCTGTACGGCTTGCTGAGGAGTTCAACGCCCTCGTCCAGCCGCCCGCCATGCACGATGGCGTTCTGGGTGTACCCGGAGGTGAACAGCACCTTTAGCTGAGGCAGCGTCTCGCAAGCCTGCCGCGCCATGTCCGGACTCTTCAGCGGACCCGGCATCACGACGTCCGTAAAAAGCAGGTCGATATGCACGCCGCTACGGATGATGGCCAGCGCCTGTTGTGGGTCGTCAGCCTTGAGCACCGTGTAGCCAAGGCCGCCCAGCATGTCGACAACGGTCGATTGCAGCTTCGCATCGTCTTCCACGACGAGCACGGTTTCCCTGCCACCGCGCAGCGGTGTGCTGACGGGCGACGGACGCTCGATCGCACTCCCCGTCGAGCGCGGCAAATACACCTTGACGGTAGTGCCTTGGCCGACTTCGCTATAGAGTCGCAAATGGCCGCCGCTCTGCTTGACGAAGCCGTAGACCATGCTCAGACCCAGGCCTGTTCCGTAGCCTTCCGGCTTTGTCGTGAAAAACGGGTCAATCGCCCGCGCCAGTATGTCGGGGGACATTCCCACTCCCGTGTCCGTCACTGCCAGCAGAACGTATTGTCCCGCTGGAACGTCCTGCAGTCCGGCCACATAACGGTCATCGAGCATTGTGTTGCCGAGTTCGAGCGTCAGCCTCCCGCCGTCGGGCATCGCGTCGCGGGCGTTGATCGCAAGATTCAGAATGACGTTTTCGAGTTGATGGACGTCCGCATAGGTGTTCCACAGACCACCGGCCACGACGGTTTCGACCTGGATGGTTTCGTCGAGCGCGCGGCGCAGCATGTCGTCCATGTTGCGCAGTGCCGTTGCCAGATTGATGACAACCGGCTGTAACGGCTGCCGCCGCCCGAACGCGAGCAATTGCGAAGCGAGCTTGGCCCCGCGCTCTACGGCGTCGATCGCCTTGTCGAGGCGCTCCTGTATCTGGCTGTCGCGACTGAGCCTGCTCTCGATCAGCTCGAGATTCCCGCGCACGACCTGCAGCACGTTGTTGAAGTCATGCGCGACACCGCCAGTGAGCTTGCCAATCGCCTCCATTTTCTGCGACTGGTACAGCGCCATGCGCGTTTCGTCGAGCGCGCGTTCCGTCTCGCGCTGCTCGGTAACATCCCGCGTGATTTTCGCGAAACCGGCCAGCGCACCGTCGTTGTCGCGAATCGCATCGATGACTACATGCGCCCAGAAGCGGCTGCCGTCCTTGCGCACGCGCCAGCCCTCGGATTCGAAGCGACCCTCGCGCGCGGCCGTTTCGAGCCCGCGCTGCGGCAGCCCTGCCGCGGCATCCTCGGGCGTATAAAAACGCGAAAAATGGGAGCCGATGATTTCAGGTGCCGCATAGCCCTTGATTCGCCGTGCACCCTGGTTCCAGTTTGTAACGCGCCCATCGGGCGACAGCATGAATATGGAATAGTCCGTGACGCCGTCTACCAGCATCCGGAATCGCCGCTCGCTTTCGACCACCGCGTCGTGCGCCCGCTTCTTGTCGCTCATGTCGCGCACAATCTTGCCGTAACCAAGCAGTTGCCCGGCAGGATCGTGCAGTGCCGTGAGAATCACACTTGCCCAGAAGAGACTCCCGTCCTTGCGCGAGCGCCAGCCTTCGGCTTCGCTGCGACCGGTTTCCCGTGTCTCGCGCAGTACATCCTCGGGTACACCGTCGCGACGGTCCTCGTCCGTATAGAAGATGGATAGTGGACGCCCCAGAATTTCCTCGGGGGCATATCCGTAGACCGACTCGCCGCCGGGGTTCCAGCTCGCAACGCGTCCGTCGGTCGTCAGCGCAAAAATCGCATAGTCGGAAGTTGAGTCAATCCATCGGGCCGCCCAGTCTGTCGTCTCCCAGACTACGGTCAGCTTTTGCGATTCGGCCATGCTGGTCCCCTCTTTTGCACAATGACGTCCCCGCACTGCCTGAAGCGCGGCGGAGCCCGCCGCGCTTCGCGCTTCGCGACGACAGTCGAAATGGCACCTTCGCCATTTTGCATGCTGTCGGCAAGTCGATCCGTTGCATTTCGTCGACGCGCCGCCCACGCGCCCTGATTTCATCGCCGTGCCGGGACGGAGTTCGCTGCACGGCTACGTAAAGGATGCGGCACAGGAAACCCGGCGAGAGAAAACTGTCATCAAGGCCGACGCTCGGGTTGCGCCGCACGCGCCACCCCGGCCCGTTTGGCGGCATCGCGACACACAGTTTGCACCAGTTCGAAGGCGGGGCGCCCCAACGAAAGCGAACGCGCATGCCGTGATCCTGGATCAACCGGGTGGCATGTGAACGGGAACACAAGCACCAGGTCACGTCGTGCAAGCGCTGCGAGACTATGCGAGCGACAGCTCCGTCACGTCAGCCAGACGAGATGCAAACTGGGTCTGCAGGTGCCAGTCCTGAGAGGCACTCTCACGCCAGAACAATATTCCCATATGTTGGGATATCTGGCACGATGGAATGGTGTCCACCCAAGGAAACCGCTCATGCGGCCCACGCCGAGTGTACCGGCAGTCGTGCACTTCGCTCACGCCTGCATCCACCCTCCGTCTAAGGTGGCGCTCTCACGACTTCCGGACCGACGACGGGGGTGCCACTCGTGACACCCAACAGGTGGCTGCTTCTCGGCGTATTGCTGCTTGTCGCATCGATCGCCGCACTGTTCATATGGCACTGATTGCGCGTCTATTGACTCGCAAGGATGCGCCTCACATGGCTTCGGGCGTCGCGGCGAACGGGCAGCTTGTCCAACATGCGTCGCGAGGTTCGCAAACGTTCCGATCAATCAAACATCACCCATCCCGGCATTGCGGAAAGCGCAGGAACTCGGGCTGGCTGATGGTACGGCTTCACAGGAGTCCGAACGTTTTCCTCAAGCTTGAATCGACGGGGCCGGTGGGCATAAAGCGTCGCAATTTTCTCAACAGAGAGGCCTCACCCGCCGGTGTGCGACGCATGCGCCAGCTCCCAAGCGCCGCTTCGACAATCGTGTTCGCTACGCCGTCGGGCGCGGGGGCGCCTTTGACACTCTTGACGACTGCGCTCGATGCAAGGCTACGCTCGCGATCATAGGCGGCGATTTTCGAGCTTGCCAGAGGGGCGTTGGTGTCCAGGTTGGTCCTGGTAAAGGACGGTTCGACCAGCGTTGCGCGTATGCCGAACTGGCGCACCTCATGGTCCAGGGTCTCGGTCAGCCCTTCGACGGCATGCTTGGACGCCGAATAGAGACCCATGTAGGGGGCGGGAAGGAAGCCAAGCACCGAACTGACATTGACGATCCTTCCGCCACGCTGTTCCCGCATGTGAGGGAGTACCGCCTGCGTCGTGCGTAGAATGCTGAATACATTGGTATCGAACAGCGACACGGCCTCGGCAGCCGAAGTTTCCTCCACGGCACCGATCAGGCTCATTCCCGCATTATTGACGAGCACATCGATTCGCCCGGCGAGTTCGATGACGGACTGGATTGCGGCCCGGACCGATGCATCGTCGCGAACGTCCATCTCGACGAGCTCGACGCCGGAGACAGGCACCGCTGTTGCGATGCTGCGCACGGTACCCAATACGCGGCAACCCCGGCCGGCAAACTTCTCGGCGGTGGCGCGTCCGATACCCGATGACACCCCGGTCACAACGACAACGGTGGATTTCGACATGAACAGCTCCCCTCAGGTGAAATTGATGATGTTTTAAGTGCGCGCGTCGAGCGCATCCTGCGTCACCGGTTCCGACTGCGATGACTGGTTATCCCGGCTCTTGTGCGAACCCGCGGAAGTGCCGGGGCGGATCTTGAACCAGATGGAATACATCGCCGGCAGGAACACCAGCGTGAGAATCGTCCCGGCGAACGTACCGCCGATCAGCGTGTAGGCGAGCGTTCCCCAGAACACCGAGTGGGTCAGCGGGATGAAGGCGAGGATCGCCGCCATGGCCGTCAGGATCACCGGGCGGGCGCGCTGCACGGTGGCTTCGACAACCGCATGGAACGGATCCAGCCCGGCATGTTCGTTCTGATGAATCTGCCCGATCAGGATCAGCGTGTTGCGCATCAGGATGCCCGACAGCGCGATGAGGCCGACCAGCGCGTTGATGCCGAAAGGCTGCCGGAACAGGATCAACGTCGGCACCACGCCGATCAGGCCGAGCGGGCTCGTCATGAACACCATCACCATCGCGGAAATCGAGCGAACCTGGAAAATGATGATGACCAGCGTGATCGCCAGCATGATCGGGAACAGCGGCAACATGGCGGTCGTCGCCTTGCCCGATTCCTCGATGGAGCCCGCCTGCTCGATGCGATAGCCGCCGGGCAGCTTCGCGATGATCGGCTGAAGCTGCCGCGTGATGGCCGTTGAGACGTCCGGTGGCTGCAGGTTGTCGGCAATGTCGCCGCGTACCGTGATCGTCGGCACGCGATCGCGCCAGCGCACGACCGGCTCCTCCATGCGCACGTCGACCTTGCCCACCTGCGACAGCGGGATGCGCTGCCCGTTGGCCCCGGCCAGCGTGAAGTCGCCGAGCCGGGCCGGGTCGAGACGCACATCGCCGGCCGAACGCGCGATGACCTGCACGCTTCGAATATCCTCACGCACGGCGGTGACGGGCACGCCGGTGAGCAGGAACTGCAGTTGTTGCGCGACGGCGCTGGAGGTGAGCCCCACCGCCTGCAGACGGTCCTGCTGCAGCGTGAAGTGCAGCGTGGGCGAGCGCGTGCCCCAGTCGGTGTTGACCGTGCGCATCATCGGACTGGCCTCCATCACCTGCTGAACTTCAGCCGCGATTGCGCGCAGCTTGTCCGGGTCCGGACCGGTGACGCGATAGGCGACGGGAAACGGCGAATACGGCCCGAACACGAGTTGCGTGACCCGCACGCGCGCTTCCGGGGCGAGACCGTCGGCGATGGCCTGACGCAGTCGCTGCTTCAACGCGTCGCGCTCGTCCTGGCTGTCCGTGCGGACCACGATCTTGGCGAACGACGGATCGGGCAGCTCCGGCCCCATGGCCAGGTAAAAGCGCGGCGCACCTTGCCCGACGTAAGCCGTGACGATTCTGGCTTCCTTTTGTTTTGCCAGCCACGCCTCCACCTTTTCGGTCGCGGCGCTGGTTTGGGAAATGGAGGTGCCATAGGGCATCTGCACCTCGACCAGCACTTCAGGACGGTCGGAGATCGGGAAGAACTGCTTCTTGACCACGCCCATACCGAGGATGGCCAGGGCGAAGAGGCCAACGACCGAACCGGCGACCAGCCATTTGTGCGCGATGACACGCGTGAGCAGCTGACGGAAGCGGTTGTAGCGGGGCGTGTCGTAGATCGCGTCGTGGCCGCCTTCGACCTGTTTGAAGTCGGGCAGCATCTTCACGCCGAGGTACGGCGTGAAGACCACAGCGACGACCCAGGATGCGATCAGCGCGATGCCGACGATCCAGAACATGTTGCTCGTGTATTCGCCCGCGGTGGACCGTGCGAAGCCGTTGGGCATGAAGCCGACCGCCGTCACCAGCGTGCCCGAGAGCATCGGCGCGGCGGTGTGGCTCCAGGCATAGGCGGAGGCGGCCACGCGGCTATAGCCTTCTTCCATCTTCACCACCATCATTTCGATGGCGATGATCGCGTCGTCGACGAGCAGGCCCAGCGCCAGGATCAACGATCCCAGGGTGATGCGGTCGAAGTTCTTGCCTGTCGCGGCCATGACCACGAATACGATGGCCAGCGTCAACGGCACGGCGGCGGCCACCACCAGGCCCGCGCGCCAGCCCATGCTCACGAAACTCACGAGCATGACCACCAGCAAAGCGGCGAAAAACTTGAGCATGAACTCGTCGACCGCCGAATGAATGTTGACGGCCTGATCGGTGACCTTGGTCAGGCTCATTCCCAGCGGCAGCCCGGCATTGATTGCGCCGACCTCGCTGTCCAGTGCCTTGCCGAGATCGAGCCCGTTCCAGCCGTCGCGCATGACGATGCCGAGCAGCAAGGCCGGTTCGCCGTTGTTGCGGATCATGAAGGTTGCAGGATCTTCATAACCGCGCTCGACAGTGGCGATGTCCGACAGCTTCAGCGTGCGACCTTGCACGACGACGGGCGTATCGCGGATCTTCTGCAGCTTGTCAAAGGCGCCGTCCAGGCGAATCAACACTTCCGGTCCTTTGGTCTCTACGGAGCCGGCTGGCGTCAGGGCGTTCTGGCCATTGAGCGCGGCGAACACGTCCTGCGGGCCGACACCGAGCGTTGCCAGCCGATCATGTGAGAACTGGACGTAGATGCGCTCGGCCTGCTCGCCGATGATGTCGACCTTCTTCACGCCCGGCACGTGCAGCAACCGCTGGCGCAGCGACTCGGCGTCGCGCACGAGCCGGCGTTGCGGTTCGCCCCTGGCCTTGAGCGCAAAGAGTGCGAAGGTGACGTCCGCGTATTCGTCGTTGACCATCGGCCCGATCACGCCAGCCGGAAGGTTGGCGGCTTCGTCGCCGATTTTTTTCCGGGCCTGGTAAAACTCCTCCTGCACCTCCGACGGTGGGGTGCTGTCGAGCAACGTCAGCGTTGTAAAGGCGAGGCCAGGCCGCGTGTAGGTCTCGGTCCGGTCGTACCAGCGCAGTTCCTGCATGCGCTTTTCGATTTTCTCCGCCACCTGATCGTGCATCTCCTGCGCGGTGGCGCCAGGCCACGCGGTGATGATGGTCATCACCTTGATGGTGAACGCCGGGTCTTCGGCGCGACCCAGCTTGAAGAAGGACAGGAGTCCGGCCAGCGAGATCAGGCAGATAAGGAACAGGGTGATGGAGCGCTCGCGCACGGCGAGCGCCGACAGGTTGAATCGGCCTTCGCTCACGGACGTGCTCCCTGGTTCGCCACTACGACGGCCTGGCCGGACATCCGGACCTGTTCACCTTCGCGCAGCAACTGGGCACCTAGCGCGACGACGCGCTCGCCCTGTTTCAACGTACCGGAGACGCGAGCGCTGTCGTCGTCCAGGTGAAGGACCGTGACCGGCCGCCATGCAACCCTGGCCGGCTCGCCGTTGACGACCCATACGCCGGGCCCTTTGCCCGCGTCGAGCAGCGCGCCGATCGGCACCTGCAAGCCGCCCTGGAGCGCCACGCGTGCGTCCGGTATCTCGATCGTGACGGTTGCGCCCAGCGGCGCGTCGGCCAGCGCACCCTGCAGGACATAACGCGCTTCGAAAGTGCGGGTACGCGGATCTGCCGTATCCGAGAGCTGGCGCAGCGTGGCTGGCACGCTCACGCCGCTGTTGCCGAACAGGGTGGCCTGGGCGACCGAACCGATGGCGGGGCGCAGGGTTTCCGGTAGCTGGATGACAGCCTCGCGCCGCCCGGCGTGGGCCAGGCGCACCACGGGTTGTCCGGCGCTGACGACCTGACCCGGCTCGGCCAGCGTTTCCATCACGACGCCATCCCCGTCCGCCACCAGCTCGGCATAGCCCGTCGCGTTGCGCGCCACGTCGGCGTCAGCCTCGGCCGCGCTGAGCTGCGCCCTGGCTGCATCGGCGGCCGCCTTGGCCTGGTCGTAGGCCGAAGCCGAGATCGCACCCGTGCCGCGCAGGTCGCGATAGCGCTCCTCATCCTGCGCGGTCTGCTGCGCCCGTGCCCGTGCAGCGGTGACCGCCTCCTGCCGGGCCTGCGCGGCAAGCTTGAGGTCGATGGGGTCGACGCGCATCAGCAGCTGGCCGCGTTTGACGGTTTGCCCGGCATCCACCAACCGCTCCAGCACCTTGCCGGAGACGCGAAATCCCAGGTCGCTTTGCACGCGTGCGGCGACGGTTCCGGTAAACGAACGGGACGCGGGGATCGCGGCCTCGGCGATGGCGGTGCGCACCAGGGGCGTCTCGGTGCGCGGATCGGAAGGCGCTTTGTCGCCGCAGGCGGCTAGCGCAAGTGGCAGTGCATAGACGACTGCAGAGGTAGCGAGGCGACGCCGGAGCATGAAAGTCCCATTGATGGAGGAATCGGGGCTTTCATTGTGGTTCTTGTGACCAATTTAGTCAATGGTCACAAACGAAATTTCCATCAAGGCGACAGACTGCGGAGCACGAGGCTGGACAGTTGCGCGGGCGCGACCTTCGTGTAATCGAAGCTGTACTGCAGGAGCATCGGGTTCAGGTAGGGGCGCATGACCAGATAGATCGCCATCGCGGTCTCATCGAGCGGCGTTTTGCGCTCGAAGTCCCCGCTCTGCCGGCCCTCCTGCAGGATGTCCTGAAGCAGCTTCTGGACGCGCGCCTCATACGAAACCACGGCCTGCCAGTTCTCCGTGGCCGCTGATGCTGCAATCTCGTAGAGCTTGCGGTCCTGGAAAAACAGACGAAGGCTCGCCTCGGTGAAGACGCTGAACATTCGCCGCAACTTCTCCGGCGGCAGATCGGTCTGGGCGATGGCCGCCCTGACCTCGGTTTCGATCTCGTGCAGGCAGTTCGCACAAATCATCTCGCCAATGGCTTGCTTGGACTCGAAAAACTTGTAGATGTAGGCCTTGGAAAACCCGATCGCCCTGGCGAGATCGGAGACCGTCGTTTTCTCGTAGCCATACCGGCTGAAGTGCTCGGTGGCGGCGGCAACGATCTGATCTCGTACCTCGTGGTCAGCGGGGCCGCGAGTCGTGATGGGAGGAGTGGTGGCGTTTTTCATGGGGATAAGCATACAACAATAGACAACCAGTGACCATTTGGTATTATGGTCACCACAGTAACCCTGCGAAGACGCTCATGCTACCCAATCACATGCTTGCCGCGATCATCGTTGCCGGCCTCTCGACAGCCTGCGCCGTGGGCCCTGATTACGTCCGGCCCAGTGTAGCCATGCCCGGGCAGTTCCAGGGCCAGGACGCAGTGGATCACCGGCACGCGATGGCCAGTTCTGACCTCGTCACGTGGTGGACGGGTTTCGGCGATCCGCAACTCACACGATTCGTCGCGCTCGCGCTGGAACAGAACCTGGACCTCGAGCAGGCCGCCGCGCGCGTCTCGCAGGCGCGCGCAGGACTCGGCGCAGCGAATGCCGCGCTGCTGCCTTCAGGCAATGTCAGCGGCCAGGCGGCGCGAGTCTACCAATCTGTCGAAACGCCCTTGGGGCGCGTCCTGAATTCAACGCCCGGATTCGACCGCTACGGCAACGACTACGAGGCCAATTTCAGCGCGAGTTGGGAACTGGATGTGTTCGGTGGCCTGCGTCGCGGGCGGGAAGCGGCACTCGCCGAGTATCAGGCTTCGGAAGCCGGCGCGGTGGCCACGCGCCTGGCTGTGGCGGCGCAGACTGCCGATATTTACATCACGATTCGCGGATTGCAGGCCCGTCTGAAGGTGGCCCGGCGGCAGGTGCAAACGCAACAGGATCTGCTTTCGACCATCAAGCTTCTGTATGGAAAAGGACTGGCGGCCGATCTTCAGGTAAGCCAGGCTGAGGGTGCGCTGGCCCAGGTGCAGGCATCCATCCCTGTCCTGGAGACGACACTGGACGCGGCCATGAACGCACTGGATGTGATGCTGGGCTCACAGCCCGGCACCCATCAAGCCGAACTGGTCGATGCTGGGGACATCCCGCCCGCCCCGCGGATCGCGCACACGGGAACGCCGGGAGAGTTGCTCAGGCGCCGACCCGACCTGATCGTGGCCGAGCGTCGCCTGGCTGCGTCGAACGCGCGTATCGGAGTGGCCATCGCCGAGTATTACCCGAAATTCTCGCTGAGCGGACTGATCGGGAGCGCAACGTCAATGGCCGCGGGCAATCTGTTCACTGGCGGCGCCAGTCAGGCGGCCGGGGTGTTGGGTCTGCGCTGGCGTCTGTTCGATTTCGGCCGCATCAATGCACAAATCGCGCAGGCCAGGGGCCAGGACGCCGAGATGTTGGCCGCGTATCGGCTCGCCGCACTGCATGCCACGGAAGATGTGGAAAACGCCTTTTCAGCGCTCGTCAAGCGGGAGGAACAGGCCGCGGTGCTCACCCAGGGAGTGAACTCACTTGGTCGGGCACGAGCCGCTTCGTTTTCGGCCTATCAAAAAGGTGTCGTCAGCCTGATTGAAGTCCTGCAGGCCGACGAAAATCTACTGCGCGCATCCGACGAGCGGGTGCAGGCGCAAACGGAATCGGCCCGCGCAGCCGTCGCTGCCTTCAAGGCGCTTGGCGGTGGTTGGCAGCCCGGCGATCCAGAGGCCGTGGCAAGCCGGTAGACAGCACGATGTACGCCTCATTCAGCCTCCGTCGCTTCACCCGGGTGATTCCGGTCGCCTCGTCTCTGCGAAGCTTTCCGTGCCGGCGAAGCGTCCCGCATCGATCGCGCGGATGGCGTACTCGACGGTCTCCCGATGTGCGTCTTCCGCACTCGCCCAGCGCTGTGCGACGCACGGCAGGTGCCAGTCCTCGACCGTCTGCTCGCCGCGCCGGATACGCACAATGGCCATGTACCTGCCTGATCCCTGCGGAAGTACGCAGTGCCGCACAGCAATAGCGCTGGTTTCGATCGCGAAGCCTTTCCAGTTCTGATTGCGTGTATCGTCCATGGTTGTCTGAGGTCGCATGTGCCGAAACGGCGCGGACCCGGCGGCCCGCGCCGCACGACCGGAAACATTCGTGTGCAATGTACCTAGCCAACGCTCACCTCGATACGACGGGGTTTCGCTTCCTCACGGCGAGGAATCGTCAGCATGAGCACGCCATCGCGCAGTTGCGCGTCGATGCGCGAAACGTCGAAGTCCGGGCTGAGCGCGAAGGCGCGGCGGAAATGCGGGTGGCGAACTTCGCCATGCTGCAGCCTCAGCCCGGATGGTGTCGGAATCACCGACTCGGCCTCGATCGTCAGATTGCCGTCCTGTACCCGCACATCGAGCTTCTCGCGCGGTACCCCCGGCAGGTCCGCATATAGCGTGATGCCCCTGCTGTCCTCCAACACGTCGACGGCGGGCGTGAGGCGTGTGGACTGCTTCGCGGGTCCGCCGCGCTCATGGTCGGCGATGTCGTTGCGCGCCGCACCGGTGGTCAGTTCAGTGCTGTCGTTCATGGTGTCCTCCGTGATCTATGGTTCACCGTGCTCACTGCACGGTGACCGCGCGCGGCTTCGACGCCTCGGAACGTCCGATGCTGATGGTCAGGCAACCATTTCCATAGCGCGCATTGACGTTCCCGGGATCCGCGTGCCGGGGCAGCTCGATCACGCGCCGGAATGCGCCCATGAAGCGTTCGCTGGCATACACGCGCGTATCGTCCCCCGCTTGCCGCTCGGGCGGCCTGCGTTCGCCGCTGATCGTCAGCAGTCCTTTGTCAATCGAGACGTCGATCGCCGCCGGATCGAGCCCCGGCGCAAACGCTACGATCTCGACACTGTCGTCGGTGCTGCCGATGTTGAGTAGTGGAAACGTCTCGCTGCGCGTGGCGCGCAGGCTTGCGGGAAAGGCTGGAAAGAGGCTGGCCATCTGCCGTTGCAGGCGGTCGAATTCGCCCAGCAGATCGGTGCTGAAGAAGGGATCGCTCATGACTGGCTCCTGGAAAACCGGGGCCGACACGGAGGACGAATGGAACCACGCGCTCCAGTCCGCCTGTCCGTGGGAAACCCCGCCGACAAACAAATCGAAACACGCAGCGCTTGTCGCGACTGCCTGAGCGATGAACAAAATAGCGCATGGAACGGAAATTTCAAGAGGCCCCGCAGCATGTCACGAGCGAAGTCTCATGGACGATAGCGACAGGCTTCAAGGACCGGCGCGAGTTTGCGCACGCCGCTGCGGCGCACAACCCCCGGTTTGATGGGGGCCGTACTGGATTCACATAGTAGCCTTTCAGGCCCGTCCCATAAGGGTATGGGCGATGCGGCGATGACCGGTTACCCCCGGATCTACCCCCACGGGAGGGGCACGCGTACTTCACGCGCTGATGCTGGATGACGCGTACCTGTTCGGGAATCACATTGAGCTGCTCGCTGGTCTCGACACCGATCTCAACCAGCGAATCGCCGTCATGCGCGCAGAAGCGGTCCGATTCGGGCAATTCGTGCCGCACGATCTCGCGCGGCAGATTCTGATCCAGCGGCTTGCGTCCGCGCTTGCCACGTGTGTGCCCGGCAACCTGCGTGGCAGTTTCTTCCTCACGCGCGGGCGCGACGTCAGTGCCGAGTGCTCCGGCATCCAAAGCCGTCGGTGTATGCGATCCGAAAACGGCCTCATCGACGTCGAGCCTGGTTTTTGCGTACGGCACTAACGGGGCCCAAGTCGCGACGCTGATTCCGGCGAGGAAAATGAGGCCCGCGTCGCTGCCCGCTTCTTATTTTCAATCCCTGTCTCGACAGCCATAGTTTGAGATGAATTTGTGAATCTAAGGTTTTCTATGAAATAGACTGATCTGACTCAGCCGTGGATATTTTCATTTCTGTTCGGCAGCAAAATTCAGTTGTCAATTAGCAAAATCAGCTTAAAAAAAGACCCCGAAAGCTTCTCGGGATCGAAGGGAACACGCAACCGCAGAAGACAAGGCGAAACGTGATCGCCCTGTCTATGAACAGAGTTAAGCCTTATGGCTTCGACCCAGTCGCTCGAAGATCTCTGGCCGCATATGTTTGAAGTACTGTGCCAATCCGATCCCGACAAACAGCACGCCGATACCCGCGATGCTGGCAGGCATTGAAGGAGCGGGCAGTATCCGGTTCGAGCGAAGTATCGAGACTCACACAGCATTGTTAATGCTGGCGTGCTGCATCATTTGTTCCCGGCATCTTGAGCGCCACTGCCGATGACCTGTTATCGCGCATACGTGGGACCATCCCAGCCGTCGAGATACTTCGGCAAATCATCCGAAACGTCAACTACACGCTGGCGATAGAACAGGTGCATTGTTGGAGCCAAGGCCGCATCGAGCTTCCCATCGGTAGCGCGGGCAACCAATGCATTTGGAACCACGCGCATTCCCAGGCGATTGGTACCGAACATCACTTCGCCGCAGACGTCGCAAAATGCTTTCGTCAACTGCTTTTCTGGATGTTTGAAAGTCCGGCCTGCGCCGTCAATGCTGATTGCATCAGCCGCCCAAGCTGTTGCAGAAAACATGGACGTCCCATAAAAGCTCCTGCATGACGCACAGTGACAGTTCGCACGTGCCGCCGGACTGCCGTGCAAGTTGACGGAAATCTTGCCACATAGGCACGTAACACAAAGGGACATAGTTATCTCGGTCGTAGTGACGGGTTCTCATTGTACTGTGCCATTGCTATGCAACCGCCGTTCGTGAACTCACGAAGCAGTTTTGTTAGCGACACTTAGCCCGCAGAGCGGTTCTCTTCGGTTTGCCGTAAGCAGTACTTTATATCAAGGCTGCTTCGACCATCCGCTCCGGCCACGAGGGCCCCGCCACTTATGCTCTGGCGGATGAGCTGATGGCGTGTGGCTCGTCCGACAAGACGTCGCGATTCCCGATGCTGGACTGGCGGAAATTGACGGCAACCTGGGATAACACACGGGCCGCTGCCGGAAGACTTCACGGGTCACTTCACGAAACCCGCCGACCGGCAGGCACTGCTGCCGATAGTCGACAACAGTTGAGCGACGCCCCGCGCACTGCGTGCACACCCCAAACGCGTCACCTGCGAATGTGACGACCCAAATACGCTCGAACTGAAGCAATGCGAGTGCGATCTGATCAGTGATTCAGACGTCCGTCTCGCCGGGATCTTTCCTGGCTGCAAAAGCGCAGGCAGCCGCGGCAAGATTCAGTTCGTTCAGATCGAGCATGAGCAGCAGGCTGTCTATCTCGCCCAGCTGACTTTTGTTGACGCGGCCGGTATCGAGCAGGGCATGCAGCCTATGGCACCAGTAGCTTGCAGGAAAGGCCGGCCCGGCAAGATCTCTTGCGAGCGAGACCGATATCGCGTGCCGGATATGTGCGATATCCTGGTCAATCAGGTTCGACACGGTGCATCCGGCCTGAAGGCGCTCTGCGTTTTTCTTTTCCATTTTGGCACCCGTTCCCGCTGGTTGATCGGCATGACAGGAAAGCATGGTCTGAAGATAACGATAGCACTTCGCTGTCGGTAGCGCCGCCCCTTTGTCTCTGGACGTTTCACCTCTTCAATATATGCCGCTCGAAAATAGCATTACCATTTAAATCGAATCATGCTGACTTTGAACGTGAGCGGCGTATTGCGATTGACCGACGGGCGGCTGCATGCCATTCGCAGAATCATTGTCTGACTATTTGTGATAAACGATCCTGCTATGCGCGCCATTGCGCGGGGAGATCCCTCCAACAGCCCATCAGATTCGGGGCGCTCCGCGATGCAAATACGTCCAGCCAGTGTGCTCTATTGTGGCCAGTGCTCCATATTTTCTTTTAATTCGTTTCCCCTCGAATTCAGAATTAATATTTGTGCTCCGGCCTTGAAGGCATCGAATTCGCAATGTCGGAAAAAAAGACCTGGAATAATTGCCAATGCGGATGTGCTGATGCGTCATCGGTAATAGATGCTCACAGTCAACGCCCAATCCAGAGAGAATACGGAGACACGTAAATGCTAAGCCCTCACGAATTCGCTACCCTGATGCTCGTCAAGGCCGCGTCTGAGCAGATCGATCTGGACCGCGAAGAGCTTGACACCTTGCTGGAACACCAGCTGGTTGCTCTGGAACAGCTTGCCTCTGGAGGCCAACGACCACGCCTTACCCGTGACGGTGACACGGTGCTTCAGGCAATCGCCGGGAAGCGCTGAGCGGCAATCGTCTGCGAACCTTGTTTCGGATTTCACTCGCCTTACGCGGCCATATCACGCGTATGGCCGAGGCTACGCTGGCAGTCAATTCCGTGGGGATCCCGCAGGCCGGACGTTCCCTGGCTGGTCGACTGGAACCATTAGTCATGCGGGTTTCACGTGGTGCGCGCATCATCGGTCGCAATGGAGCCGCATATGCATCCGAACGAGCATGTGGCGCAGGAACTCGCTCACATCCGCGCCATGATTTTGCAGCTTGAGCATCTGCTTATGGAGAACGATGGCGCGAAGTCAACGCCAGTGATGTCGCCGGACTACTGGCGCGCGCGGATCAATGGCGTGCGAGGAACTTCAGGGCTGCCCGCAACGCTGGAGGACGAGGCGCACGCCCTGTTGGTCCGTCTGGACGCGCTCCGGGAAGAATCAGGGAACCGCTGCCTGCAGGCTATCGGATCCGCGCGTCAGCCTCGCTGAACTCGATGAACTGACGGGTGATCGTCCGGAAACGGCATGGTGGTCCACATCTCCTTCTTTAGATTTCCTACGCGACATCCCCATGCTCAAGCCAGAAGACACGCTCGCATTCGATGCTGCGGTCGCTGAGCTAAACAGAGCGACACAAGACCTGGAACGCCTCGAGCACGATTCAGCGACGTCCCTCACTGGGCTTGCGAGGGCGCAGGACCGTTATTATCTGTCCCGACTGGAGTGGCTGCGCAGCGAATGCCCACTACGCAAGTCAGCCGCCCATGGAGTACCGAAATTAGCGCCGCTATCCGGACCGATCGTGATTGTTGGGCACGACAAGTGGGTCCGGGATTCGTTAGCCGTGCTGCTCGACCTGAAGGGTTACGGGCGGTCGAAGGCGCGTGCCTTCGACACCTGGCACGAAGTCTGGCTCGAACCATCGCAACTGATCGTCGTCGATGTCACACCGTTTGCTCGTGGCGCCTCCATGTTGCTGATAGAGGGCTTTGAGACCTGCATCGAAAGACCACGTATCATCACACTGGTGTGGCCGAAGGACGCGCCGGCTTTCACCGGCAAGGTCGACGAGATCGTCACCAAACCATTGGCACTCAATGCGCTGCTAAACGCGATAGACAGGATCGGCGACTGCGACGTCGAGCGCATCACGGACGACCGTTGACCGCGCGGCGATCAGGCTCTCCCGCGGGATCGCAGAACCGGCCAATCAGAAAACCGCCGGAACACTCGTCTGCTGCGTTCCGATATCCAATCCGTTCCGGGCGACCCGACAGTCCCGTTCATTCATCCTGCAGGTGATCTGCGAAATTTCACCCGAGGCGATCGAGGATCATTTTGGAGCCCGACGCGCCGACCGTTCATGGTTTGCCGATAGCATTTGAAGCGCATCGCGAGGAAATCCTGTCGTTTACGAGGAGCATGCTTCTGCACAGAATTTCAGCGTCTGCTGTTTTCAAGGGATTTTGCCCATAGGCAGCCGCGCACGCCTGACACACGACAGGCCAGCCACCGATGAAATTGTGACCACTTGCGACAATCCCGCACGTACGTGGGGGCATTCAGAAGCCAAGGGATGAAGCGGGGCGGGCCATTCTCGTCGGTCTTAACGCGGGGAGTACCCCGCGTGATGAATGATGACCCTCACCTTGCCTGGTCAGATCGATGTGCGGTGTAGCGGCGCGCTTCGGGTCTGCTGTGGTCGCGTCCTTGATCCAGTTAGGCGGCTCGTCCCCTGCCCGACCAAGTCGCGCCCGTCTTTGGATCACGATATTTGGGAGGCACGACGCCCCCGCCGGGCGTCGCACGCGTGCCCCTCCGGCGTCCGAAGATGTCCCGCTCGGTAAACCCATAGTCGGCTACCTTCTCGCCCGATGCCGTTCGCGTCGACTCATCGCAACTCGGCCCAGGCTACGGATTAGCAACGGACTCGATGCGCGGCGCCGTCCGGTTGCTTGCCTCGCAAGAGGGGCTACTGCTCGATCCTGTGTATAGCGGTAAAGCCTTCGCGGGGCTGATTGAAGGTGTCACGTCAGGTCGTTATGCGTCAGATAAAAACATGCTCTTTGTCATGACCGGAGGGTTGCCTGGCTTATTCGCCTACCGGCAAGAGTTTCAGGCTGCCTAAGGTGGCTCGGTGAGCCAGCCATGACGTCCAGACATGACCTCTGGAGACAGAGCAGGAATGCTCGACAATTGCCGTTTCCCGGAGATTCTGCAGCAGCAACGGGGAGCGGCATTTCCCGGCGAGCAGTTCTTGACGTACGCAACCGGCTAAAGTAATCCGGTCGTTCCGGGCAACCGGCGGAAACCTGAAAACGCCCCGCTGTTATGCCTTTCGCGTGAGACCGAGGGGCGGCTGCAAGCGTAGCCTGAATCCCCGAAGCTGAAAAGATTCATCTAACGTATGCATTTAGGGGAAATCCCGCAATTTCCTTAAGGCTGGCAGTTCGCTGCCGATACGAAGGTCAGCTGATTCAATTTGCTTCCTCCGGGCCAGTCGAACTTTGGCCGCCGATTTCTTCTCAACGCGAGGCGTCAACCGTGCAATCTCTCAAAAACCTTAAGGTGGTCACGCAGCTGATCCTGGGATTCTCGTCGGTCATCGTTTTGTTGGTGGGACTGGGCGCGTTCAGCGTATTCGAAGTCAGCAGTGAAAACGATCACGTTGCCCAACTCCGCGATAATTGGTTGCCCAGCGTGCGCAGCAGCTTGCAGATGCAAGCGGGATTGCGTGCGATTAGCCTCGCCGAATACCGCGCGTCCGGTGCCCAGACGCCGTCCGCAAGCCAGGAAGCGGACGCCCGGATCGACGCCGGCCTTGCAGACTACCGGCGCGCATCGGCCGAGTACGAGAAGCTTATTACCGAGGCGGAAGAGAAGACGGCGTATGCCGATATCCAGACGCTCATGTCGAAGTATCTCGAAGTCGACCAGCAGATCCGTGCGTTCGGACGAGCGAACAAACAGGCAGAAGCGATGGCGCTGATGCAGGGACAATCGGGCACGCTTCGTGACGCGATGGAAAAGGATATCGGGACGATCGTGGCCGTCAACGAGGCTGGGGCGGCCAAGGAAGGCGAGGCAGCCGGTCAGGCCTATTCGCACGCAATCGTGCTGGTGATCGCCCTGATCGTCTCGGCTTCTGCGGTTGCGCTGGGCGTGGCGCTGATCATCGCCCGTGGCATTGCGAAACAGCTTGGCGGGGAGCCTCGCGATGCAGCTGCGCTGGCCAGCGACATCGCAGCGGGTGATCTGCGCGTCGCGTTGCAGCTGAAGTCCGGAGACCGTTCGAGCTTGATGTTCTCGCTTGGCGCCATGAAAGACCAGCTGACTCGTATCGTGCAGGGCATCAAGACTTCCAGCGAGTCGATCTCGGTGGCGGCGGGCGAAATCGCTCAGGGCAACACTGATTTGTCGCAGCGCACCGAAGAGCAGGCCGCTTCGCTCGAGGAAACTGCCTCGAGCATGGAAGAACTGACGAGCACGGTGCGTCAAAACGCCGATAACGCGAAGCAGGCAACCGTGTTGGCCAGTACGGCGTCGGGCTACGCGCAGCGCGGAGGAGAAGTCGTGGGGCGCGTGGTCGACACGATGCACAGGATCACGGAAAGTTCGGCCAAGGTCGCCGAAATCATTAGCGTGATTGAAGGTATCGCGTTTCAGACGAACATCCTTGCCCTCAATGCCGCGGTCGAGGCAGCCCGAGCCGGTGAACAGGGACGCGGATTTGCCGTCGTCGCCGGCGAGGTCCGCATACTCGCCCAGCGCAGCGCGACGGCAGCCAAGGAAATCAAGGAACTGATCGGCGAGTCGGTCACTCGGGTCGACACCGGCTCGCAACTCGTTGAGGAAGCAGGCAGTACGATCAGCGAAATCGTTCAGTCGGTCAAGCGCGTAAGTGACATCATGAGCGAGATTGCGGCGGCGTCCGAAGAACAGAGCACCGGCATCGAGCAAGTCAATCAGGCCGTCACGCAGATGGATGAAGTGACCCAGCAGAATGCCGCCCTGGTCGAGGAAGCCTCGGCCGCGGCACAGTCGATGGCCCAACAGGCGCAGGCGTTGCGTCAAGCCGTGGCCGTTTTCAAGGTTGGTGAGGACCGCTCAATGGGCACATCCTTCGTCGCGACAGCGGGTCGGGAGCGGGTCCTGGATGCGGCGAAGAAGCCGGTGACGCTGTCGCCAACGCGTCACGCACAGCGTCCCTCGAAACAATCCGCAGCTACGAGGTCGTGCGACGTGCCAGCAGAGCCTGACTGGCAGACGGTCTGACGAGCGGGAAGGCTCGAAGCAGGGCCGGCCGTTCGCCGAGTTCGAGCCGCATGACCCGTGGATGACCGCAATGGCCGACAAGCTAAGGCCAGACGATAGCGAGCGAATGACGGTTGGACTCTGAGAGCAGCCGTCGCACCTCCGACGACTTGACCGGCAGCAACGGGTCGGCTGGACTAAACCGCTCGCGCGGTAGGGGCTACGGTCCGACGCTGGAGGTCAGGGAGAGGCCGGTCACGCGGTTTTATGTTGGCGAATGAGGCAATCCGCCTCGTTCCTCAACAGGAGCCGAATCATGACCTCCTCACCAGCAAACGCCAGCCCGCTGCGCCAGCGCATGATCGACGACATGCGCATGCGCCAGCTTGCTCCCAAGACGCAGGACATCTATCTGCACATCGTGCGTGAGTTCGCCCGGTTTCTCGGACGCTCACCTGACACGGCCACCGTCGAGGACCTCGGCGCTACCAGCTCTATCTGGTCGACCATGGCATATCGGCCGTGTCGCTGAACCACGCGATCACCGGCCTCAGGTTCTTCTTTACCGTCACGCTCGACCGGCCCGAGCTGATGGTCAGGATGCAACCAGTTCGCGTGCCCCGCGTATTACCCGTCGTGCTCAGTCCTGGTGAAGTGCGACGACTCATCGAGGCGGCCGGCAACCTGAAGCACCAGACCGCGCTGTCGGTCGCGTACGGCGCGGGGCTACGCGCCAGCGAAGTGGTAGCACTGAAGGTCACCGACGTCGACAGCGAACGCATGACACTGCGTATCGAGCAGGGCAAGGGCCGCCGCGATCGCTATGCGATGCTCTCGCCGGTGCTGCTCGAGCGCCTGCGTGTGTGGTGGCACGTGGCGCGGGCGCAGGGCAAGATGCTCGATGGCGGGTGGCTGTTTCCTGGGCTCGATCCCGTCGACCCGCTCAGCACGCGGCAACTGAACCGCGCCATCCATGCCGCTGCCGAGGCCGCGCAGATCGACAAGCGCGTGTCCATGCACACGCTGCGGCATAGCTTCGCGACACATCTCCTCGAACAAAAGGTGGACATCCGCGTAATCCAGGTGCTGCTCGGCCATGCGAAGCTCGAGAACACCGCGCTCTATGTCCAGGTCGCTACCGACCTGCTGCACGAGGTCACCAGTCCGCTGGACCGTCTGCCTCCCGGGTAGGCCCGCGCGCTGTAGCGCCTCATGCTGGAGGTTGCGGACATCTTCCGCAGCCACGGGCCAGCGTGGCGAGCCACGGCACACCTGAGCCTGGGGCAGCTGAAGGTCATGTCGGCCATCGAACGGTGCCGCACGGCGGCACTGGGCGGACATCTGCTGCGCTGTTCAGGCTGCGCGAGGACAGAGGTGTCCTTCAACTCGTGCCGGAACCGGCATTGCCCGAAGTGCCAGGCCAGCGCCGCACACCGCTGGCTGGAGGCACGCCAGGCCGGTCTGCTACCCGTCGAATACTTCCACGTCGTCTTCACCCTGCCTGCACCCATCAGCGCAATCGCCTGGTACAACAAACGGATCATCTACGGCCTGCTACTCGACATCGCCGCCGACACGCTGCGTACCATCGCTGCGGATCCGAAGCATCTTGGGGCCCAGATCGGGGCCACGCTCGTACTGCACACCTGGGGCTCGGCGCTCACGCATCACCCGCATGTGCATGGCATCGTACCCGGCGGCGGACTCTCACCCGACGACGAGCGCTGGATCGCGTGCCGGCCCGGCTTCTTCCTGCCGGTGCGCGCCCTGTCGCGTCTGTTCCGACGTCGCTTCCTCGACGCGCTCGAAGTGGCCCACCGGCATGGCCAGCTGCAGTTCTTCGGCGAGTACACCGGGCTCGCGGATCCCGCTGCCTTTGCCCGGTGGCTGGCGCCGCTGCGTGCCTGCGAATGGGTGGTCTACGCCAAGCGCCCGTTTGCCGGGCCGAAGGCGGTGCTCGAGTACCTCTCACGCTACACGCACCGCGTTGCCATCTCCAACCAGCGCCTCGTCGCCTTCGATGAGCGCGGCGTGACGTTCCGCTGGAAGGACTACCGCGCGAAGGGACACACCCGCTACAAGACCATGACGCTGGAGGCCGGCGAATTCATACGCCGCTTCCTGCTCCATGTGCTGCCCGGTGGTTTCCATCGAATCCGTCACTACGGACTGCTCGCCAACCCGGTGCGCCGCGCCAGGCTCGCGAAGGTGCGCGATCTGCTGCATGTTGCACCCGAAATCAGCCCGTTAGCGGACGACAGCGTCATCGCAACCCGGCCCGTCTTCATCTGCCGGCACTGCGGCGCACCGATGATCGTCATCGACATCCTCGCGCGCAGCCCCGATCCGGGCACCACCGATGCGGCGGAGGCAGACATGAGCATCGCGGTTCTTCGATCCGCCTGTCGAACGTCGGCTCTGCGGCAACGCGGCCCACGAGCGAACGTTTGCGCGAGTCGCTTCTCCAAGCGCCTCCCAAGCCCGCGTCATCATCGCGATCGCACCTCAGCACCGCTTCGTCACCGCGTCAGTGCCCACCCGACATCCCGCCTGAACGCACCGCATCCGGCACCGCTGAGCATCCTGGCCTATCAATCGCCATAGCCGCGAAGACTTCAAGCGCTTCGGGGCACTCCGCGGTTTCCTCCATCGAGGCTTATTCGACGCCTGCCGACACGCGCGGAGGCACCGTCACATTCCTGTGACCGATGGCAGGCATCGAATAACCCTTAACGAACTCAGCCGGACGTGTGGGACCGGGTTCGGCCATGAACAGACACTGGGCGTCGGTTCGGCGCGGACATTCGAACGGCGGCACCGGCCCAAGTAACGGACACTTGCTACCGCTTCCCAAAAAATTACCTGATGATCAGCACAACCATCCCATGCGGTTATTGCGCCAGGCGCGCGGCGTCATGCCGAAACGCCCGACGAACCAGTTCGTGAACGTCCCGTGATGCGCATATCCCACAAGGCCCGACACTCGTCCGATCGGAAAGCACGAGTTGCTCATGAAGCGCACGGCGAGTTCGTACCGGACTGCTAACTCTCACTAGTCTTCCGTGGTGAGCGGGCGAAGCGGCAGCGAACATTCGCACGCGAAGAGTCGTCGGCCAAGATCTGCGGTAGACACTCGCTCGGCAACACAATGCCGGGTTCACAAATCGGCGCCACGAAATATCCGTAGAGCGTTACGACGGTCATCGTTGCATCGCCGCGCATTCGGACTGGTCGGGAACGATACGCCTGACGAGGCAAAAGCCGATTATGCGAAATTCAATGGGTCTGCCTCCGTAGCATGACTCGAGCAAAATAGTCCCCGGAACTCCCGAGGCGATTCAATCGCAAATTTGCACGTCGCCAAGCATGCGTTTTATGAATGCTCGCCCACGAAAAATGTCGTGCAAG
Source organism: Paraburkholderia sp. BR10141 (assembly GCF_056155635.1). Taxonomy (NCBI): domain Bacteria; kingdom Pseudomonadati; phylum Pseudomonadota; class Betaproteobacteria; order Burkholderiales; family Burkholderiaceae; genus Paraburkholderia; species Paraburkholderia sp. BR10141. Next base: position 265,188 of record NZ_JBMIQH010000002.1, on the reverse strand, counting down.
CTCTCTGCACCGTACCGAATCCTGCTCGGCTATCCTCATTCCCGGTTCGTATCTCAAACTTAAAAAGGAGACAACAATGTTCGACCTTTCAGGAAAGGTGGCGGTCGTTACGGGTGGAGCGAGCGGCATTGGGCTCGGCATCGCTCGCGGCATGGTTGCGGCTGGTGCGCGTGTTGTGCTGATTGGTCGCGATCGATGGAAAGGCCGTGCTGCAATTGAATCGCTGTCAGGCGGTAGTGCAAACGGCCATTTCATTCAAGCCGACATCACGAATCAAGGTGAGTGCACTGAGGCGATCGAGCAGGCCGAGCAGCATTTCGGTTGTCTAAATATCCTTATAAACAACGCTGGCATGAATATCCGCAAGCAAGGGCACGAGCTAGGCTCCGAGGAATGGCACCAGATTGTCGATACGAACCTGAGCGGCGCGCATTTCTGCGCTCAGGCTATTCACGGTGCGTTCACGCGCGCAGGTGGCGGCAAGATTATCAATATCGGCTCGATGCTCTCCCTGTTCGGCACGACCTACGGTTCGGCCTATGCGGCCAGCAAGGGCGGAATCGTGCAGCTCGGCAAAGCGTGGGCTGTTGAATGGGCACCTCATAACATTCAGGTCAACACGTTGCTGCCTGGCTGGATCGAAAGCGATCTGACCGCCGAGGCGAAACGGCTTTTCCCTGACCTCGAAGCGGGCATCTTGAGCCGCACGCCTCAGGGGCGCTGGGGCAAGCCCGAGGACCTTGCCGGCATTGCCGTGGCGCTCTGTTCAAGCGAATGCGACTTCATGACTGGCGCGGTCATTCCGGTAGACGGTGGATATTCGGTTCAAGGTTAGCCGATTCTTTTTGACGCTGCCATATCAAATACAAAGGAGACACCCAGCATGTCCAGCGCTTATGCCGGGCCCGGAAAATATATCCAGCGCGCGGGTGAGATCTCGCGCCTTTCACAGCACGTTGCACCGTTGGGCCGCAACGTGCTCGTTCTGATCGATCCGTTTCTGTTCGAACGCTTCAGCAGTTCACTACAGCGCGATCTCGAAGATGCCAAGCTGTCGGTACATCTGGAGAAGTTCGGCGGCGAATGTACGCTGGCTGAAATCGCGCACGTGGCCGCAATCGCCAGAGGCAAGGAGAGCCAGATTCTCGTGGGCGGCGGCGGGGGAAAGACTGCAGACACCGTCAAGATTGCGGCATTCGAAGCCAACGCGCGGACCGTCATCGTTCCGACGATTGCGTCAACGGACGCACCGTGTAGCGCTGTCGCCGTCCGCTATACGTCTAAGGGCGTATACGAGGGGTCCGCGCGGCTGCCTCTAATCGCGATCTGGTCGTAGTGGACACCAGCATTGTGGCGAGTGCGCCAGTACGCTTTCTCGTCGCAGGAATCGGCGATGCGCTATCGACTTGGTTCGAGGCACGTTCGAACCTGGAGTCGCGAACGAACAACTACGTCGCGGGACGGTTCCCTCCGACAGCTACTGGTATTGCCATTGCGCGAGCCTGCCACGATGTACTGATGCGAGACGGTCTGAAGGCAAAGCAGGCGGTCGAAGCCGTCTCTGTACCACGGCAGTCGAAAACGTCATCGAAGCTAATAGGCTGCTCAGCAGTATCGGCTTCGAGAACTGCGGATGCTCCGCAGCACACGGCATGCATGGTGGACTGACTACCCTAAGCGAAACACACGGCATGCTGCACGGCGAGAACGTCGCGTTCGGGACGCTATGCCTGCTCATGCTAGAAAATCGCCCGATCCAACGCTCGCGACGGTTTGGCCCAACTCAGCCGGAGCCCAGATTTACGTGCACCTTGGTGATTTTTACGCAGGTATCCGCGTGACCTTTGCGTGCCGGTCAGCCACGGATGGCCCGCAGAAATTTATATGAGGTGCGGAGCGAAAGCGCAAACAGGCGGTGCGCAACAATGCAGCCACCGCCCATGTGATACCGGGCTACAACCCGCGAAAAGGTGCAAGCGTGGGGCGTTTCATCCTCATGAGATCTGTCACCTCAACTCGGTCGTCCACCGACAGGATTGGGATTGTCATCCATTTCCCGTCATGATAAGTCCGGGATTCGTCGTACTGTTTGACCAGCGGCGGACTCCAGAAGTAACGCCTTTCTTCAAACTTCTCTCGTTCGGCCCGGCCTAAGACAACCAATACGGACAACAGCCTGTATGCCGGAAACAGACTGCAAAACGCCCTGTTCTCCTTGTAGCGCAGTGCCCAACCACGCTTCTTGCCGCCATATATCCAATCCGGCGTGAAAACATTGGGGTAAAACTCGTCGATCCAGCTTCGCAGCTCGCCCCAATGCTCGAACGCCTCCGGACCCAACCAGTCGCGGAGAGTACGCTCATCCGGATGTGAGGATTTGTCAGAAATGCTGTCGCCTATCTCAGCGCTTCGTGCGGTTTTGCTTTCCATTCTTCATCTCCTCAGCTTATCCAGATATTTAACTTTCCATCAACTCACCGCCGTGCGTCGCCGTGCGAAGTCCGGAGCGACCCCTGCAAGAGCGTCAACGATGCAGCCAGCAGGACGAGGTCTTTAAGCAGGAACTGGCCGGGCAACGCAGAAATCGCAGGAAAGCCACCTGCAGTCGCTTCGGCGACGCCAGGGGTGCTCAACATGAAGGTAAGCGTGATCAGATAGGTAGCGGCCGACATCGCAGCGCCCAACGCAGAGAAAAAGGGCTGAATCGACCCGATAATTAGGGCGACTGCGGTCGACAGCTCTAGCAAACCAATCACATCACTTGCCCCTTGAACACCGAACGCAGAATTCAACCAGCCCATGATAGGACTATTCACGATAAACGGCGATATTCCAGTCGCTTCATAGTGGGTGAATTTCATTGCTCCGAACCACAGAAAGATTACGACAAGCGCCCACCTCAGCAACAAAAGACCAGTTCGGGACCCAACGCTCCGTTCTGCGATTTGAAAGCGAAACTGACTTGTACGAATGCTCATTTTGATTTCCCGATTCAGTATGTTGAAGGGTTTTTTACCGATTCACAGCTTTACTTTTCCGATAGCGGCTCCGGGACTAACTTCGACCGAAATAGTCCAGGAAACGTTAGACACAATGGAGATCCGACCCGACGCCACCCCTTATTTCCATCCAGCTCGCGACGCCTCGCTAGTCTCCAGGCAAAGGTTGGACAAGTGAGTTTCACTTGAACACCTTCCGGTACTGTATAAAGCCAGAGCGCTCTCCCACGGCGTCGTAGAGGAGCCTGCCTGGGTAGTTCGTTTCGTGAGTCAGCCAGTGCACCCGAGGAGCTTTTCGACGTTTCGCCGCCGCGTACACATGTTCGATCAGTGCGCGACCAATGCCACGCCCACGTGCGTCAGGTCCAACAAACAGGTCCTGCAGATAGCAGTAGTCGGCAGATGTCCAGGTCGACCTTTGGTAGACCGTGTGCGCGAAGCCGCAAGGGTGACCGCATGTCATGGCGAGCACCGCGTACATCGGTTCGTTGGGGTCGAGGAAGCGCTCCCAGGTGTTGCGCGTCACAGCATGCGGGATATCAACCTTGTAAAACTGCTGATAGCCTTCCCAAAGTGGCAGCCACATATCGAAATCGCTATTTTCGATGGCTTTGATCTCAACTGATTGCATAGAGTTCTCCCGAAGTCCTATGGCAGTAGAGCGATGAAGCGCAACTGTGACCAAACCACAGCATCAAGCAATGCGATCAACCACAATTAACTTCAGTCTCACGGGCAATTTCTTTCCTCCGGTCGCGAAGGCGTGATTCGATCGAACCGCAGGTTGACATTTAAAGTCTATTCCCCGGTTAAGCGCATACCGTACTTCCGACGGTACGTACTCTGTATCTCATCTTGACTGCGAGGAGGCTCGGCAAAGATGTGCGCAGGGGAGAGCAATGAAGACATCGAAGTAACATCAATCCTGATGACGTGTTCGACTGGATATTCAGGCCCGTTGCTTATACGAACCCAGTCCGCGATCATTGAGTATTCGTCACCGTCAGGCGGCACAATGAACGCCTTTCCTCTGAACCGGTAACCACGCCTCAGGAACACGTCGACTACGTTGATCTCGACGGCGGCGTTGGCATTCAAATTCCTCAACGTCCCGGGCGACGCGATATCGGCGAAGTAGAGCTTGCCATTCCTGACCGTTAAGGAGGCCTTTGGCGAAAGATTCGGCGTCCCATCCTCATTGACCGTCGCGACGAACGACAGTATTGCCCCTTTTATGATCGCTTCGGCGTCTGCGGTGATTTCAATCATGGATTCACTCGTCTGAAAGGACTTCCTGCGCATTAAGAAAAACTCTCCAGTGCCTCGCAGGATTCGTGTTTGTCGGAAAAATTCCCGCTATCTGAGCGGCGTGGTCAGCGCTTTGTCGTCCGTGTCGACGACAAACACGGCAAGCAATTTCGCGGGCTGCGTTTTGCTCGCGTTTCGGCTGATCGAATGGATAGCGCCGGGCGGTTCTGACCAGCTCTCACCCGCTCGATAGATGCGGGTTGGGCCGTCATTCACCTTGGACTCGACAGCGCCCTCGATCACGTACGCGTAAATGAATGCGGATTTCGCGTGGGTGTGAGGAACAGATGCCGCGCCGGGCGCGTACGTAACTTCCAGTACAATCAGCGATTTGCCGGGGACGTTGGGAATCGCTGCGTCGAAATTCTTCGTGACGGTTTGTCCGTCACCGTCGTGAGCTTCCGCGGAGTCGGCGGCCATCGCAGCTAGTGCAACGAAGCTGGCAATGATGATGTTCCGTATCTTCATGGTCTTTTCCTTCTGCGTGTCAGCGAGGCTATGCGGCTAACTGCCCGGCCTGATTCAGGCTGATGGCATCTCGAGGCCGCGCTGCACAGCAGGGCGTGCGAGACCGTGATCGAACCAACGCTGGACATGAGTGAAGCGATCGAAGCCGACAAGGTCGCGCGCCTCGTAAAAGCCAATCAAGTTACGAACCCACCCGAGCAGAGAAATGTCGGCAATACTGAAGTCATCGCCCATCACCCAGTTGCGTCCGGCAAGCCGAGTGTCGAGCACGCCGAGCAAACGCGCGGCTTCCGACGCATAGCGGTCGCGCGGGCGCTTGTCTTCGTAGGCTTTCCCGGCGAATTTGTTGAAAAAGCCGACCTGTCCAAACATGGGACCGACACCACCCATCTGCCACATCAGCCACTGGATCGTCTCAAAGCGAAGCGCTGGGTCCGTGGACAAGAGCTGCCCCGTCTTGTCGGCAAGATAGAGCAGGATCGCACCTGATTCGAACAATGCGATCGGGCGGTTCCCGGGACCGTCTGGATCGAAGATCGCCGGAATCTTGCCGTTCGGGTTGAGAGAAACGAAAGCAGGTTCCTGGTTTTCGTTCGCCAGGATGTCGATACGATGGGCCTCGTACGCCAGGCCCGTCTCCTCCAGCATGATGCTGACCTTCACGCCGTTGGGAGTCGGCAGTGAAAAGAGCTGGAGCCGGTCGGGGTGTTGCGCTGGCCAGCGCGTGAAGACTGGATGCTGAAGGGTCATCTTTTTCCTTGATCGGGGACGGCCAGCCATTTAACGAAACTGGCTGACCGTCCCCGCGAATGGTGCCCCCAAGAACGTCGCTCTCGGGGTTACCAACGTCATGGGCGTCGCAGTCTCGAGCTCAGATCGAACCGGCCGGCGTGACAGCGGGGAAATCCATGTCCGGATCGAACACATTATTGAAGAAATTCGTCAGGGAATACATGGCCACCAGTGCGACGATTTCCATCACGTTTGCATCCGTGTAGCCCGCTTCGCGAACTGCGTTCAGGTCGGCGTCGCCCACCTTCCCACGGGTTTCGATGACCTTGCGCGCGAACTGGACAGCCGCATCGCGCTTCGGATCGGCGGCGTGGCCTTTGCGCGCGAGGATGATTTCTTCCGCCGGCAGTTTCGCCAGATGCTCAGCGGTGAAACTGTGGACCGTCAGGCAGTAGTTGCAACCGTTCACTTCGGAGACTGCCAGGCCGATGCTGTCGCGCGTCTTCACATCGAGCGCCTTGCTCAGGGAGCCGAGCAGGTAGGCCCAGGCGTTGAACGCGATCGGGCTTTGCGCGAACGCAGCCATCATGTTCGGCGTGAAGCCGATGTTCTTGGCGAAGCCATCGAGCGTTGCCTTCGATTCGGCGGGTACTTGTTCCGGCGTAAGAATGGTGGTACGGGTCATGATAGGATCTCTGATTAATTCGTACTACTTATTAAGAACGGTTCATTTTTGAACCCTTCTCTCGGATTGCTTCGTGCCCGGGCGCGGGTCGAAGCCGTTCAGGACTTCAGTTGAGCGTCATCTTGCCTACGACTACCCTTTTCGCGGCTGGCTGGTCCTTGTACGTAGTGAACACTCCAGCAACCCGCTTAGACGAGGTCGAGAACTTCGTCCACGGGACGGCGCGGCTTTTGCGCCCAGTTGCCTTGACGCTCGGCACCGACAGCGAGCAGAAGCGCGGGCACTTCGTCATCGGCCAAGCCGAATTCGCGATGAACCGCCTCAGCGTCGAAGCCGATCATCGGCGTGGACCCCATACCCAGCGAGCGGGCAGCGTAGATCATTGCCGACGCGCCGAATGTTGCCGTGCGTACGGCTTCGTCGCGACGACGCTGCGGATATTCCATGTACAGTTCGCGGGCCGGGGCCTCCCACTCCGACACCATCGTCGCCGGCATCACGCCTGCTTCGACCAGCGGAGCCAGGCGATCCGGAATCACGCTGGTGTCGACCAGCTGTCCGCAGATGATGAAGGTGACTGCCGCGTCAGCGACAGCCGGCTGGCTCCAGGCAAGCGGAAAGAGCTTGGCCTTCGCTGCGGGCGTGCGCACCGCAATGAAGCGCCAGTTCTGCAGATGAAAGGACGTCGGTGCGCTGGTGGAGATCCGCACCAGCTCGCGGATCTGGTCGTCGCTCAACTTCGCCGACGGGTCGTAATACTTCGTGGCGCTACGGCTGACGATACAGTCGATGACTGCGTTGGTCATGGTCGTCCCGCTGTTCAGGGTGGTTTCGCTGTTCATGATGATTCCTTTGGGTGGAGGGACCTGCTGGGTACAGAAGCGCCTCTTACGAGATCGCGCGGCAAAAAATCACTTTCGTGTGCAGATTGCGGATCACCGTCGCCGTGATGTCGCAGTCTCTACTGCGTGTTTGCCGTCAAGTGGTGAGGTGTTTCAACTTTAAGGCCCCACGAGGGCTATTTCGAGAGCGAAAATGCTCAATAAAGTGTCCAAAAGGATCAAACTCCACAAGGGCTCATTGGTTCGCTCGATCTTGCGACGCCGCAGCGTTCATCGCGCCGGCGCGATTGAAGTCCCTTGTCCAGATTGCATCGAAGGACGTACGGACGAAGAGCGGCCGCTCCGCGTCGACCTCGCCGGATCGTGTCCGATGCTGGTTAGAACCGGGAGCGACAAATTTCGGGGTCTATCGCCCCTGACGTGCGAGACGACGCCATTCACCTGGTGTCATGCCCATCCTCTCTGTGAACAAACGCCGGAATGAAGATACAGATTGGTAGCCAACTGATTCGGCTACGGCCTCTGTGGTCATCGTCGGCTTCTTCAACTCGTTCGCAGCGTGGCTCATGCGGATGTCGGTTAGCAAATCAACGGCTGAGCATCCGAGCGTTTCCTGGAAATGCCGCATGAACGTGGCGCGGGACATATTGCACAAGGCGGCCAGCTCGGGCAGGTTCCAGCCACGAGCGGGATCGGAAAACATCGCCGAAATCGCGGGGGCCAACCGTGGGTGGCCAGCCAGCGCCAACAAGCCTGTTGGGGCCTGCTCGGATTTACTTGCCTCGCGCAGCACGATGGTGAACAGCGCCGAACTGAGCGAATTAAGGACGGCGTAGCCGCCCACTTTTTCTCCCGTAGACTCATCACGCATGAGCCTCACAAAATTGGCGAGAGGGTTCGAGAGGGACTCGACACCCGACTCATCGTCGGTACTAGTAGTCCGCACCACCAGATTTGTCGGAAGGTAATTGCGAATCAGTCGGTCATGCGGCGGTTCAATAAAAAAACGACCGCATAACATATCGAGATGCTCGCCAACGCCGTCATTCTCGCTAAAGGTCCACCCAGCGAGACCCTGACGCTCGCGAGTAGGTCCGGGCTGAATACCACTCCCGTCGTGCAGGATGTGCGCCGAGCCGTGGGGTAACAAGACAACATCTCCAGCGACCAGTTCCTTTGCCATCCCCGTCTCGGGATCCTCGATGACTGCCTTGCCCCTGAGCACGACGTGGTACGGGATTTCGTGGGTTGCCGCTTGATCCCACTCGACCCGCCACGGTGCTCCATAGGCGCAGCGCACTTCAGGCCGGCCAGTGACGGTGATCAATTGCAGCAGGTGACTTAACCAGTCGACGTGAGACATAGAATTCCGTAAGGCCTCGGCATGGGGAAATCAGGTGACGGCAAAACTCACAATTTCAGCGCCCGAAAATCTCGACGAGAAGGGATGCTCATTCCTCGCCAACTGCAGGACCGAATCTATCGGCCAGCGCTCATCCCGCCGTCGACATGCAGTACCTCGCCCGTGACGAACGACGCTGAATCAAGAAAGACAATCGCGTCCGCGATATCGCCCACCTCGCCCATGAATCCGAGTGGAACCAACGCGGCGAGATCGTCATGGGCTTCTGGCTTGTGCATAGTCGACCTGATCAAACCCGGAGCCACCGCGTTCACCCGAATTCCCTTGCTTGCATACTCAATGGCGAGCGACTTCGTTGCGGCGTTGAGACCGCCCTTTGTCAATGCCGCTAGTGACGAAGAAACTCCGCTGTACGCGATGTCGGCGACGCTCGCAGTGACGCTCACTACGTGGCCGCGAGAATGCTTCTTCATCTCCGCAATCGCCAGTTGCGTGATGTGAAAGAATCCCGCCATGTTCACATTCATCACCGCTGCGTAGTCCGCCGCGCTATGTTCTGTGAAAGGCTTGCCGATATATATGCCGGCGTTGTTCACAAGCGTGTCGATCCGTCCAAATCGCGCGACCCCTTCGGCGATGACTTGCTGCGCCACAGCAGGATCACCAATGTCGCCAGCTATCGTCAGAACGTCTTTGTCGACAGAGGGTTGTATCGAGCGGGACGTCGCGACGACCGCGTAATCGAGCTTGCGGAACGCCTGAACGATGGCGGCGCCAATTCCCTGCGATGCTCCGGTTACCACCACGACCTTTCGCAATGCGCTCATGATCCAGTGCCCCCTAACATGATGGTTCTTCAGAAAAACAACCTACTGCGGAAGCCAGAATCACCGTATGGCGGTTGACTGGTTTATGCGTTCGACTCACACGAGGGCGAAATATCGGGTCGCCACGGTGTATGGCCTTACCGGACAGCGCACAGACCGCTTCCGCTGGTGCCGATCCAATAGTCCAGATCTGGCTCTCGTAACGTCCCATGCAGGGATCACTCCAGCGGACACTAATCGTCGTCGACGACAGTTTCTCCACAACGGAGACTTGCGAAGGCGTCGGCAGATTTGGCATGAGATATCCGCACGCTCAAACGTGGCTGCACGCGAGAGTGGTCAAAAGCGGCTCAATCGTGGCTATCAGAGAAGCCCGAAGTTGCGCGGATTGATCCTCATCGAGAAATGCAGTTGCCTGCAGCGGCAAATAGTGGATGGTGGTGAAGCCAATGCAAGCCAGTACGGCAGAAAGATAAGGCGTGAGGAAATCCGGCTGGTTGGCGCGTTCGCCAGTAAACACGCCGCCGGAGGCAATGCCGACGAATACCGGACGGTCCCGAAGCATTCCAACCTTGCCAGCGGGCGTCGACTGCATCGTGCGTCCGACGCGGATAAGCTGATCGATCCACGCTTTCAGGACGGACGGAACCGTCAGGTTATTCATCGGAGTACCGATGACGATCACATCGGAATCCTCGACCTCCTGAATGAGTTCCTCCGCGAAAAGTACAGCGCCAGCGGTCCTTCCTGCAGCAGCCAACGTCGCTGGCGTCGAGAGTATGTCGGCGTAGGCGGCTCCGAGATGAGGTATCGGCTCCAGCCCAAGGTCCCGGCGGCGAACCTCCACGCCCGGCAAGAGCGTTTGAATCTTTTCGACGATTCCCGCCGAGAGTTTTCGGCTATGCGATCCCAGTCTAGGGCTGCAGTCGATATGCAGAATATTCATACAATTTTCTCCAGCAGATTTTGCAGCAGCTTTGGTCGCGCGGCTGCTTGACCAGCAGACGAAATCGGGCGCGTGAAACATCGGGCACCGAGATCGAAGTGCGTCTTAAATGCCTGGTTAACGAAGGCTTTGTGCAGGCTGTTTCCATCTGTGCAACACTCTGCGCCCTTGCGGCTCCAGCACGGCATGAAAATGCCCCGCATTTGCAGCTCGCTCGCAGCTTCGACCGAATACGGAGAGAAAATCGGGTGCATGCTGCAAGAGCCACATTCCGTATTGACTTCGCGTTTGTAGCACTGTTGGTAGGGCAGATTCTGTACTATTCACGGTGCATAAAACAGTACCAAGATTGTGATTTTCGTGTGTACCAAGACTATGGCTTCAGACTTGCAGATACAGCTCGACCGGACAGCAAAACGGCCCCTCACAGAGCAGATTTTTGAGAGCATCAGCAGAGCAATAGAGTCTGGGCTGCTCGAATCCGGTACACGGCTGCCATCATGGAAAGACCTTGCGTCGCAGCTCGGGGTCGCGCGCGGGACCGTTAAGGCTGCCTATGAGCTTTTGAATGATTCACAGATGATAGAAACGTTTGGAGCTGGGGGAACGCGAGTCGCTCCGCGGCTTCGCGTCGCCACTGCTCAACGAAAGGCGGCGCGGCTCAGTTCGTTTATGAAATCATATGAGGAGATGAAGGCCGGGCCAGCGATTTTCCAACTCGGTATTCCCGCGTTTGAAGGACTGCCGGAAAAGCTTTTTTCGCGGGCTCGCTCTTCCAACCTGCTAAAAACAGCGGGCCTGTCGTCGCTGCTCTATCCTGATCCGAGAGGCGAATTCGACCTGCGCAGAGAGATCGCAGGCAATCTCTCCATCGCGCGAAACTTCCACTGTCATCCGGAGCAGGTTTTCGTGACGTCCGGATACAGCGCTGGCTTAGGCTTGACACTTCGGGTGCTAGGTCTGGAAGGCCAGAAGGTCTGGATGGAGGAGCCCGGTTTCATGCTCACCCGTAAGGGGCTGGAACTGGCTCGCTTGAATATCGTGCCGATCCCGGTAGACGCAGACGGTATCAACGTCGACTACGGCATCAAGACAGCGCCGGACGCCGCGTTAGCGGTCTTAACTCCTGGTCAGCAAGCGCCTCTAGGCTCGACCTTGTCGTTGAGACGGCGCCTTCAACTGCTTGAGTGGGCGGCTTCAAACGATGCGTGGGTCATTGAAGATGACTACCTTGGAGAACTACAGCTGGAAGGCAGGCCGGCGCCCGCCATGGCATCTCTTGGCGAAGGCAAGCACGTCATCCACATCGGCTCCTTCAGCAAGACTGTTAGCCCTGCTCTTCGGCTTGGCTTCGTTGTTGTCCCGGCCGACCTCGTCAATGCATTCGCGGAGGTGGCCGCGACACTCGCTCCCGCGCCGTCACCGGTCATTCAAGTCGCCACTGCGGAGTTTATGCGGGAGGGCCACTACATCCGACGTGTGCGCCGGCTTAAGCGTCTTTATTCCTCGCAGCGCGATGCTCTGACAGCGGAGTTGTGTAGCCGAAACGCGCAATGGGTAAATGCGGGCCTCGCCGTGCTTCTTCGCCTCCCAGAGGGCGCCCCCGATGTGCGAATCGTTCGCGCGGCAATGACTGCGGGCATCGCGCCATCACCCTTGTCCGCGTGGTTCGCAAATCCATCGTGGACGGTGCCAGGCCTTTTGCTCGGGGTTGCGACCGCGCCCGAACAACACCTTGCCAAATCGTGCCAACGATTGTTCGAGATCATTGAAGGGTACTGCTGACTAAATGGGTCACCCGGCGTTGCCTGATTAGCATAAGTGCAGTTTCGTCGAAAAGCGCAGCTATATGGCTGCTAACTGTTAGCAACGGGGAGGCGCTTTTCCGGCAAGATCGCCGTAGCCATACCACCGTGGGTGGCCATTCTCGAACGTACTTCAGGCTAACTGATCTTACCCACGAACCGCGGACACCTTGAGTTGCTACGGTCTATCGTTTTGCACGAGGCGACAGACCGATCGATATGCTCGCCGAGCGCGACCAAGTACCCAAGTCAATCGCGGAAATGATGAAGAGCTGGGACGTCGACGATGGGACGGTGGGCATGCTGACCGATGCGGCGCTGCTGCTAATGGCACGCTAAGGCCGGCCGCAGCAACAAGTTTAGGAAAAGCGCGCCGGACAGGCGCGTTCTTTTGACCGCTTCCGCTCGATTCCACGAGGCGACCGCTTCAGCGTTCCGCAGCCACGGCGGAGTCGGGGGGCCGGCGGAAGCTGATGGCAAGCCGGTTGTAGGCATTCATCAGGCTGATGGCCATCGTAAGGTCCGCTAGCTCCTTCTCGCTGAACGTCGTCGCGGCAAGCTGGAAGTCCTCGTCGGGTACATGGGTGTCGGCCACGCGGGTGACCGACTCCGCCCACGCCAGAGCGGCGCGCTCGCGATCGCTGAACAACGCACCCGCTTCATGCCAGGCTTGCACAAGCGCCAGTTTCGCGGGCGTGACGCCCTTCTTGATCAGGTCGCGGGTATGCATGTCGAGGCAAAAGGCGCACCCGTTGATCTGGCTGACGCGCAGATAGACCAGTTCGACGAGGACGTCTTCCAGGCCCGACTGCCTGACATAGCCATATACCCCCCCAAATGCCTTCACGCCGCCCGGCGATGCCTTGGCGTAGTCCAATCTCATTTCAAGCTCCTTACTGGTCGTTGGTTGTCAGTGCTGTGTCGTTCGAATCGACGACAAACACGGCCAGCAGTTTTGCCGGCGTGGTCTTGCTCGCATTGCGGCTGACCGGATGGCGCGAGCCGGGCTCCTCGAAGAACGCCTCCCCGGCCTTGTAGACGCGTTCCGGCTCATCGTTCACCTTGCTGGCGACGCTGCCTGAGACCACGTACGCATAGATGAACGCCGACTTCGCGTGGGTGTGAGGCAACGAAGCGCCCCCGGGCGGGTAAGTGACTTCCACGGCGATCACCGATTTGCCCGGAATGTTTGGAATTGCGTGGGAGAAGTTCGGCTTGACGATATCGCCAGCGCCATGGTCAGCGGCGCCGTGCGCCGCGGCAACCCCGGACATGGCCAGGCTGCCAGCGGCAACAACAGAAAGTAAGGTTCGTGAAATTATCATGATCAGCTCCTTGGTGGCTAGAATCATGCATCGGCTATGGTCCACGAAAAAGAACCAAGAACGCGAAAACTTGATGCACCACCCACCATGACAAATATTCTGGATCTGAAGCTCGACCGCGGTTCCAAGACAGCACTTGCGGAACAGATACGCCTGGCGATTACTGGCGTCATCGAGAGTGGTGTACTGGCCCCGGGCGCCAGGCTGCCGTCGTGGGTGGATCTTGCCGCGCAGCTTGGTGTGGCGCGCGGCACCGTCAAGACCGCCTATGAGAGGCTGACCGATGCGCAGTTGATTGTCTCGTCGCGCGCGGGCGGGACCAGGGTCTCCGAGCACATACCCACCGTGAGCCCCATCGCGGAACGGGCGCGATCGATAGAGACGGATTTGCAGTCGGCGCTATACCAGCACTTCCTGCCCGGCCCTGCAGTGTTCCAGATGGGCGTGCCGGCATCGGACTGTTTTCCAAACACGTTGTTTGCACGTCTGCGCGCCCGGGCGGCACGCGATGAAGTTGAAGCGCCCGCATCCTACCCGGACCCGCGCGGCGAACATGAATTCCGCCGGGAAATCGCCGCGCATTTGGCCTTGTCACGCGGCATTGAGTGCCAGCCCTCGCAGATCTACATCACGGCAGGATTCTCGGGGGCGCTCGGTATCGCGCTACTCGTGCTTCAGGCCCAAGGCCGCAAGGCATGGGTCGAGAATCCCGGATATTTGCTGAGTCGCAAGGCCCTGGAAATTGGCCAGATCACGACGGTTCCGATTCCCGTCGACGAAGAAGGCATTGACGTCGGCTTCGGCGAAACGCATGCGCCGGATGCCGCGTTGGCGCTGGTCACCGCGGGGCAACAGGCGCCGTTGGGTCCGACCTTGTCGCTCGCGCGCCGGCGGCAACTACTGGAGTGGGCGGCCCGGGCGCAGGCATGGATTATCGAAGACGACTATCTGGGCGAGCTGCAGCTGAAACGCCGCGCGGCGCCAGCGCTGGCGTCGCAGGATCGAGCGGGGCGTATCATTCACATCGGGACGTTCAGCAAGACCATCAGCCCGACGCTGCGACTGGGATTTGTGGTGGTGCCCCCCGCCCTGGTACCCCGCTTCGATGAAGCGGCAGCGTGCCTGTCTTCCGCACCGGGGCCGGCAGTACAGATGGCAATGGCCGAGTTCATGCGTGACGGGCATTACATGCGGCACTTGCGTCGCATGAAACGCATCTACGCGGGCCGCAGCCAGGCACTGATGACCGCGCTCGAGTCCAGGGGATTCGACGCCTATCCGGCTGGTCTGGCAGTGGTGGTTCGGCTCGCCGATGGCGCCGACGACAAGCGGATCGCACGGGAGTCCTATGCCTACGGGATCGCGCCCGCGCCGCTATCGATCTGGTACTGCTCCGAGTCCACGCAGCGCTCGGGGCTGCTGCTTGGCGTTGCGCCGGCGATCGAACAACAGATTCCAGCGGCCTGCGATCGCTTGCATCAGCTGATCCGCAAGCTGAGCTGATGCGAATGCGCCGGCAGGTCGTGGGCCAGCTGGTACACCATTTCTTCCGGTTTTTGGTACTTTTTTAACGACCAGTGAACGGACACGATGCCGTTCACTGGCTGGCGCGTCACGTTGCGCTGAGCCATATCGTTAAGTCACCGCTGCACTGCGTCGCCACGCAGTCTTAGGAGGAATCGTGAAGATTTTCGTTGCAGGCGCCGCCGGCGCAGTTGGACTGCCGCTGGTGCGGGTGCTCTGCGCGCAGGGTCATGAGGTAACGGGGATGACTCGCGCCGGCGCGGGGGCCGACAGGCTTCGCGAGCTTGGCGCCCGCGTGACCCTGGCGGACGCCTTTCATGCGGAGTCCGTGAAGGATGCCATCGCGAAGGCGGCGCCAATCTACTGTCCGCTGCCAAGGCGCTGGGCGTCAAACGCTATGTCTTGCAATCACGTGGCTTCTAACTCGAAGCCCCGCAGGGCTCGCTGGCCGACGAGACAGCCGCGCTCCGCTACGACGCGCCCGGCGAGATTGGTGATAGTGCGCGGGTCATTGGTGCCTACGAAAATCGCGTCACGGGCTCGATCGCGCTGGAAGGCGTGGTCCTGCGCTACGGCTTCTTCTACGGTCCCGGTACCTGGTACAGGCTCGACGGCACCATTGCGGAGCAGGCGCGAAAAGGCGGGATGGCGATCATCGGCGACGGCAACGCGGTCTGGTCGTTCGTCCACCTCGACGATGCCGTGGCGGCAACAGTAGCGTCACTGACGGCCGAAGCCGGCGTATATAACGTGGTCGATGACGATCCGCTTCCGGTCGCCACGTGGATGCCTGCATTCGCTCGCTGGGTCGATGCGCCCGGCCCCGCCCGCGTAAGCGTCGCAGTTGCCCGCGAGGCCGCTGGCGAAGAAGCGGTGTACTACCACACCCACCTGAGTGGTGCCTCGAATCGCGCAGCGAAGGAAAAACTCGGTTTCGCGCCGCGGCCGTTGCTCTGGAAGGATGCCTGAACCGATGCTCCACCCCGAACTGTCCAAATCGTTGGAGGCGGTCCGCTGGCATATGGACAAGGACATCCCCTGGATACCTTCGACGCCAGCCTGCTCACTGACGACCAGGCGAAGACCATCCGCATGAATGCCATCACCGAATGGTCGGCCCTGCCCGCCACGGAGATGTTCCTGCTCGACAACCGCCATTTCGGCGTTCATGAGCATCTGGCTTCGAGGAACAGAAGCACTCGCTGGTGCTGATGGAGTACCTGCGCTGTTTCCGCCCGGACCTGGTGCCGACCGAGGAAGAGCTGCACGCCGTGCGCTTCGAGTTCGGCCCGGCCCCGCCGCTGGAAACGCTGATGCTGCATTTCTGCGGCGAGATCCGCCTGAACCACTGGTATCGCCGTGGGGCCGAATGGCACTCGGAACCGGTGATCAAGCATATCTACCGCACGCTGTCGCAGAGCGAAGCACGCCACTGCGGCGCCTACCGGCGCTGCATGAAGAAGTACACGGGCCAGTTCGGCGACACGGCGCGCGCCGCATTCACCAAGATCGGCGTGCTGATGGCCTCGGCCCGCCGCACGGAAAAGCCGCTGCGCCCGACCAAGCTGCACGTGAACAAGGCATTGTTCCCGAACGACACCGTGCAGTGCCGCCTGCCCGATCCGGACTGGCTCGAGCACTGGCTCGACGAGCAGATCCGCTTCGACGAGGTCTGGGAAAAGAAGGAACAACATGTCGCTGCTGTTCGAGCGCACGTTCGACACCGTGCAGGACCTGAACCGCTACCGCAAGGTGCTAAGGATAAGCAACCAGGATTGCGAACTGAGGCAGCGAACCGGTTGGAATGTGAAGACCGTGTTAACGCACTCAGGGATCGAGCGGCTGCTCTGCGGCAGCTTCGGCCATCGGGCCTTGATAAAGCCGACGGCTCCGAAGGGTCGGCTACGGAAGTTCGAGACCGAAGCGTCGGAGGGACCGGACATCCGACTTCGAATTTCCAGGTTCGGCCAGTCCCCGTCACTCGGCATTGCAGCAACTCCGCCGTTCGAACGCCCCTTCCCCCTGGGAAGCGGTCGTTGCGCTAACACCGGTCAGCAGAAGCAGGTCCGGGCGACGGGCTCCCCCGGAAGCAGGGTGTCTGTCAAGTGGCCCGGTCGCGATACCCACTCGACGTCAGATACGCAGTGCAGAGGAGCGCATGAATACTCAATCAGCCGGAGGCGACGAGTTGCTGATAGCGCGACACCGCGTCTCCGCGGTATCGGCAATCTCATGCGCAGCGCATTCGCGCTCCGCAATGCCGTCGCGTGTCCCGAAACACGCCAAACACCGCAATCGCCGCGATGCGTAGCAAGGAAATCGCAAGGGGGATCCCGAGCCTCTGATGAACGGTGATTCGTCTCGCACATTAAATCCTGGTGTTCTGCCAGGGGCACTTCCGACCATACGTACTTTCCCGGATGTCCCGAAAGGTTCTTGCCAATTTAACTAGATCTCTAATATAGTTGAGCAACACCTGTTGATGAAGGCGACCTGTCGCCGGGAGACATTCCATGCTGACCCACCAAGAAAACGAATTGCTGTGCCGCGTTGAGGCCGATGCCCCGATGGGGCAACTGATGCGCCGGCACTGGACGCCGGTTTGCCTCATCGAAGAAGTCAGCGAGCCGGATGGCGCGCCTGTCAAAGCGCGCGTATTTGGCGAGGACCTCGTCGTATTCCGGGATTCGGAAGGCAGCGTTGGCGTGCTGGACGAGTACTGCCCGCACCGCCGCGCATCACTCGTCTACGGCCGCAATGAAGACTCCGGCCTGCGCTGCCTGTATCACGGCTGGAAGTTCGACGTCTCGGGCAACGTGCTTGAAATGGTGTCCGAGCCGGCTGCGGGCTGCATGACCGACAAGGTCAAGCACAAGGCCTACCCGGTGCAGGAATGGGGAGGCATGGTGTGGGCGTATATGGGCCCGCAGGACGCCATCCCCGAATTCGTGCCGCCGGCCTGGGCGCCGACTGCCGACACCCGCGTGAGCATTGCCAAGGCACTGCTGCCGTGCAATTGGGCGCAAATCCTCGAAGGCGCGATCGACTCCGCGCACAGCTCCAGCCTGCATTCGTCCGACTTCGTGCCGGCACGCGTCGGCGGCGCCGAAGCGACCGGGAAGAACTGGTTGCGCCCATCCACCGACAAGGCCCCGCGCCTGCAGGTCGAGCGCACCGACTACGGCTTCCGTTACGCCGCGCTGCGCCGCCCGATCTTCAACGCCAACACGCACGACTACGTGCGCTCCACGGTATTCGTGGCGCCGGGAACGGTGCTGATTCCGCCGAACAATCTCTACAACGTGGCGAACATCAACGTGCCGATGGACGACACGAACACGGCGTTCTACTTCATCGCCTGGGGCGATCCGGAGACGACGCCGGAAACCGAAACGTGGCGCAAGTTCCTGCGTCAGCAGGTCGGTGTTGATCTCGACCAGTATTATCGACCGCTGCGCAATCACGAGAATCGCTTCTGGCAGGACCGCCAGGCGATGAAGGCCGGTAATTTCACTGGCATTTCGGGCTTCCCGAACCAGGATATCGCCATGTGGGTCACGATGGGCCCGATTGCGAACCGCTCGGACGAGCGCCTCGGCGCGAGCGACCTCGCCATCGTCGAATTCCGTCGCCGCATGATCGATGCGATCGCTGAATTCGAGAAGGATGGCGAAGCAATTGGCACGGGTGCAAAGGCGATTTCCCGGGAAGTGTGCTCGTACCAGGCTGTCGTGCCGAAGGAAATCGACTGGCGCACGTATGCCGCGCGTTACGTCAGCAAGAAAAATCCGGAACCCGCAGATCAGCCGTCCGCGCTCGCAACGGACTACCAGGTCAAGCAATAACGGGAGGCACACGGCCATGGAGCAGCGCCGTTTGCGCATCGGGGTCGCAGGACTGGGACGGGCATTCTCGCTGATGCTGCCGACCTTCCTGCGCGACCCCAGAGTCCAGCTCGTTGCTGCGTGCGATCCGCGTGACGAAGCGCGGCGGCAGTTCGCCGCCGACTTCGCGGCGCCCACCTATGCGGACGTGGCGGAGTTGGCGGATGACCCCAACGTCGAAATCATCTACGTTGCGAGTCCGCACCAGTTCCACGCGCAACACACTGAAATTGCTGCGGCAAAGGGCAAACACGTACTCGTCGAAAAACCGATGGCGCTCGCCGCCGCGGACTGCGACCGCATGATCGCTGCCTGCCGCGCGGCGAACGTGCATCTGATTGTCGGCCATTGCCACAGTTTCGACACGCCGTACCTGCGTACGCGCGAATTGATCAGTCGCGGCGAATTCGGCGCGGTGAAGATGATCCAGGCCGTCAACTACACCGACTACCTGTATCGCCCGCGCCGACCCGAGGAGCTGGCCACGGCTGCAGGTGGCGGCGCCGTCTTCAGCCAGGCGGCCCACCAGGTCGACATCGTGCGAATGCTCGCCGGCTCGCGCGCGACGCGGCTGCGCGCGAGTGTGGGACGGTGGGATCCGTCTCGCCCGACCGAAGGCGCTTATTCTGCGCTGATCTGGTTCGAGAGCGGTGCCTATGCCTCGCTCTCGTACAACGGCTATGGCCACTTCAACACCGATGAATGGAGCGGCTGGATCGGCGAAATGGGCGATCGAACGAGCCCCGACACGTACGGAAGCGCCCGCCGCCGTCTGGAGACGCTCGCGACCTCGGACGAGGAGGCCAGACTCAAGGCGGCCGGCACTTACGGCGGATCCGCATACAAGCCGCCAACGGCCGACGCGGACGAGCCGCCGCGCTTTCATCAGCATTTCGGTCCGGTCATCGTCTCGTGCGAACGCGCAGACCTGCGTCCACTGCCCGATTCGATCGTCGTCTACGGCGACGAGCAGCGCCAAACGCTGCCGCTGCCTGCACCCGCCGTGCCGCGCGCCGAAGTGATCGACGAGTTGCATGGCGCGGTCGTCAACGGACATTCACCCCTTCACGATGGCGAATGGGCGAAGGGCACGCTGGAAATCTGTATCGCGATTCTGAAGTCGAGCGAAACGGGCGCAGATGTAACGCTTCGATAGTTGTTGTTGGCGGTCTAAAAGCGCGCGTAAACAGGAGCTTGAGCGAATCCGTCAACAATTAAGGGGCGCACACGTGCGCCCCGATCCCCCTATCCGGCGAACGCCGCGAAACGCAGCGAAAAATCAATCGCCCTGACGTTCTTCGTCAGCTTCCCTAACGAAATGCGATCCACGCCGGTTTCGGCGATGGTTCGCAGCATCTGCCCGGTCACACCGCCCGAGACTTCCAGCTCGGCGCGCCCTGCGGTGACACGCACAGCCTCGCGCATCGTCTCAATCGAGAAATTGTCGAGCAGAATCGCCGCGGCGCCCGCAGCCAACGCTTCCTCCAACTCATCGAGCGTCTCCACCTCGACCTGCACGGGCACGCCCGCACCCAATGCCTGAGTGGCGCGAAGCGTCGATGCAATGCCGCCGCCCGCCGCAATGTGGTTTTCCTTGATCAGAATGCCGTCGTACAGCCCCCGACGATGGTTTTCGCCGCCGCCAACACGAACTGCATATTTTTGCGCGAGGCGCAATCCCGGAAGCGTTTTTCGCGTGTCGAGAATCCGCGCGGTCGTGCCTTCGACGATCCGCGTCATCATGCTTGTCTCGGTGGCCACGCCAGAAAGCAACTGAATGAAGTTTAGCGCGGTGCGCTCGGCGGTGAGGATACCGCGCGCCGGGCCAGCGATCCGGCAGACGCTCTGCCCTTCGTGCATCCGTTCGCCCTCTCCGACAAACCATTCGATCGTGATGTGCGGGTCGACCTGCTGGAGTGTTTCATCGAACCACGGTCTGCCGCACAACAGGGCGGCTTCGCGTACGGTCAGGACCGCTTCGGCTGAAGCGTCGGGGTCGATCAGTAGCGACGTCCAGTCGGCCTCGCCGACATCTTCCGCGAGCGCATCGCGGACGTTGCGCGACATCGCCGCGCGGGTCATTCCATCCATTTCAGATCCGTATTTTTTGAGCGAAAGAGCGGCATGCCGTGGCCTGCCGTCGTGCCTGTCGTGGACCTGGCACGTCCGTCAATATTATTAGATCTATAATTAATATGCTACTCTGGAATGACCTGAAGCACCGAGCCGCGCCTCATTCCTGATCGATTTCTTCCCCGCGTGCCGCGATCAGATTACCCACTTCCCGCGTCGACGGGATGCGCAGCGCCGGGTTATCCGACTCGGATTCGTCGCGTGCCATGTTCTCGATGATCGTCAGCAGGACCTTCCGCGCGACGTTGATCTCGGTGGTTTTCAGGCCCCTGACGCTAATTTCGTTGACCTCTTCCGCGAGCGGGACGAGCTTGTTTTTCAGGCTCCGGCCGCGCGGCGTCAGATAGACGTGCGTGTTCTTGCGATTGCCGGGCTCGTAGCGGCGCTCGACATACCCGAGCTTTTCCATCGCCGACACCGCACTGAACGTGGTCGGCGTGGTGGTGCCGGTCTCGTCGCTGAGCTCCTTCTGCGTGAGCCCGTCGGTGACCCATAGCACACGCAGATACGCCCAGTGGCCGAACGAGACTTCGTGCTGCGCCAGGCGCATTTGCAGACCGCGAATCATTGCGCGGCCCGCATCCTTCACCAGGTGAGCAAGACGATCATCCGGAACCGCCTCGCGCCAGTGCCGCAGAATGGGGTCCTCGCTCGCGACCCCGCCCTTGCCCTTGCCCGAAGTACGTGCTGCTGCCATGCCTTCCTCGCCGTTATTGTGACCAGACAGGTGACAATCATAGCGCTTTAGCCCGCGCGAGAGGCACTGCAGCACATCGCCAAAGCCGCTTAGAAGGCGTGGCGAATGCCCACGGTCACGCCCGCCTGATCCATGCCTGACGCAATGTCTACGCCCGTGCCCCGAATACCCACATTGGAAAATGAACGATTGGCGACGTACGCCCCTTCCGCAAACACATCGGTGCGTTTGGATAGCGAGTAGTCGACGAGCAATGCCCCCATCGTTGGGCCGCCGTGCGGATTGCGAAACTGCGTGTGATAGACGCTGGCGGAGACGGAAAGCGGCGCATTCACCCTCCAGGTCACGCCACCCCAATAGAGCAGCGAGCTCGGCGGCACATCCGTGTTGCGCGTGTTCAGCCAGCGCAGGCCCGCCAGCGTCGTGACCGGCCCGAAGTCGTACGACACGCCGAGCAGCGCGCGCTGCTGCGCATTGCTCTGCGTCGCGATCGAGGTGCCCTGCAACTGGTCGTACGTCAAGCCGATGCTGAACGGCCCGCGGTCATACAGGACCGCCGCGCTCATTTCGCGACCCACCTTCGTTGCGCCGGGCACGCTCGCACCGTTCGGAATCGTCGCGTCGAAGCCGGTGCTGTACAGTGCCGCGAACGTGACGCCGCCTAGTTGCACGCCATAGCGCACCGAATTGTCCGCGCGGTTCACGAACTGGCTGTCCATGCTTTGCGCCGAGTAGCTGGGGTTGAACGTCAGCGCGTCGTACTTGTACATCAGCTCATAAAGCAGGTTCTGGTGACGTCCGAGCGTGAGCGTGCCGTACGGCGTTGAGACGCCAACGAATGCCTTGCGGCCGAACAGCCGTCCGTTCTGACCGAGCGCGCCGGTATTCACGTTGAACCCGCCCTCCAACGTAAATACGGCCTTGTAGCCGCCGCCAAGATCTTCCGAGCCCTTGAGCCCCCAGCGCGATCCGGCCAGATTGCCCGACTGTTCACGGATCACCGAACCCGTCTGACTGCCCTGGTGCACCCGGTTGACGTACTCGACGCCCGCATCGACGATGCCGTAGAGCGTGACCGAACTCTGCGCATGGGCCGCCGTGCAGGCGAGCGTCAGCAACCCTCCGCAGGCGAGCGGGAATGTGTGTCTCTTCATGTTCATCTGTAATATGGACTACTGAGTGTATTGGATTTATTTTCCCGTTCCGCGCATCCGCCGCGCACCCAGCGGCTGCCGGATGCGCAACGGCAGGAGCAACCGCCGCGAGGGGTCAGATCTTGAACCGCTCCAGGCTGGCCGGGTGGAACAGTTCGGCAGGCTGCAAGCGACGGCTCGACAATCCCTCGGCATGGTGCTGCGCCAGGAAGCGGTCGATCACGTGCTCATTGTTCGCGAATCCGTACGACCAGAAGTCGTGCCCCATCAGACGCCGGGCGTTGCGCAACTGGTCCTCGATGAACGGCAGCGTGACCTTGGTCGCCGAGGTATCGCTCAAACGGGCCAGCGCGACTTCCTTCGATTGCTCGAACGCCTTCGCGATTGCGCCGGGCAGCCAGGGGTGCTGGTCCGCGAGCGCCTTGCGAATGCCGAGCGTGTGCATGATCGGGAAGAGCTTCCTACGCTCGTACCATTCGGCGGCGCTTTTTTGCGGATCGTCGAAAAGGTATTTGACCTTCGGATGCCCACGATCGAAGCATGACGGCGCGCGCGGTCCGATCACGCCGTCAATCTCGCCGTCGGCCAGCAGATTCGAGATCGTTTTCCCTTCGGGTGCGCTTTCCAGCACAACGCCTTCAGGCAGCTTGAGCGCGATCTTCTCGACGCGCGTCGGATCCTCGTAGCCGCCCCGCACCCAGCGGATATCCGACGCCTTTACGCCATATTCCTCTTCGAGAAAGAGCCGCACCCAGACGTTGGCGGTGAGCTGGTATTCCGGCACGCCGATACGTTTGCCCTTCAGGTCCTCGGGCCGGTCGATCCCGCGGTCGGAACGCACGTAAATCGAGCTATGCCGGAAGGCGCGCGACGGAAAGACCGGCACCGCGATGTAGGGCGAGGTGCCCGCTGCCGTCTTCACCGAATAGCTGCTGAGCGAAAGCTCGCAAATGTCGTAATCGGCGTGCCGGAACGCGCGAAAGAAGATTTCCTCCGGGTCCTGCAGCATGAACACGGGATCGACACCATCGATCTGCACGTCGCCGTCTATCAGCGGCCGCATCCGGTCGTAGTTGCCCACCGCGATGGAAAGTTGAAGCTTGCTCATTCCTGTTCCTGTTTGACTGTCGAAATTCTGGCCGTCGCGTGCATCGTCACGCGCCGGATTGCGGTGCCTGCCGCTCGCGCGGCACGCCGAAGAAGACCGCGATGCCGCCGATGAAAACCAGCGCCGCGACCAGCAGGATGCCGGCCGAAAAGCTGCCGGTCACGCTCTTCACCCAGCCGAGGACGATTGGTGCGAAGAAAGCGCCCACCTGACCGAGGCTGCTGATCACACCGATGCCACCGGCGGCCGCCGCGCCCTTCAGATAGTTAGGCGGAATGGTCCAGATAATGGCTGCGGCCGCGAAATAGCTCACCGAAACGAGACTCAGGCACGCGATAGCGGCAACCGGGTTGTGCGTCAGAACCGTCAGGAGCACCGCGCCCGTGGCGCCCGCTGTGGTCGACAGTACGAAGTGCCAGCGGCGCTCGAGCCGCAGGTCCGAGCTGCGTGCGATCAGGAGCATGGCAACGGCGCCGACGATATAAGGCAGCGCCGACAGGAAGCCGATCTGCAACAGGTTGGAAACGCCCGCCTGTTTGATGATCGTGGGCGTCCAGTAGTTGAGGATGGTTCCGCAAATGGGCACCGTGGCCCAGCCCGCGGCAATCACGTATACGCGCGGGTCGCGCAGCGCCGCAAGGAGCGTGCTCGGCGAGCTATGCGGCTTGCTGCGACCTTCCTCGTCCAGAGCGCCAATGACAATTCGTTTTTGCTCGTCGGTCAGCCACTTCGCATCCTGCGGCCGGTCGATCAGATAGAAGTAAGCAACGACACCGGCAATCACGGCGGGCACGCCTTCAAGGAAAAACAGCCACTGCCAGTTGCGAAAGCCCCAGACGTCCATGAAGTGTTGCAGGATGAACCCGGAAAGCGGGCCGCCGACAATCCCCGCGACCGCGATCGCCAGCAGGAACCGCGACGTGATCCGGGCGCGGCGCTTCGACGGGTACCAGTACGAGAGATAGAGGATGATGCCGGGCCAAAAGCCCGCTTCAGCCGCGCCGAGGAGCGTGCGGGCAAGATAGAACTGCCATGGAGCGGTCATGAACGCCATGGCAGTGGAGATGGCGCCCCAGAGCAGCATGATCCGCGTGACGGTCTTGCGGGCGCCAATGCGCCGCAGCAACAGTGTGCTCGGCACTTCGAGCAGGATGTAGCCGATAAAAAACAGGCTCACGCCGAGCCCGTACGCCGCGTCGCTCAACCCAAGATCGTGCTTCAGTTGCAGCTGCGCGAAGCTGACGTTCACGCGATCGAGATAGTTGAGGACCCAGCACAGGAAAAGAAAGCTCATTAACCTGAACGTGATCTTGCGATAGGTCGCCTCCTCCGCCGCCGAGTCGGCTGCGGCAGACAGGGATAAATCCCCGGAGTGCAACGTTGAATGTGCCATGACTGAATGTCTCCGAATTTCACTCTGGATACTGGCGGAACAGGGTTCCTCTCGCCACATAATTAGAGCTCTAATTTTCAGCTTACGGGGACTTCACGCCGCTTGCAAGCACGGGTTTTTACCGAGAACAAGATCGCGAAGAAGCGTTTTTCTCGACTTGCATAATTAGAGATCTAGTAATAACATGCACTCATGTTGACACAGTACAAAACCGGATCGGTCAGAAGGAGACAGATATGACGCCCCCCCAGGAAGACGGCTTTCTTCGTCTGAAGATCGCAGGCAAGGAGAAGATCGCCCGTGACATCTGGCGCTTTGAACTGACCGACCCGAAGGGCGCGCCGTTGCCGCCGTTCGAGGCGGGCGCGAACCTGACCGTCGTGGTGCCGAACGGCTCGCGACGCAGTTATTCCCTGTGCAACGACTCGCAGGAGCGCAATCGCTACGTCATCGCGGTGAAGCGTGACAGCAACGGACGCGGCGGCTCGATGAGCTTCATCGATGATACGGCCGAGGGCGACGCCGTGGACGTCTCTTTGCCCCGCAACGAGTTTCCCCTCGATGAGCGCGCAAAGTCATTCATCCTCGTCGCGGGCGGCATCGGTATCACGCCGATGCTGTCGATGGCGCGACAGTTGCGGGCGGAAGGCCTGCGCTCGTTCAAGCTGTACTACCTCTCCCGCGATCCGGAAGGCACGGCGTTCTTCGATGAACTGAGCAGCGAAGAATGGCGTTCGGACGTGAAGATTCACCACGATCACGGTGACCCGTCTAAAGCATTCGACTTCTGGCCCGTATTTGAGAGGTCGAAGTCGGCGCAACACGTGTACTGCTGCGGACCGCAGGCGCTGATGGACACCGTGCGGGACATGACCGGCCACTGGCCGTCGGGCACGGTTCACTTCGAGAGCTTCGGTGCAGGCAATGCGAATGCGCGCGAAAGCACGCCTTTCACTGTGCGGCTTTCGCGCAGCGGCACGTCGTTCGACATTCCCGCCAATCGCTCGATCCTCGAGGTGCTGCGCGACGCGAACGTGCGCGTGCCGAGTTCGTGCGAAAGCGGCACCTGCGGTTCGTGCAAGACAGCGCTGTGCTCAGGGGAGGCGGATCATCGGGATCTCGTGCTGCGCGACGACGAGAAACAAACGCAGATCATGGTCTGCGTGTCGCGTGCGAAATCCTCGGAGCTGGTTCTCGATCTTTGAGTATCGCGGGGAGGAACAATGCGTCGGGCACCGCTCGACGCATTCTTATCGTTTGCAGAGCACAGCAGCACACCGAAACAGCAGGAGTAATCGAACATGACGGACGAAACTTCTCCACGAACGACTCCGACGAGAGACACAGAAGCCCCGGCGCCGGTCAGCGACAATAGTCTTGCCTGGAACGACGCGCGACTACTCGGCTTCACGCCGATGGACGACGTTCACAAGGAGTTCTATACGTTTGCGCTGCGCCTGGTGACGTGCTCGGACGCGACGGCCGCAGCAGCGTTAGAGC
Organism: Paraburkholderia sp. BR10141; assembly: GCF_056155635.1. Classification (NCBI taxonomy): domain Bacteria; kingdom Pseudomonadati; phylum Pseudomonadota; class Betaproteobacteria; order Burkholderiales; family Burkholderiaceae; genus Paraburkholderia; species Paraburkholderia sp. BR10141. The sequence continues at coordinate 238,495 of NZ_JBMIQH010000002.1, read as the reverse complement.
TGTTCGAACAGCACGCCGTTAGCCATTTCGAGCAGGAAGACGAGTGGATGCGTACGACGAACTTCCCGCCACGCGACTGCCACATCGAAGAGCATGCGGCAGTGCTGAAGTCGGTCGGTGACGTGAAGGCCGCGGTCGCAGAAGAGCGGGCCGGCGCAGAACTGGCGCGAGATCTCGGCCTGCGCCTTTTCGAGTGGTTTCCCGGTCACGCGGACTATCTGGACTCGGCGCTGGCGGCATGGATGACGAAACAGACAATGGGCGGCAAGCCTGTCGTGTTCCGACGATCGTTTGATTGCGCGTGAAAACATGGCCGACGATGATCAGGGTGCAAACCCGTCGCGACGCGATGGAAATTGCATCAGGACTTGGGAGCTCACTTAGCGTCCTTCGAGAGGTGTTCCCGCAGAAACGTTAGAAGAGGCTCGTTCATGCGTGTCTGTCAACCCATCGCCGGTGGCTCCGGGCACCTCGACAATACCCTGGTCGTACCCACGCCGACTCGAAGAACCTGTCGATGAGTGGCACTTTCTTCCGAAAGGCACGCGCCGTTCGTGGTCCAGCTTCGTCAAGCCGTACGAGGACGCGATTTCTGCCGAGAACGAAAGTTGGCTCACAAAGTGGATGAAAAAGCGTCGGGAAACGAGCCGTTATTATGTCAAGAATGACCGCTTCACCTTTGCGAGCAGATATTCGCCTCGCGGTGACTCCAACGGCTGGAGTGGGCGGGTTATGCCTTTTGCATCGAACGTACGGCCGAGACGATCGCCCCGTTCGGCCATCGGGCGCTAGCCGGCCAACTCCTGCCGTTCCTTTCCTTATGAACGGACATTCAAACGGCGGATCGCACTTCGTAAGCGGCCGCTGGAGTGCAGGCGCATTTGACGGCGAACATTCGCGACCAGTTCATGGTTCGCCAGCTCGCCGACGTGACGGGCATAAGCGCACGCAATTTCGCCGGTGCAGGCTCGTTGCTCCGACTATGGCGATCGCAAATGCACCGATTTCATCCGAACGGCTCTCAGGCGAAGGCCTTGGTCTCTGGCATTGTGAAGTGCCGTCAACTACCGATAGATATCGATGTACCGCTTGCCATCGCTCTGAACAACGCCGCGATACATCCCGTCGGTGTTGAACGGCATCGATACATGCCCCTCGACATCGACGGCAATGAGCCCTCCCGTGCCGCGTTGCTGCGGGATCGCCTCGTTTACGACCGCGCGCGCAGCTTCATCGATTGTTGCATGACCGTACCTCATTCGCGCTGCGACGTCATGGGCCGCGACAGCGCGGATAAACGCTTCTCCCGTTCCCGTCGTGGACACGGCCACGCGCGCGTCCGCAAACGTGCCGCATCCGATCAGCGGGGAATCGCCGATTCGTCCGTGGCGCTTGTTCGTCAAGCCACCGGTGGACGTCGCCGCGGCCAGATGACCCAGCGCATCGAGCGCGACGGCACCGACCGTGCCAAACTTGTGCTCGCCATTGATGAGTCCGCTCGCGTCGCAAGGATCTTGTTTGCGAAGCAATGCCGTGCCGTCGTGATCAAGCAATTCGCGTCCGGTATCGCGCACGGCGAGCCACTGCTGCCGGCGAAAGTCGGTATAGAAGTATTCGGGGCTCTCGAGAGCCAGGCCTTCGTCGGCGGCGAATTGCTCAGCCCCCGTTCCAGAGAGCAATACGTGTGTGGACCGATCCATCACGCGCTGTGCCGCGGTGACGGGATTCTTGATGCGAGACACGCCAGCCACCGCGCCTGCGCGCCCGGTATGGCCTTCCATGATGGCCGCGTCCATTTCGTGCGTGCCCGCATGCGTGAATACGGAGCCGCGCCCTGCGTTGAAAAGCGGGCAATTCTCCAGCGCGACGACGGCGGCAACAACAGCCTCGACGCTCGATCCACCGCCTTTAAGAATCTGATGGCCTGCGTCGAGCGCTTCTTCGAGTGCTGCCCGATGAGCGGCTTCCTGTTCCGCCGACATGACGCCGCGCTGCAGCGTTCCGGCGCCGCCATGGATTGCCAGGATGTACTGTGCCATTTCACTCCTCCTGCCGTATTCGATCAATGCGCGTGAGCCACGGCTTGGGGCGATTCCTCGCCGACGAGCTTTCTCATCATCGGCATCAAGAGGAACAGCAGCGCAGACACGGCGATGAGCCCCGCGGCGATGCCCCCATAGAGCAATGTCAGCCGTGCCGGGACAGGCAAGTAAAAGCCCGCAAGATAACCGGCCAGCTTGTAGCCGAATGAGCTTCCGAAGAACCAGAGTCCCATCATCAATCCAACCAGCTTCACCGGTGCGAGCTTCGTGACGAGGTTCAAGCCGACAGGGCTCAAGCACAGTTCGCCAAACACTTCGAACAGGAACAGACCGGCAAGCCAGAGCGGATTGATCCTGGCGCCGGCAGAAAGCGACGAGGCCATGATCGCAAACCCGGCATAGCCAACACCGATCAACAGCGGCGCCAGCGCGAGCTTCGCGAGGCTCGAGGGTTGACGAGGGCCGAGCCGCGCCCAGAGCGCCGCGAACACCGGTGCGAGCATGATCACGTACAAGGCGGTCAGCGACTGGAACCACGCTGCCGGCACGAGGAAGCTGCCGATATTTCGCTGCACCAGTTCCTTGGCAAAGAGACTCAGACTCGAGCCTTTCTGTTCGTATGCGGCCCAGAAAGCAATCGTCACGACGAAATAGATGCCCATTACGGCGAGGCGCTTCCACTCGGCAATTGTCAGTTGCTCCTGCAGACCCATTACAACGACGAGAACGAGCGCATCGAAGGCCAGCAGGAACGGAAGCACGTTCTGCCAGTTGCTTCCGGCGAGCAGCGTGCCGATGACGGTGAAGACGCCGAGCGCGATATAGATCGCCGTGTTCAGCCGACTGCCTTGCTGCTTCTGTGTCGCCGGTACAGGCTTTGTCACGTACCGATTGCCGACATGCTCGAGACGGCCTCTTTGCCGCCAGAAAACGATGAGACCGATCAACATGCCGACGCCTGCCGCTGCGAAACCGAAGTGCCAGCTATTGACCGGATCGATGCCGAACGAGCGCAGCAAATTCCTGAATGGCTCAGCTTCCGCAAGAAAGCCGCAGACAAGCGGCGCGAGGAATGCACCGATGTTGATGCCCATGTAGAAGATCGAAAACCCGCTGTCGCGGCGCTCGTCATCCTGTGGGTAGAGGCCGCCCACAAGTGCGCTCACATTTGGCTTGAGCAGACCCGTCCCGCATGCAACGAGCACCAGCCCGGCGAAGAACGTCGGGACCGCCGGAATGGCCATGGTGAAGTGGCCGCATGCGATGATGATGCCGCCGATCAGCACCGCCCGACGCGTGCCGAGCCACTGGTCGGCGATGATGCCGCCGGGAAGCGCGAGCAGAAACGCGGCCATTGAGTACGTACCGTAGATCGCCGTCGCATGGGGCGTGTCGTAGCCGAGGCCGCCGAGTCCAGGAGCCGCAACCATGTACAGCACGAGAATGGCTCTCATGCCGTAGAAGCTGAATCGTTCCCACATCTCGGTGAAGAACAGCGTGGTGAGCCCGCGCGGATGCCCTGCAAGCCCCGTCGTGTCCCTGACCGATGAACCGGCAGCGCTATCGGAGGTAGCGGTCATGTTGCGTCTCCTCTGCTTCTCAACCTGCTGAGACAATTGAAAGCGGCCATCGCAAAGTCACGATCGGTTGCGAATTCTGCGAGGCCCGCCAGCACCGCCATCGCCACCCTTTCGGCTGATGCCCCTGGTCTTGCTGCGGCGCCTCGTGCCCGCTTCGGCTTTCGCCTGCGTCGACGACGTGGTGTCGAACACGAGGTACGGCAGAACCGTTTGCGACAAAGTGGCCGCCATGGCTTTTGTCTGCGGTGTTGCTTTCAGCACTTCTGATGTCAATGTTTCGATGAGCGCCACCATGGCCACTGCACTTGACGACAGCACCCGATGCTCAGCCGGAGCCAGCAACACCGTGTCGGCCGTAGCGGCGAGAGGCGCGGTCGGGTTGTCGGTCAGGGCGGCGACGAAAGCGCCGCGTTCGCGGGCGAATCGCGCAAGTTCGACCGTGTCGCGCGAATAGCGAGGCAGAGAGATCGCGATCAACGTGTCGCCTGTGCCAATGTGCGCCATGTGTCGCGCGGCTTGCTCGCTGCCTCCTCCAGCCGCGGCCCAGATGACGCGCCGGTGATACGGCATCAACGTGTCCGCCAATAGTCCGGTCAAATAGGTGCTCAGGCCTAGCCCGAGACAATACACAGAGTTGCTCGAAACGATGCGCGTCACCGTCTGGGCCAATCGCTCTTGTTGCAGCGACGAATCCATCGCGACAAGGTTGCGTTGGTGATCTGCCAGCCATGCGCCGATTCCTTCCTGGGCCGTCGGCGCTTCCAGTTTCTCCACCGGTTGCAGCGCTTGCCGCACGACTGCGGCAAGTTCCGCCTTCAGCTCAGAAAACCCGCGATATCCGGCGTGCCTGGCGAACCGGTTGACGCTGGCAGCGGAGCCTCCACACGCTTCGGCGACTTCCTCGATCGTGCGCGTCGCGGCGTCGAGCGAATGAGAGGCAAGCCATCGCGCGACGGGCTTCAACGCCGCCGACGCGGTTGCGGATGCATAGTGGATGCGCTCGATCACGCCGGGCAGTTCGGTTTCGCTCACAGGCAGGAATGGGTCGTCCTGGTCAAGGTACGTTTGTAGTATGGCCATGTGAATTTAAATTTTCAAGCTGGTGAAAACGAGAAAAATTCTGTTCACCAGTCTGTGGGAGACGGCGCGAGGGTGCGATTCGTCTGACTACCGGGGGCCCTGGCGTCCTCGCTCCCATGTCGGAACAAGCGACCGATGTGCACTCGAAGGCGGCCGTTTTCAGTGTGGGAAATCGAACGGCAACATTGGGGTCGTTTCCGGAAGCTCGTGCCGCGCGACTATCAGCGGTCACCGCGTGGTTAGCAAACTTTCTGGGTTTCGGCCACAAGGCGACGCACACGCTCGCATCCGCAACGACCGCAATCCGCGTCGTAGCAGACATTCATGCGAGCGCATGACGGCGGAAACAGTCGAGCCGCCGGTCAGTGGCACTCACAGTGCTGCCTGTCAGCAGCTAGCGTCGCCCGCTGCGGCCCCATACGTACCGTACCCACCGATGCCATCGGCTTTTAGGCGTGGGCGCGTTGTGCGCGGGCTGCGCTTCGCAATCCCGCTGGACGGATTTTCGTACCTGTTCGTGGATCTGCCGCAGCGTCATGCCACCAGGACCCTTCAGTTTGTCGGGATCGGAATCGGAATCGTCTGTCATTGGGGGTGCCTGGAGAGAACAACGGTTGCAGTGGTCTCACTTGCTGCCGCCAATCGTTGCGCTGGACCGGTAGCGCAGCAGATGATCCGTGCCAGACTCCGACAGCCAGACTTCTCCCGGCCGGCCCATCATCTGGCGTACGTTCGCGTGTGGCCGCGGCAGCGCAAACGTCTCGAATCGTTCGGTTCTTGGGTCAAAGCGCACTAGCGCATTAGTGCTCCATTCGCTGAGCCAGACGATGTCTCTGTCGTCAACGAATATCGCATACGCATGCGGATCGGAGCCCGGGAGTTTCCATTCGCGCCAACGGTGCGTCGCCGGGTCAAAGACTCCCACCTTTCCTGCGTTCCACTCGCTGATCCAGACGCGTCCTTTTGAATCGGACCATACCCGGCGCGCTCCCTGTTTCGGTGTTGGCGGCTCGATGACCTCCGCCGCGCCGCTCACCGGATCGATGCGGCCGAGGTAGCTGCCAGCCAATGAAGCGAAGTACAAGCTGCCATCAGGGGTGACACAGATGCCATAGGCGCCCGGCCCTCGCGGCGCATCGAACACGCGCATGCTGCCGCTGCGCGGGTCAAGCTCACCATAGATTCCGCCCTGTCCGGTAAACCAAAGGTGCCCCCGTTTGTCGAAGACCGCCGTGTTCAGGTTGGCATTCTGTCGGTCTTCAGGCAACGGGAAGCGCGCGACAGCGAGTGTCTTCGGATCGACGCGTACGATCGCGTTCAGCCCGCCGTCGGTGATCCATGCGGCTCCATCCGGACCGACGATCACGCCGTGCGGCGCCGATCCGTTGCCGAGCGGGATCCGCTCGGACTTGCCGCTGCGCGGGTCCAACCTTCCGACTGCGCCTTGCGCCTGCGCGGTGTACCAGACGGTGCCACCAGACTCTGGCGCGACATCGTGCGGTGCGCTACCGGAGGGCACAGCAAATGAGTCGAACGAAAGGGACTGAGCCTGCGCCGAACCTGGTGCCAACATCGCACCAACAAGAACCGACGCAAAATATCGGAAGAAACGGGATGCGTTAATTCCGTTCACCGTCGCGCAAACCGCTGTATTTGCGATGCGAACCACGTCCGCCTCCGTGACGGGATATTGCTGGCACTGATGCGTGCTTATTGTGGCACTAACTGGGAGAATTCTCGGCCTGGGCGCAGACAAAGTGCGTGACAGGCATTTGTCTGCGATTAGCAGGCGGCTCGATGGGCGCGCAACGACGCATGGCGAGCTGAGCAAAGGGGCGGCCACGCGCGCGGTGGCCGTCTTATGAGGGCGAATGCGTGAATTCGGCCAGGAACTGACGTTTGCCATCGCCGCTACTCGGCCATTCGAACGGCTGTTCTACTCAATCGGCGGACCTTCGAGGTCAGACAGCACTAGACCCCGTCATGGGCCAACGCGGCGCGTTCCCTGGGCCATGGACAGGGGAGCCAAGACGATACCCAATGCACGCACCATGGATGAATACGAGGCGTCGCTGCGATGGACGTCAGGCAAATGCGAGGGCTGGCGTTGTCAACCGTCTGTCGGAGGCGTATGGCCCAGGACGGCAGCGAATGCGAGAACGGCCAACATGGCGACCGCTTCTATGGACAGCCACGCGTTGAAGCGTTCTTGTGCGGCCATGAAAGCGGGGCCGTCCTGCTGCGCCCGCCCGCGGAGCTCGGGGAGAACCACCAGCCGGTTCCAGCCGCCCAATGCCACGGCCGCTGCGACGCACACGAGCTTCGCCGTGAGTATCCGGCCCCATCCCATGCTGAGGAACGGCACGCCTGCCTGCGCGGTGTCCTGCATCACGTTGTAGAGGCCGGTGATCAACACGACGACAAGTGCAGCCGTCGCCAAATGCGAGAGCGCTTCGCAGAAGATCGCCCTTTCTTCGGCCGCCAAATGAGCGGTCGGCGAGCGCCGGAGCACGGCCGCCGCGACGATCACGGCGCCCGCCCAGAGCGCCGTCGCGCACAGATGCACGACATGGATCGCTTCTCGCGCCGAGAAGTCGCCCGCGTCGGCTGCGTGGCTGGCCGCGGCCTTGCCCGCCGCCCACGCGACGAGGCCCGCGGCGAAGAGAGGTAGGCCGCGACGGTCGAAGAGGCGGCTCAGCGTCGCCAGCAGCGCGCCGCTGAACCCAACCGACCACGCGACACCGTAGTGCGACTCCGTGAGCACGGCCATGACTGCGGGGCCGGCCTCGGCAAATGGCGAGCCGCTCATCACGGCGGCCTGCAGCCAGAGGTATGCGAGGCCCGTGAGCGCCAACGCGATCGCGAGGCCCGCCTGCCAACCGCGCAGTGTGGCCGGCGCGCCCATACCGCTCCGCTTCCCCATCACGGCGCACGCGAGGGAGCCCGCAGCCGTCGCGAACAGCACGTTCTGCACGGCTGCCACGGCGGTCTGCGCGGCGACGAGCGGCTCCATGCTCACTTCACCGTGAACATGTAGTGGCCCTGCGTACGGTGCCCGTCATCGGCTACGGCAACCCACGCTACCGTGTACTCGCCCGACGTCAGCGTGTTGAGCCCAACGGACATGTGCTTCCTGTTCGACGGGGCGACAACAGCCTTGCCGCTCGTCACGGACTTGCCCTGCGCGTCCGTGACGGTGATCGAGCTGAATGCGGGTTCGAGTCCGTCGTCGAAGTCGATCGCGACTTCCTTTTGCGGGCCCGTGACGGTCGAACCAGCCCCCGGCGCCTCATGGGTCGGGTAGGCGTGCGCCTGCGCGAGGTGACAGGCAGCGATGAAGAGCGCGGCAACGGCGCCGCGCGCGGTCGTATGCAGTTTCATGAAGGATTCCTCATAGGTCAGAACAGCGGCTTGCCGATCGAGTTCGGGAAAATGTCGTCGAAGTAGATATGGGCTTGCACCAGGATACCCGTGTGCGTGCCGGTCGCGCGATTGACGGGAATCTGTGCTTCGACGCCGAACTGCCCGTAGCGATTGATCCAGATCACGCCGGGGTTGATCGTGCCCGTCGTCTGTCCGGCGCACGCGCCTGCCGTGCAGGTGCTCATCGGGAATTCGACGACGGGAATCAGGTTGCTGAACGGCTGGGGCAGCCCGAGATCCTTCACCTGTTGTTGCAGGTACGGAATGCTGTACTGCAGCGTGACGCCCCAGCCGAGCGAGTTCGGCCCCTGGTCCGATGACGCGGTCGTCAGATTCGGGCCGATCGTGCCGGTGATGGCGAACGGCCGCAGGTAGCCGAGCGACGCGGGCAGGTCGCCGAAGCCCTTGCCGAAATAGACGGTCGGGGTGAAGGTCGAAAACGGGTTGGCGATCGATGTGGCGCCGGTGCCGCCAAGCGTGGCAAGCAGCCCGACAGACGCCATGAACTCGTGCTGCGGGTTTGCGTAGACGAGATATTTGACGCCGAGCGTGAAATTGTCCCAGCCCTTCGCGTTGCCGTCCGGCGAGTTCAGGCTCGCGTAGTTGCTCGCGACGCTGAACGCGAGATTCTTCGTGATCAGCTTGTCCCACTCGTACGACACCGTGTTGATGTTCGTGTCGTTGCCATTGCTGTTGGGCGTCTTGATGTGGCCGTACTCCAGGTTGAATTCATCGCCCACGCCGGGATCGTCGACCGCCAGCGTGGCAGGGAATACACGATCGCCGACCACCGCGTGGGCCGACGCATCGACTGAAACCAGGCACGGCGCAAGCGCGCACAGCGCTGCGGCACCCCGTTTGAGAGTGGTTCGCATATCCAGATCCTGATCGAATTGTGGTGAGGCGCCCTCGCACGCGGCCCCTGGTGTGGACGAGGAAGTCCTGGCAGGCTGGCGCAGAGCAGGTGTGCGCCAGCGCAGCGATGCCGTTCACCGGAATCGCCACATTGGCTGGAAAACGTCTGCGAAGATCAGGATGAGGCGGGCGGAGCGCGCGGCTGAGCCGGCGTCAGCACCGTGTACGGGCGGAACGCAGCGGTGACGAGGGGGGCAGGAAAGGAAGGGCGCTGCGGCGCGACGCTCGATGCGACGGCCACCCCAGGCAAGGCCGGCGAGTGCGCGAACAGTCCGCAATAGGGGCACGCGTCGCACAGCGACGACGAATCGGAGCCATGGTGGTGCCCGGCATGGGCATCCAACGCGACCTCGACCGCCGCGTGATGGTGATGGGAATGATGCTCGTGACGCGCGACATCGCCATGCGCGCCGCGCAGCACCTGGGACACCACAGGCGCGACCACACTCAGCAGGATGGCAAGCATCCCGAGCCAGGCACCGATCTTCTGACGGTGGCGGTTGAGCACGTGTATCGGCGATACGTAAAAAAATTTACGAGGAACGTCGAGCCATCGCCGCTCTTCACCGGCGGCTGGTCGAGCGCGACCAGTTTGCAACAGGCAGTGCAACGATTAGGTGGCCGAGCGTACCAAATCTTTCGCCTGGGGTGAGGTTCCCCATCACATAGCGGCAATTTGACGCTACGGATTAATTGTAGTGTGGCGGCGCGCCGCACAGGCCCTGAATCAGTGCGTGGTTTTTCGCCCGGACCTGGGCGAAAACGTCGACCTCGGTCGACCTCATCGGCCGGCAGCAACGGGTCGATCAGGGTCATTTGGCCGACTTGGCGGAGTCGCGCTGATGTCAGTCACGAATGAGTTACCTGTCGCGGTTCTTTGCGTCCGTGATCCAGTTGGCACACGCCCCCTCCCCGACCACGCCGCCTCCGTTTTCGGGGCGCGGTATTTGGGGGCGGCCACGCTCCCGTGTCTTGACGAGCGCCCACCCCGCGCGCGCGAAGATATTCCACTCGGTAAGCCCGTATTTGGTGACTTTGGCCCTGATGTCCGCAAGCACCGCCTCGAATTCTGCCGCTCTCGCAGCAGCCGCCTGCTCCACGAGCAGGGTCGTTTGTGCTTTCAGTTCCTGGAATATCGCCAGATTTGCCTCCAAAACTTGACACGGTGATGGCGCTCATAGCTCGCGTCGATTCGGCTCGATTGCAACTGGCCACTGACTAGCCCGACCCGGGTACAGAATCCGCCGACGCGCTGTGATCTATGTAGCGCTGGCAACGGAACACCAGAACGGTTTGTATGCCCATGATCGCTTCGCACCGCCCAATAGGAGTGGCCGAAGTTTCCTCCAGAAATCGACGCTCGGCATCACTATAAAGATAAGTATTCCTATCAAAACCATGTGGATACCTATTTAAACTTGCACCAATAGAACATACCCGCCATGCGTCTCGACGCTGATGATCGTGCCCAGGCCTTCCGCTCACGCAGTGTCATTCAAAGTCAGGTCACCAAATCTTAAAAGAAATCCGGGTGTGCTCTCTTGGGGTCGTCCTCGTCCGAAACGATCATCTCGATGCGCAATGGCTCAAGACTTCCTGGGCCACCGGGTTCGGACGATTCGCGAAGATGTAGGACTTTTGTGGGTCGCAAGGTAGAATGCCCCCCGCATCTTTGAACAGCGAGCGATGATTCCAGCTCGCGATGAACGCAGGGCGATGAGTCCTAGCGGTTCCTGCCGCGGCCCGGCACTTCAACACGCCTTCGGTAAATGCATTGTCAGGACTCTTGCGCCACGTTCCAATTCATCGAGATGATCGGCCCACGCCTGCATCATTTTCCGACGTACGGGCAGGTATTCAGCAAAGTTGTAAGCGCTCCGAACCTCGTCGCGTTCACCGTGTGATAACTGCCGCTCGATTGCGTCCCCCGGCCAACCGAGTTCGTTGAGTAGTGTAGAAGCAGTACTGCGAAATCCGTGGCCGGTCATTTCCTCACGGGTGTATCCGAGACGGCGCAGGGCGGCATTCACCGTGTTTTCGCTCATCGGCCGCTCGCTGGTCCGAACGCTGGGAAAAAGGTAGCGTCCATGGCTATTGACGGCATGAAGCTTTTCAAGGACGGCAACGGCCTGCAGCGAAAGCGGCACAATATGTTGCTCCTTCATTTTCATGCGTGCGGCTGGAATGCGCCATTCAGCCTGAACAAGGTCGAATTCGGTCCATTCAGCCTTGCGAAGCTCGCCGGGGCGAACAAACGTCAGCATGCCAACAAGAAGCGCGCATTTCGTTTCGAAACCTCCCTGGTAGTCGCGGATCGCGCGTACAAGCGCACCGACTTCCTTGGGGTCCTTTATCGAGGCATAGTGTTGCTTGGGTGCCGGCTTGAGCGCCTCGTGAAGGTCCGTCGTAGGGTCACGGTCTGCCCGTCCGGTCACAACTGATACCGGAAAATCTGTCCGCACTTCTGCAATGATCGATGTGCCGTGTCGACGGCGCCGCGTTTCTCGATTCGCCTCAATGCAGTCAGTAGTTCGACTGCGGTAATCTCATTGATCGGGCGTTTGGCGAGGGAGGGAAACATGTCCCGCTCCAGTCGATGCATGATCAACTTCGCGTATACCGCTTCCCACTTCCCTTTCGTCAACTGGAACCACTCGCGCGCCACGACTTCAAAGCTGTTCGTCGCCAGGTCTTTTTCCACCCTCTTCTGCGCCTTCCTCGCTTCGCCCGGATATTGGGGGTATCCCCTGTCGAAGACGGCAGAATACCCCCAAAACTACCCCCACCAAGCAGGGGAAGTCAACGGGCCAAGCCAGCAAACAGCGGAACAGCCGACTGCCTGAGACGCCCACCCAGTAAGGGCTATGGCTACTCCATCGGAATACGCTGGAGTTCTATGGAACAGCGAATGGTGGGCCGTACTGGATTCGAACCAGTGACCAACGGATTAAAAGTCCGCTGCTCTACCAGCTGAGCTAACGACCCGGTCGACTTCTACCGTCGCCGTCACAGCGCTTTCGTGTGCTTGCCCTAACCGATATCGATCGTCCGGTGCGCGGACGGCGCTGGTTCCATTTTCGGAATCGTCAACGTGAGAAGGCCATTGTCGAACTTCGCCAGAGCGCGGCCGGGATCGGCATATTCGGGCATCGGAATCGTGCGCACGAAGCGTCCGTGGGCACGCTCCAGCCGGTAGCAGCCGTTCTCCTCACTGTGTACGTCCTGCTTCTTCTCACCTCGGAGCACGATCGCGCCGTCCTCGACGCTCACTTTCACGTCTTCGCGCTCCATTCCGGGCAGCTCGGCAGTCACACGCAGCACCGGTCCTTCGTCGACAACGTCGATACGCGGCTGGAAACGCGACGAACTGAAGTCGCCAAACCACCGGTCGAGCGCACCACGGCCCGCAAACGGGTCAAGAAAAAATTCCTCCATTGCGCGCCATGGTTCGCGTGAAAACAGCCGCGCGATGTCGGGCATCGAGGCACGTTCGTTTTCGCTCGCCGACGTGCTTTCCCGGCCTTGCGCATCGGACTTGCGGGAAGCTGCTCGAAGGAACTTGAAGGGATTCCACCTTCTCGGATCAGGGCTCATCGTATCCTCCCCCAATGTTCTGGAAGGGCAACCGGACTGTGTAGCCGCAAGCGCCAGTGATCCCGCACGGGAGTCTGGCTGCATGACAGCAACGCTTGGCGCGGCTGCCGGAACGATGCATAAAATAGCCCATGGAACGGAAATTTCAAGTGGCCCTTGCAACAAGCCACGGGAGGCTTCATGGACCTTTTCGACAGACTTCGGGAACAGGCCGAAAGCGTGCGCCTGCCGCTCTTCGCGGTCACCGTCAGCGCCGCTGCGCAGGTCAATACGCCGCTCGTCGCGATACTTCACTGGCACGGTTTCCGGCGCGCGACGCCGCTCGTGCTGCCCGGTGTGGAGATACCGGCGCGGCCAGTCCCCGGCACCGCCATCCAGATTGATGCGCCCTGGCAGACCGTGGAAGCTGTCGACGCCATGCTGCTCGACGCGGCCTGGCAGTTCGGTGCGTGGGAGGTCGAGCGCATAGTGCGGCGCGGGTGCAATACGATCGGCGCCGGCGGTGCCGAAGCGCTCGCCTGTCGCCAGGCGTTTGGCGACTACGGAAGCGACATCCCGCCCGACGGGGCACTCATTGACGGCGCGAGTGATCGCGATGGCCTGATGCGACTGGCCGCGCGACGCGGCTACGTGCGCTGGCTCTTCCGACCGGTGAAGAGTGGCGTGTGGCGGGCGCTTGATGAAGCCGACGACAGCCTGGATGCGGACGGCGGTCGTCAGCCGCCCTGCCCCGTGCAACCGCAGCCGCGCAGCGCGCACAAGCGCGCGCTCGGACGTACGGTCTACCGCCTTGGGACCGTCGGCCGTATCCTCTTGCCGCGTTGAAATATTTTGTTACATTTGCGATTCGCGCTCCCTCTTGAACCTCGAATGCAGCGCCTCTATTTCGCTTTCCGCCAGACACTGGCACGGCTGCACGGAGGCCTCCCACGCGCCTCGTTCACGCAGCCGGATTCCCTTATTGGTGATCCTTTAATCGCTCAGGAGATGGAAATGCAGATTCGTCCCCTCTACGACCGGGTTATCGTCAAGCGAATCGAAACGCAGCGGACGACGGCCTCGGGCATCGTGATTCCCGATTCAGCGGCAGAAAAACCAGAACAGGGCGAAGTCGTCGCCGTCGGCAGCGGCCGGCTGCTGCAGGATGGAACGCTGCGCGCGCTCCAGCTGAAGGTCGGTGACCAGGTTCTCTTTGGAAAGTACGCAGGCCAGACCGTCAAGGTCGATGGCGAGGAACTGCTCGTCATGCGCGAGGAGGACGTCATGGGCGTCCTCGAGGCCGACGCGGGTGCCGCCCGCAAGGCCGCCTGAACTTTCGACCGGTCGCGGACACCCGCCCGGTCGTTCGCGACGTGTCGAGTCAACGACTTTACCCGGAGCAAGAACATGAGTGCCAAAGACGTCAAATTCCATGACAGCGCCCGCGCCCGTATCGTCAAGGGCGTGAACGTGCTCGCCGATGCCGTGAAGGTCACGCTCGGACCCAAAGGTCGCAACGTGCTGATCGAGCGCAGCTTCGGCGCGCCGACCATCACGAAGGATGGCGTGTCGGTCGCGAAAGAAATCGAGCTGAAGGACCGCTTCGAGAACATGGGTGCGCAGGTGGTGAAACAGGTTGCATCGAAAACCGCCGACGTGGCGGGGGACGGCACCACCACAGCCACGGTGCTTGCCCAGGCGATCGTGCAGGAAGGTATGAAACACGTCGCCGCGGGCATGAACCCGATGGATCTGAAGCGCGGCATCGACAAGGCTGTCGCCGCCGTGCTCGACGAACTGCGCAAGCTGTCCAGGCCGATTTCGACGAACCGCGAAATCGCTCAGGTCGGTTCCATCTCGGCCAACGCTGACGAGGCAATCGGGAAAATCATTGCTGACGCGATGGAGAGAGTCGGCAAGGAAGGCGTAATCACGGTCGAGGACGGCAAGTCACTCGAGAACGAACTCGACGTGGTCGAAGGCATGCAGTTCGACCGCGGCTACGTGAGCCCCTACTTCATCAACGATCCCGACAGGCAGGCCGCATATCTCGATGACGCGCTGATCCTGCTGCATGACAAGAAGATCTCGAATATCCGGGACCTGCTCCCGGTTCTCGAAGCGACGTCCAAGGCAGGCAAGCCCCTGCTGATCGTCGCGGAGGACATTGACGGTGAAGCACTGGCCACGCTTGTGGTCAACGCGATGCGCGGCATCCTGAAGGTCGCCGCCGTCAAGGCGCCCGGCTTCGGCGATCGTCGCAAGGCGATGCTCGAGGACATCGCCATCCTCACGGGTGCGACCGTCATCTCGGAAGAAACCGGCAAGCAGCTGCAGAAGGCCACGCTCGAAGATCTCGGATCAGCAAAACGCGTCGAGGTCCGCAAGGACGACACCATCATCATCGATGGCGCCGGTGACGAAAAGCGCATCGAGGCGCGCGTGCACTCGATCCGCAGGCAGATCGAGGAAGCGACGAGCGATTACGATCGCGAAAAGCTACAGGAGCGCGTCGCGAAGCTCGCTGGCGGCGTGGCCGTGATCAAGGTCGGCGCGGCCACCGAAGTCGAGATGAAGGAGAAGAAGGACCGCGTCGACGACGCGCTGCACGCCACGCGTGCGGCGGTCGAGGAAGGCATCGTGCCGGGTGGTGGCGTCGCGCTCGTGCGTGCGCGTTCGGCCGTGACGAGCCTGAAAGGCGTCAACAGTGATCAGGACGCTGGCATCCAGATCGTGCTGCGCGCACTCGAAGCGCCCATGCGCGTGATCGCCTCGAATGCGGGCGATGAGCCTTCGGTGGTCATCGCGAAGGTGCTCGAAGGCAAGGGCAATTTCGGCTACGACGCGGCCACCGGCGAATACGGCGATCTTGTCGTGGCGGGCGTAGTCGATCCGACGAAAGTCACGCGCACGGCTCTGCAGAATGCGGCATCGATTGCAGGGCTCATCCTGACGACGGATGCAACGGTGGCCGAAGCGCCGAAGGACGACAAGCCGGCGCAGGCGAGCGCGCCGGAACTGGAGTACTGACCGCACCGGGTCCGCTCTGCACCGGTCATCAAGCCCGACCGGTGCATTTCTTCGGCATCGTTCTTCCTGTCTTCGCGGGAGCGGTGCCGCTTTTTTTGCACCATAACCGTCATGAAACTCGAACTTCATATTGACTCAAGACCGCTCGACGTCGAGATCGATGATGTCGTGGCGGGGCTACTCGCCGTGCGGCTCAATCTGCCTGACGGCGAGGACCATCGCGACGCCCTCGCGCGCTATCTGAGCGAGAAGGGGAAACCCTGGATCCTGGACGAAGAGCATATGCGCAGGCGCATCCTTCGGCGGCTGATTCTGGAGATTGCCGACCCGGCGCTCGTAATCCGCCATCTGATGGCAGACGATTCACCGTGAGCAGACAGCCGAAATAATAGGCTTTCCGCACGCGACTCTATTCGCATTCCTGCATGAAATCCGACGATAAGCGAGCGCGCGTCTGATCATCAACGAGGCTTCCTCCCGGCGTGCTCGATCTCTGCCTGGATTAGCCGGCAACCCCAGTCGATCGCGACGCCGGGCGCGATTCATGATGAAATGGCAAGTGGCGAACCTGTTACGTTAGCCGCGCTTATGGGCATCGAGCAGCGGAAACTAGCTGGATGCGCGCGAACCGGTTCTCCGGGACCGCATACTCTGAGACTTTCGATGGAACTTCGGCAGTTGCGATATTTTGTCAGCGTCGTCGAACACGGCAGCATGGGCAAGGCCGCGCTCGAGCTAGGCATCGTCACGTCGGCGCTCAGCCAGCAGATCAGCAGGCTGGAAAGCGAACTCTCGACGCGCCTGCTACAGCGAACTTCGAGCGGCGTCGTTCCCACCGACGCGGGACTCGCCTTCTGGCGCCAGGCGCAACTCGCGCTGCGCCACGTCGACGATGCCGCACTGGCCGCGCGCCAGGCTCGCCTTTCGGGCCATGTCAGCGTGGGCCTCGCGCCGAGCACGACAGGCGTGCTCGGTCTCGCGTTCATGCAGGCAATGCGCGAGCGGTATCCCGACGTGCGGCTGCGCATGGTCGAAAGCCTCTCCGGTTATCTCGGCGCGATGCTCGGCGCCCGGCAAATCGATCTCGCGATTCTGTTTCGTGAAGAGCCCGCGCAGCGCTGGAGCGTCATGCCCTTGCTCGATGAACGGCTGTTCGTAATAGGCGCGTCGACGCTGCAAGGCATGCCCGGAAGATCGCGCACGTCGATCGCGAAACTGGGCGCCCTGCCGCTGATCCTGCCGAGCGGCACACACGGCCTTCGCGCACTGCTCGACGCCGCATTCAAGCGCGCTGGCTACACCCCGCGCATCGCCGCCGAAGTCGACGGCCTCGCCATGCTCATGGACGCCGTGCGCGGCGGACTCGGCGCGACGATTCAGCCCGGAGCGGCGCTCGCACGCGCAGAAAACGCTTCACTGGCGAGCGTGCCGCTCGTCGAGGCATACGCGACAAGACCGAACCTGATTGCGAGCGTCTCGGACGACGAACTTTCTCCCGCGGGGCTTGCCGCGCGCGTCGTACTCGCCGATGTCGCGCGCGATACCGTCCTGGCAGGCCGCTGGCCCGGCGCAACGCTGCGCCAACCCGCCCTTCACGAATCCTGAAGACCCCTTGCCGTCTCCCTGATGGCCGCGCCGGACGGAGCTTCTTATAGTTGTCTCAAAGGAGACAACCCAGATGGTGGACGTTCTTGTAATCGGCGGAGGCAATGCCGCGCTGTGTGCCGCTTTGATGGCGCGAGAAGCCGGCGCCTCCGTCCTGCTTCTCGAATCGGCGCCGCGCGAATGGCGCGGCGGAAATTCCCAGCACACTCGCAATCTGCGCTGCATGCACGATGCGCCGCAAGACGTGCTGGTCGATGCTTATCCGGAAGAGGAATATTGGCAAGACTTGCTCAAGGTGACCGGCGGCATCACGAATGAGGCGCTCGCGCGGCTCGTGATCCGGGCATCGTCGACATGCCGTCCGTGGATGCGCAAGCACGGCGTGCGCTTTCAGCCGCCGCTTTCCGGGGCGCTGCACGTCGCGCGGACCAATGCGTTCTTCATGGGCGGCGGCAAAGCGCTCGTGAACGCCTACTACCGCAGCGCCGAAGCGATCGGGGTCCAGATCCGCTACGACACGCCTGTCGACGCAATCGAACTCGACGCAGGCCGCTTCGTCGCGGCGCGCAGCGGCGTGCAACGTTTCGAGGCGCGCGCCTGCGTGCTCGCGGCCGGCGGATTCGAATCGAATCGCGAGTGGCTGCGAGAAGCGTGGGGACAAAACGAGCGCGGCGAATGGCCCGCCGACAACTTTCTCATTCGCGGCACGCGCTTCAATCAGGGCCTGCTGCTCAAGCACATGATCGAAGCAGGGGCGGATGCGATTGGCGATCCGTCGCAGTCGCACTGCGTCGCCATCGACGCCCGCGCGCCGCTCTATGATGGCGGCATCTGCACGCGTATCGACTGCGTGTCGCTCGGCGTAGTCGTCAATCGCGACGCGCAGCGTTTTTACGACGAGGGCGAAGACTTCTGGCCGAAGCGCTATGCGATCTGGGGACGGCTCGTCGCGCAGCAGCCGGGCCAGATCGGCTATTCGATCATCGACGCGAAGGCCGTCGGGCGGTTCATGCCTCCGGTGTTCCCGGGCGCGAAAGCCGCTTCGCTGAACGAACTGGCGCGTCAACTGCATTTGCCCGAAGCGGCCTTCGTCGAGACGATTCGCGCCTACAACGCCGCGTGCCGCGACGGTACCTTCGATCACACGGCGCTCGATGACTGCCGCACCGAAGGCCTCACGCCAGCGAAAACCCACTGGGCGCGGCCCATTGATACCCCTCCCTTCTTCGGCTATGCATTGCGGCCGGGCATCACGTTCACGTACCTGGGACTCAAGGTGAATGACCATGCGCAGGTGCATTTCGGCGGATGCCCCAGCGACAACCTTTTCGTTGCAGGAGAAATGATGGCCGGCAACGTGCTCGGCAAGGGTTATACCGCGGGCGTCGGCATGTCGATCGGCACCGCGTTCGGACGCATTGCCGGCACACAGGCTGCGATGGCTGCTGCTCATTACACTGGAGTTCAACGTGCAAAAGCTTGAAGCGCTTGCCCGCGAGGCGCGGGAACTCGCGTCGCCTTCCGTCATGACCGGCTACACGGCCACGAGCGAGCCCGCGGCGCCGATCATCCGCGTGCTCCCGCTCACGCAAAATGAAGCGGAAGTCGCACGGCAGATGCAGATCTGCAACGCGTGCCGTTACTGCGAAGGATTCTGCGCGGTCTTTCCCGCGATGACACGGCGCCTCGAATTCGCCAAGGCAGACGTCAATTATCTCGCCAACCTGTGCCACAACTGCGGCGCGTGCTATCACGCATGCCAGTATGCGCCGCCACATGAGTTCGCCGTGAACGTGCCGAAGGCGATGGCCCAAGTCCGTGTCGAAACCTATGCGGAGTATGCGTGGCCCGCACCGATGGGCGCACTCTACAAGTGCAACGGATTGACCGTCGCGCTTGCGCTCGCGATCGGACTCGCCCTCTTTCTGATGCTTGGCATCGGGTTCAGGGGTTCGCTGTTCGCAGGCAATCTGGGCGGCAATTTCTATGCGATTTTCCCGCATAACCTGCTCGCGGCGATGTTCGGTTCGGTCTTCGGCTTCGCGATCCTCGCGCTCGGCGTCGGCGTGTCGAGATTCTGGCGTGACGTGTCTGCGGGACCGGCCAGCGCACCGGCCATCGCCGAGGCCGCGAAGCACACGCTTACCCTGACGTATCTCGACGGAGGCCATGGCGACGGCTGCAACGAGTCGAATGACGCCTTTACGCTCGCACGCCGGCGTTTCCATCATTTGACCTTCTATGGATTCATGCTGTGCTTCGCGGCTACGGCGGTGGCCACCTTCTATCACTATGCGCTCAATCTGCACGCGCCTTACCCGGTCCTGAGTCTGCCCGTGATGCTCGGCACAGCGGGTGGTGCCGGTTTGCTCGTCGGGCCGGCGGGCTTGCTCTGGCTCAATCTGCGCCGCGACCCGAGCCGGGGCGATCCGAAGCAGCGCCCGATGGACCGTGGATTCATCGCGCTGCTGCTCTTGACCAGCGTTTCGGGTCTCGCGCTCCTCGCGTGGCGCGACACCGCCGCGATGGCGTGGCTCCTGGCCCTCCACCTCGGCGTCGTGATGGCACTCTTCGCCACGCTGCCTTACGGCAAATTCGCCCACGGAATCTATCGCTGTGCGGCGCTTCTCAAGTCATCGATCGAAAAACGACAGGCCAGCCGCCTGCAACCCGGGTCGGACTAACGGCGGTCCTCGAGGCAATACCTTCGACGGGCGGCCGCACTCACATAACACATCCATGGAGACAACTCATGCATCCCTCATCGCTCAATGCCGGGGATAGCGCGCATGGCCGAACGTCGAAGTTTGACGCAGTGCTGCGCGTGACCAGCGGCAATTTTCTGGAGCAGTTCGACTTCTTTCTTTTCGGCTTCTATGCGACTTACATCTCGCGCATCTTCTTTCCGTCCACGAGCGAGTTCGCCTCGCTGATGCTCACCTTCGCCGTGTTCGGCGTGGGCTTCCTGATGCGCCCGCTGGGCGCGATCATATTGGGCGCATACATCGATGAAGTGGGGCGCCGCAAAGGGTTGATCGTCACGCTGTCGATCATGGCGAGCGGAACGATCCTGATCGCGTGCGTCCCCGGATATGCGACGATCGGATTTCTGGCACCCGCTCTCGTGCTGCTCGGGCGCCTGCTGCAAGGCTTTTCCGCTGGCGCGGAACTGGGCGGCGTCTCTGTCTATCTGGCGGAAATGGCGACGCCGGGGCACAAGGGCTTCTATACGAGTTGGCAGTCCGCGAGCCAGCAGGTTGCAATCGTGGTCGCAGCCGCTCTCGGCTATCTGCTCAACCATCTGATGACGGCCAGTGAAATCGGCGCATGGGGATGGCGCGTTCCCTTCTTCGTCGGTTGCGCTATCGTGCCGGTTATCTTTCTGTTGCGACGCACGCTGCAGGAAACCGACGAGTTCAAGGCGCGCACGCACCATCCGCGCGCACGCGAAGTGTTCGCCACGATGCTGCAAAACTGGCGGACGGTGCTCGCGGGCATGATGCTGGTCGCCATGACGACTACCACGTTCTACCTCATCACGGTCTACACGCCGACCTTCGGCAAAGCCGTTCTGAAGCTCACTACCGCAGACAGCCTGATCGTCACGCTTTGCGTGGGCCTCTCGAACTTCTTCTGGCTGCCCGTTGGTGGAGCGCTCTCGGATCGCATCGGCCGCAGGCCGATTCTTATCGCCATCACCGCGCTCGCTATCTGCACGTCGTATCCGGCGCTCTCCTGGCTGTCATCGGCGCCGAGCTTTGCTCGCATGCTCGTCGTGCTGCTGTGGCTCTCGTTCTTCTTCGGCATGTACAACGGCGCGATGGTTGCAGCACTCACTGAAGTCATGCCCGCCGAGGTCCGCGTGGCCGGTTTCTCGCTCGCGTTCAGTCTCGCCACCGCGGTTTTTGGAGGTTTCACGCCCGCCGTATCGACGTATCTCATCGAGATTACCGGCGACAAGGCCGCGCCGGGATACTGGCTCAGTTTCGCCGCCGCGTGCGGACTCGTCGCGACTCTCGTGCTGTATCGCCGGGGCGGCGCAGCCGGGCGGTTCGCATCGCTCGCCTGAACGCTACGCCTGCGCCAGCCACCGCAAGCGAGGCCACCGCGGTGTCCCTTTTCCGTGTCGGCATTGAGAAACCTTGAATGATGACGTTCGCGGTCTTCGTGCGCGCGGTTCGATTCGTGATGTCCGTTTCCATGCGTCTCTCCATCGTGGAGAGGTCAGTATTGCGTTCGGACCGTACGCAACGGAAACGGGATTCCACGATAGTCGCGATCGGAACCGGCGATGATCGCGTGCGCCACGATCAACCCTTGGTGGCAGCCCCGCGCCGGCTCTTTTTCGCGGGCGCGGCAGCACGCTTACGCACGGCGTCGGCGTGTTCGCGAATCGTCTCGATCAGCGCACGCAACCCCGCCGGCGCGTGCCGCCGCCCGGTGTAATAGAGGCACAGCCCGTCGAGCGGCGGCGTCCAGTCCTCCAGCACGCGCACCAGCGTGCCCGCCGCCAGGTCCGCATTCACGTTCCATTCGGTCAAATATGCAAGGCCGAGTCCGTCGCGCGCGGCCGCGAGCATGAGACCGGGCTCGTCGAGCGTCAACGTGCCCTCCACGTCCACGCGCACGGCTTGCCCGCGCCGCTCGAACTCCCACTGGTAGATTTGCCCGCTCGGCATGCGACTGCGTATGCAGCGATGCGCCTTCAGATCGGCTGGCGTACGCGGCGGCTTGTGCTTCGCAAAGTACTCCGGACTGCCAACCACTGCGAAACGCTGACGGTCGCCGAAGGGCACGGCGATCATGTCCTGCGGCACCGTTTCGGCGAGACGAATGCCGGCGTCGTAGCCTTCGACCACGATGTCGATGAGCCGCCCTTCCGTAACGAGATCGAGCTTCATCTCGGGATAGCGCTGCAGATAAGCGATGAAAACGGGCATAACCTGCTTCGCCGCGCCTACAGAAGCGTTGATGCGCAATGTGCCGGAGGGCGTGTCGCGAAACCTCCCGGCCTGGTCGAGCGCCTCGCGGATCGTGGACAACGCGGGCGCGACGCTGCCCACGAACTGCGCGCCTGCTTCCGTCAACGCCACGCTGCGCGTCGTGCGGTTGAAGAGCCGCACGCCGATGCGTGCTTCGAGCGCCACCACCGCGTGGCTGAGCGCCGAAGTCGACACGCTCAGTTCGTCTGCCGCCGCGCGGAAGCTGCGATGGCGCGCCACGGCCAGCACGGCTTCGAGTTCCACCAGCCCCGATGTTTTCATTGTCCCAAATCGCTCAACACGTCATGCGTCATTGTACGGCTAGTCAACGCAATGCAAGGCGTCTATCTTGCGTTCATCGACTCACGTTTCTGGAACAGCCATGCAGATCATCGACAAAATCTATATCGACGGCGCGTTCGTCACGCCGCACGGCGAGGAACACTTCGACCTCTTCAACCCCGCGACCGAGACGGTGATCGGCCGCGTGCGCCTCGCCGATGCGGCGGACGCTGACGCGGCGATCGCCGCCGCCAAGCGCGCGTTCCCGGCGTTTTCGTGCACGCCGAAGGCGCAGCGCATCGAGATGCTGATGGCGCTGCACGAGGCCGTCGTCGCGAGCGAGGACACGCTCTTCGAAGCGATCGTGCAGGAGTACGGCGCACCGGTCTCGCGCGGCCGCTGGATGGCGCAGCACGCCGCCAACGTGCTGCGCGACGCCGCGCAGACGCTGGAAAGCTACACATTCACGCGGCGCGCAGGCACGGCTGAGGTCACCATGCAGCCGCTTGGCGTAGCGGGGCTGATCACGCCGTGGAATAGCGACGCGGGCTTCATCTGCGGCAAGCTGGCAGCCGCGCTCGCGGCGGGCTGTACGGCCGTCATCAAGCCGAGCGAGATGAGCGCGATCCAGACGCACATCGTGACCGAGGCACTGCATTCGGCAAGCTTGCCTGCGGGCCTCTTCAACATTGTCACGGGCCGCGGCGACACCGTGGGCGCGCGTATCGCCGCGCATCCCGACGTCGCCAAGATCTCGTTCACGGGCTCGACCGCAGTGGGCAAGTCGATCCTGCGCACGGCAGCGGAAACGCTCAAGCGCGTGACGCTCGAACTGGGCGGCAAATCGCCGGTCGTCGTGCTCGACGACGCGAATTTCGACGTAGCCGTGCCGCTCGCGCTGCAGGCCGGCTTCATGAACAGCGGGCAAGCATGCATTGCGGGCACGCGCATTCTCGTGCCGCAGTCGCGGCTCGTCGAATTCGAAGGGCGTGTCGTGGAAGCCGTCGCGCAGATTCACGCGGGCGATCCGCGCGACACGCGCACGAGCGTCGGCCCGATGGTGAGCCAGAAGCAATGGGAACGCGTGCAGCGCTATATCGGCATCGGCATCGAACAAGGCGCACGCCTGATTGCGGGCGGCGCGGGACGGCCCGAGGGTATCGAGTCGGGCTGGTTCGTGCGTCCCACTGTGTTCAGCGGCGTGACGAACGACATGACCATCGCGCGCGAGGAGATTTTCGGGCCGGTGCTTTCGATCATCGCGTATCGCGACATGGAGCACGCCATCGAGATCGCCAACGACACGCCCTACGGCCTGCAAGCCTACGTGCTCTCGACCGATGTCGCGCGTGCGCGCCGCGTGGCCGCGCAGATCGAAGCGGGCCGCGTGCTCGTCAACACGCTCGCCCATGAGCCGGCTGCGCCGTTCGGCGGCTTCAAGCAATCGGGGATGGGGCGCGAGTACGGCGCCTTCGGGATCGAAGCGTTTCTGGAACCGAAATCCACGCTCGGCGTGCTTTGATGCGCTGCTAGCCGCATCAAAAATGCAAACGCCCCGGTCGTGCTGCTAACCGGGGCGTTTGAACTGCGCTTTTAGCGCACTACATCAGAAGGTCTGCCAGTCGTCATCGGACGTGGCCGTTGCCGGTTCGCGGCGGTCGGCCTTCGGAGCGGACGCAGCGGGGGCACGCACGGGTGCAGGCCTGGAAGCTGCGGGACGCCTGACCGTTGCGCTCGCAACGGCCTTCGCCGCCGGCGCGATGCTCGTCGTGGCCGCACGGCCCGCCGAGCCGATGTTGAACACGGACACCAGTTCGCGCAACGCCGCTGCCTGCGAGGACATCGACTGCGCCGCCGCCGACGCTTCCTCGACGAGCGCCGCGTTCTGCTGCGTGACCTCGTCCATCTGCGTGACGGCCTGGTTGACCTGCTCGATGCCGGTACGCTGCTCGCCCGAAGCCGCCGAAATCTCGTTCATCAGGTCGGCAACGCGCTTGACCGATTGCACGATCTCGCCCATCGTGCGGCCCGCATCGTCCACGAGCGCCGTGCCGTTGTTCACGCGCTCGACCGATACGCTGATGAGTTCCTTGATTTCGCGCGCTGCCGTCGCGCTGCGCTGCGCCAGTGTGCGCACTTCGCCGGCCACCACCGCGAACCCGCGGCCCTGTTCGCCGGCACGCGCCGCTTCCACGGCCGCGTTGAGCGCCAGGATGTTGGTCTGGAATGCGATACCCTCGATCACCGAGATGATCTGCGCGACCTGCTCGGAGCTGTTGGCGATATCGCGCATCGTATCGACCACGCGCCCCACCACTTCGCCGCCGCGCGTGGCCGTCTGCGAAGCCTGGCCCGCCAGCGTGTTGCCCTGGGTCGCGTTATCGGCGTTCTGCTTCACGGTCGCGGTGAGCTCTTCCATGCTCGCCGCCGTTTCTTCGAGCGAAGCGGCCTGCTCTTCGGTGCGCTGGCTCAGGTCGGTGTTGCCGGCCGCGATCTGCGCGGAAGCCGTCGCAATGCCTTCGCTGCCCGTGCGCACGCGGCCCACCAGGTCGACGAGCCGCTCGTTCATGTGACGCAGCGCGCCGAGCAACTGGGCCGCCTCGTCGGTGCCCACCACTTCGATGCGTGCGGTCAGATCGCCGCGCGCCACCGTTTCGGCCACGTCCACGGCGCGAGCGATCGGGCCCGTGATCGAACGCGTGATGAAGAGCGCAATCGTGGCCCCAAAGCCGATGGCGATCACGATCAGCGCGATCGTCCACGCGACCGCGCTTCGGTACGCCGCCTTCGCCGCGGCGACTTCGGCGGTGGAGCCATTGTGATTGAGGGTCACGTCCTGGTTGATGAGATCCATCACGCCCGTGAACGACTTCGCCGATGCGGACGCGACCGCAGCGCGGGCATCGGGCGCTCCGCCGTCGGCGGACATGATCAAGGCCTCGATCTTCTTGTCGTCGTCCAGATATTGCGACCATGCGGTGCCGATCGAATCGGCCACGCGGCGCTCTTCAGCCGAAGAGACCAGCTTGGAATAGCTGTCGAACATCGTGCCGAATTGGCTGATCATCTGGGCGTGCTGGTCGTGCAGTGCGGCCTTCTCGCTGGCGTCGTTGGTGATCAGCATGCGCAGCGACGTGCGGCGCACGTCCTGCGCCTGATTGCGCATGTTCCCGAGCGTCTCGACGCTAGGCAGCCAATTCGTGCCGATTTCTTCCGTGCCGTCGAATATGCGCGAGGCCTGAAGGAGCCCGATGCCGCCCACCGCGCCGAGCAGGAGCAACACAATGGCAAAGCCCGCGCCGAGACGCGGACCGATCTTGATTCTGGTAAGGAATGACATGGGGACGCCGTAGTGAGAGGTCATCCCTATTGACGACATCGACGTCAAAAAATTAAGTCAATGTTGCAAATATAACAACGCGTAAGGAAGCGAACGTTGAGCGAACGATCGGTCTCTTTTCATACGATCAGGATGCCGTATCAATTGCATCAGAGATTCGCCGCCCATACTCCGACCTGCGCGATCGCCGCATCGCGCTGAACCGAACTCGCATGCGTTGCGCCGGTGAGATACGTCGTGACGAGAATAGGGGCGCGTTCCGTGGGCCAGACAATTGCCACATCGTTTGCCGTGCCATGGTCGCCGGTGCCGGTCTTGTCGCCCACGCGCCAGTCTTTCGGCAAGCCTGCGCGCAAACGCGCGTCGCCGGTCTTGTTGGCGACGAGCCATGCAATGAGCTGCTCGCGCGATGCCGCAGACAGACGCTCGCCCAGCAGCAATTCGCGCAGGTTCGCGACCATGGCGGCAGGCATGGTCGTATCGCGCGGGTCGCCGGGGATCGCTTCGTTGAGCGTGGTCTCGTTGCGATCGAGGCGCGTGACCGGGTCGCCAATGCTGCGTGCGAAGGCGGTGATCGCGGCCGGTCCGCCAATGCTTTCCAGCAACAGGTTAGCCGCCGTGTTGTCGCTGCGCGTGAGCGCGGCTTCGCACAGTTCGGCGACCGTCATGCCCTCACTACCCGCGCGCGGTCCGCTCACCGGCGAATACGACACGACTTGCGCAGGCGAATACACGATTTTGCGCGCGAGGTCTTCCTTGCCGTGATCCTTGCGCGTGAGCACGGCCGATGCGAGCAACACCTTGAACGTGCTGCACATCGGAAAGCGCTCGTGCATGCGCCATCCGCGCACGTGCCCGTTTGCCGTATCGAGCATCGCCACGCCGAGCCGCCCGCCTGCCTGCGCCTCGATGGCGGCGAGCTGCTTTTCCACTGCGCCAGCGGGCGCCGCGCCCGCTTCCGGCGCTCGTCCCGCCGTGGCGCCGAACGCGTGAGATGCAACGCCAGCTATCGCACTGCCCAACACTGTCATCGTGAATCGACGTCGCGTGATCATGGTCTCTCCCTGAAGTGCCGCCACTATCGCGCGTTCTCGCCAGGGTGACAAACGATGATAAATTGCGCGTTGCCCCAGAAAAACTTATGACTCGATCATGCGAACGTATCTGCCCCTCAATGCCCTGCGCGCCTTCGAAACGTCGGCGCGGCACCTGAGCTTCACACGCGCGGCGAGCGAGCTGAACGTCACTCAGGCGGCCGTGAGCCAGCAAGTCCGCACGCTCGAGGAGCGGCTTGGTGCGACCCTCTTCAAGCGCCTGCCGCGCGGCCTTGCGATCACCGACGAAGGTCTCGCGCTGCGCCCCGTGCTCACGGATGCGTTCGACCGGATCGAAGCCGTATTGCGGCAATTCGAGGGCGGCCACTTTCACGAGGTGCTGACCGTGGGGGCCGTGGGCACCTTCGCGGTGGGCTGGTTGATGCCGCGCCTGAAGTCGTTTCACGACGCGCATCCGTTCGTCGAGCTGCGCATCATGACGAACAACAATCTCGTCGATCTCGCGGGAGAAGGTCTCGACTTCGCCATCCGGTTCGGCGACGGCACCTGGCCCGGTTCGCGCGCCGCGAAGCTGTTCGACGCGCCGCTCGCCGCGCTCTGCACGCCCGATATCGCGCAGCGTCTGCAAAGCCCTGCCGATCTCGCCAACGAAAAACTGCTGCGCTCGTATCGCGCCGACGACTGGACGCTCTGGTTCGAAGCCGCCGGGCTCGCCCCGCGTCCGGTGCGCGGGCCCGTATTCGATTCGTCGCGGCTCATGGTGGAAGCAGCAATGCAGGGCGCGGGCATCGCGCTCGCCCCGGTTTCGATGTTCGAGCGCGATCTCGCGGCGGGCAGGCTCGTGCGGCCCTTCGATATCGAGGTGCAGGCCGGCAGCTACTGGCTCACGTCGCAAAAGGGGAAAACGGCGACGCCCGCCATGCGCGCGTTCAAGCAATGGATCGTGAGGGAAGCCGGCAGCGGCGAGGAAGCGTGATTGCGCGGTAATCGCCGTAGTTACGGTGCTACGCGCTGGCCTGCGTGAGCCGCGCGTGAAGCGCTTCGATTTCCGTTTCGGCAAAGACCTCGATGCCGTGCTCGCGCAGCAACGCAGTCGTCACCCCTGCGCCCGCATGCTTGCGGCCCGCAAAGCTGCCGTCGTAAATGGCACGGCTGCCGCACGAAGGGCTGCCATCGGTCAGCAACGCGTAGCGGCAGTCGTGGGCTAACGCCAGTTCGAGCGCGACGCGGGCGCCTTCGACGAAATACGCGGAGACGTCCTCGCCGCGCACGTCGATCACGTGTGCGATCCCCGCCAGCACCGCGGCGCCCGAAGCGGCGTTTGCGATCTCCGCAGGCGGCCTCGGCACGCCGAACCCGCCTGAAACTTCCGGGCATACGGGCACGAGCCGCCCCTCGCGCTGCCACTGCTCCATCAATGCATGCGCAACGGTTTTCGCTGAGCCGTCGTATCGAACCGGATGGCCAAGCAGGCAAGCGCTAACGAGTATTCGGGGGAGCATGCGCGAAGAGATTCTGTTGCACGAATGTCCCGCATTTTACGCGCCGAAGTCGAGCAACACCTTGCAAGTTTCGCGCGGATTGTGCTCCGCCAGTTCGAACGCGCTGCTCACCTCGCGAAAATCCACCTTGTGCGTGATGATCGATTCCGGTGTGACGAGCCCGCGCTCGAGCCAGTCGATCACGGTCGGGAACATCGCGCAGTTCAGGCGCGAGGCGCACAACGTGAGTTCCTTTTTCGTCAGCTCCTGCTGCGCGATGGCCGAAGGCGTCGACGAAAAGCCGAGCAACCCGATACGTCCCGCAGGCGCCGCGAGCCGCACCGCTTCTTCGAGGATGGTCGGATGGCCCACCGCGTCGAAGATCAGCGTGGGGCCGTCTTCCACGCCGCGCGTGCGCAGCGCGTCGGCGAGCGGCTCGTTGCGCGTGTTGATCGTTTCGTCGGCCTGCGCCCCGCAATTGCGTGCGAGTTCGAGTCGCTCGTCGAGCTGATCCGTAATGAAGGCACGCACGCCGTACACGCGCTTGAGCACCTGGAGGATCGTCAGGCCGACGGTGCCCGCGCCGTAGATCAACGCAACGTCGCTGGCCAGCACACCGGTGCGCGCTGTAACGTTCGCCGCCACGGCGAACGGCTCGACAATCGCCGCGCACGATTGCGCAATGCGCTCGGGAATGCGGTACGCGTTGCGCGCGGGCGCACACACATACTGGCTGAAACCGCCGTCGCGATGCACGCCCAGCACGACGAGATTGCGGCACACGTTCTGCCGCCCGATCTGGCATGCGTGGCAACGCCCGCAGCTGATGACGGGATCGACGGCCACGAGTTCGCCCACACGCGCGGTATCGACACCCTCGCCCACGGACTCGATGCGGCCCACGAACTCATGGCCGATGATTCGCGGATACGAGACGAACGGATTGTGCCCGCGATAGATGTGCAGGTCCGAGCCGCAGATGCCCGCATAACGCACCCGCACGCGCACTTCTCCCGCTGCGGGCGTGGGCGTGGGCATCTCGCGCACGGCGAGGCTGTTCGGTTGATCGACTACGACGCTCAACATAGTGGACGCTTCCATGAATATTTGATCAGGTCTGCCTACCAGTTCCACATCGACCCGTCGCGCAGACGGGCGACCGGCAGATAGGCGCGTTCATAGGGATACTTCGCGGCCAGCGTCTCGTCGATGTCCACGCCGAGCCCCGGCGCTTCGTCCATCACGAGGAAACCGTTCTCGAAGCGGTACTGATGCGGGAACACGGCATTCGTGAGCGCGTTGTGCGGCATCAGTTCCTGAATGCCGAAGTTCGGCGCCCACAGGCCGAAGTTCACGGCGGCGGCCATGCAGACCGGCGAAAGATCGGTGGCGCCATGAAAGCCCGTACGCACCTGGTACATGGCCGCGTAATCGGCAATGCGGCGCATATGCGTAATGCCGCCCGCGTGCACGATGGTCGCGCGGATATAGTCGATGAGCTGCTCGCGTATCAGGTCCTTGCAGTCCCAGATCGAGTTGAACACCTCGCCCACCGCAAGCGGCGTGCTCGTGTGGCTGCGGATCAGGCGGAAGCTCTCCTGGTTCTCGGCCGGTGTCGCGTCCTCCAGCCAGAAGAGGCGATACGGCTCCAGGTCGCGGCCCAGGCGCGCGGCCTCGATCGGCGTGAGGCGGTGGTGCGCGTCATGCAGCAGATGCGGGCCGAAGCCCACGGCCTCGCGCACCTTGCGAAAGAGTTCGGGCGTATGGCGCAGATAGAGCGCCGTGTCCCACGGTTCCTCGGGCGGCAGCCCCTTTTGGGCGGGCTCGTATTCGCCCTTGACCTTGCCCACGCCATACACCTTGTCGAGACCGGGCACGCCCGACTGCACGCGAATCGCCTGGTAGCCCTCCTCCACATGCTGGCGCACCGCGTCGATGGCTTCTTCGTGGTCGCGCCCGTTTGCGTGGCCGTAGACCATCAGCCCTTCGCGGCTCTTGCCGCCCAGCAGCTGATACACGGGCATGTTCGCGAGCTTGCCCTTGATATCCCAGAGCGCCATGTCGATCGCGGCGATCGCCGTCATCGTGACCGGGCCGCGCCGCCAGTACGCGCCGCGATAGAGGTATTGCCAGATGTCCTCGATATTGCGGGGGTCGCGGCCCACGAGGCACGGAAACACGTGATCTTCGAGGTACGAGCGCACGGCCAGTTCGCGGCCGTTGAGCGTCGCGTCGCCGAGACCGTACACGCCTTCGTCGGTCACGATCTTCACGGTCACGAAATTGCGGCCGGGGCAGGTGACGATCGTCTGCAACCGTTCAATCTTCAATCGCTGTCTCCACTCTGTTTCATTCGACGAAATAGTCGGGCACGCGCGCCTGCACTTCCGGCAGATGCGAGCCCACGCGGTCGATATGGCTCGCCACCGTCGCGCCCAGTTGCGCGAAGTTGCGCGAGGCAATATGCGCGAGGATCAACTCGTGTTCGCGCAGCGCGCGCTGCGCATGGTCCGCCACGCGGTCGAGCAGCAACCAGCGCACGCGATCGAACTGGCGTTTCATTGGCTGCAGCATTTCCCAAACATGCGAGCGGCCCGCGAATTCGAACAGGCGCCGGTGCATCAGCTCGTCGAGATCGAAAAAGCGATCGACGTCGCCGCGCGCGACGGCGTCACGCTGGTCATCGACGATCCGGCCGAACTCCGAGAGCTGCTCGGGCGTGATGGTCTGGGCCAGCTGCACGTGGTTCGCGCATTCGAGCGTGCTGCGCGCGAAGCGTCCCTCTTCGAGCTGGGAAACGGAGATCGGCGCGACGATCGTGCCGACCTTGCGGTAGATGTTCACGAGATGTTCGTCGGCGAGCTGCGCAAGCGCTTCGCGCACCGGCGTGCGGCTGACCTGCAGCGCTTCGGCAATCGCGGCTTCGGAAAGGCTTGCGCGCGGCGGCAGCGAGCCGCGCACGATGGCGTCGCGCAGGAAGGCGTGCACCTGCGGGCGATAAGACGCGTCGGGATTGGCGACGAATCCGGTCAGTGCGGCGAGGACGGTGTCCTCTTGCGGTTCGATGACGGTCTGGCTCATGTCGGTAACGGGAAACGGTTTGTACCATGGTAGCAAATGCGCTTTACGGTCACCGCATAGCGTTAACCCCGATAAAACGAGATAAAACATCGGACTAAGCTTCAGTCATCCGTATTCGTACCATGGTACAAAACAATGACGGCACCTCTTCTATGCGAGCGCTCACTAACTAAGGCCGCGTCGACCGTGCGCCAGCCGGGATACGACCGCCAGCGCGTGCGCCCCGGCATCGTCCATCTCGGGCTCGGTGCGTTTCATCGCGCGCACCAGGCGCTCTATACGGAAGCGCTGCTCGAGCGCGGCGACACGCGCTGGGGCATCGTCGGCGTGAGCCTGCGCGAGCGGCGCGTGCCGCAGGCGCTGGCTGCCCAGGACTACCTCTATTCGGTGACTGAGCGCAGCGGCGAGACGGCGGCGTGCCGCGTGGTCGGCGCGCTGCGCGGCGCGCTTTACGCGCCCGAGGCGATGGACCGGGTGCTCGGCGCAATTGCGGACCCCGGCGTGGCCATCGTGAGCCTGACCGTGACCGAGAAGGGCTACAGCATCGCGCCCGCCGGCGCCGAGCTGGACGCCGGCGACCCAGGCATCCGCCACGACCTCATGACACCCGATGCGCCCCGCACCACGCTTGGCGTGCTCGCCGCGGGCATCCGCAGCCGCCTGGCCAGCGCGCCGCTTACTGTGGTCTGCTGCGACAACATGCAGGCCAACGGCGACACGCTGCGCAAGCTCCTGATCCAGTATGCGGAGCAGTTCGACCTGGCGCTCGCGCGCCGCATCGGCGAGACGATCGCGTTTCCCAACACGATGGTCGATCGCATCGTGCCGGCCGCCACGCCCGCGTCGCTCGACGCGGCTGCCACGCAACTCGGCCTGCACGACGAAGCCGCGATCGTATGCGAGCCGTTCACCCAGTGGGTCATCGAAGACCGCTTCAGCGGCCCGCGCCCCGCGTGGGAAGACGCGGGCGCGCTGCTCACACGCAATGTGCACCCGTACGAGGCCATGAAACTGCGCCTCCTGAACGGCTCGCATTCGGCGATTGCGTATGTCGGCCAGCTGCGCGGGCGCGAAACCGTTTCCGATGCGATGGGCGATCCTGCCATGGCCGCCTTCGTGCGCGCGCTGATGACCGAGGACCTGCTCGCCACCGTGACGGTCCCACCCGGCTTCGACGTTCATTCGTACTGCCAGGATCTGCTGGCGCGCTTTGCCAACCCGACGCTTGCGCACCGTACCGGTCAGATCGCGACAGACGGCACCCAGAAAGTGCCGGTGCGCTGGCTACCCGCGCTGCGCGAGAGCCTCGCGCGCGGTATCGAGCGCCCCCATCTCGAACGCGCGCTCGCCGCCTGGCTGCACTACCTCGCGACCGAACGCAGCGACATGGGCGCGTCGCTCGCGGTGAGTGATCCTGGCGCCCCCGCACTTGCCGCGAGGCTGCGCAGCGCGAGCACGGCGCTCGATACCGTGCAAGCCGCCCTCTCGCACACGAGCGTGTTTGGCGCAACGCCCTGGCCGCAGGCGTTCGCCGATCGGCTCGCCGGACATCTGCAATCGCTGCGCCTGCACGGCACGAACGCGCTGCTGGCTTGCCCCGCCCCTGCCTGATGCCGCACGCGCGCCCATATCTATAAAGACTGGAGACTGAACATGAAGCAACGCACGATGGGATGGATAACCGTATTCCTGTTATTCCTCGTCTACGGCATCAACTATCTCGACCGGGTGGCGCTTTCGATTACCGCACCGCTCGTTCAAAAGGACCTCGGCATCGATGCGGCGCAGATGGGCATCGTGTTCAGCAGCTTCTTCGTAGGCTATGCGCTGTTCAACTTCGTGGGCGGCCTCGCGAGCGACAGGCTCGGGCCGAAGATCGTGTATGTCCTCGCGGTCGGGCTGTGGTCGATCTTCTGCGGGCTCACGGCCGTGGCCGTGGGCTTCGCGAGCCTGCTCGTACTGCGCGTGCTTTTCGGCATGGCCGAAGGGCCGCTCTGCGCAGGCGCGAACAAGATGGTCAACAACTGGATGCCGCGCGACATCGCCGCGACTTCCATGGGACTCCTGAGCGCCGGCTCGCCGCTCGGCGGCGCAATTGCCGGGCCGGTCATCGGGCTGCTCGCGATCAGCTTCGGCTGGCGCCCCGCGTTCTGGATCATCTGCGCGATTGGCCTCGTATGGTGCGTCGCGTGGATGCTGCTCACCGCCAACCGTCCCTCGGAAAGCCGCTTTGTCAGCACGCTCGACGAAGCCGAGCCCGCGCGGCGGGGGCAGGGCGTCGCGCACACGAGCCGCGCCGTGCCCGACAGCGCCGCTTCTTTGCCGCTTTCGGCATGGCTGCGCCAGCCGCTCGTGATCGCAACGGCCGTGGCGTTCTTCGCCTACAACTACGTGCTGTTCTTCTTTCTGAGCTGGTTTCCCAGCTACCTCGTGCAGGCGCATCACCTCAACATTCGCGAGATGAGTCTCGCCACCGTCGTGCCGTGGCTCGTGGGCACCGTTGGCCTCGCGGCGGGCGGCGCGATCTCCGATGCGATTTTCCGCTGGACCGGCAAGCTCATGCTCTCACGCAAGCTTGTCCTGTCGACGTGCCTCGCGGCGACGGGCGTGTGCGTGGGCGTTGCCGGCCTCGTCCATACGGCTGTCGCGGCCATCGCGCTGATGTCCATCGCGCTCTTCCTGCTCTATGCGACGGGTGCGCTCTACTGGGCGATCGTCCAGGACGTCGTGCATTCCGCGAGGGTGGGCAGCGTGAGCGGCTGCATGCACTGCGTGGGCAGCCTTTCGGGCGTGATCGGGCCGGCAGTGACGGGCTTGCTGGTGGAGCGCAGCGGCTCGTTCGCCACGGCGTTCGTGCTGGCCGGTGCGGTTGCACTCACTGGCGCGGCGCTCTCGGCAATTTTCATTCGCGACGCGCGCAAGAGTGCGCCGCTCACGGACGAAGCATATTCGTGACCAGCGCATGCGCCAGCGGCGACGTCACATCGTTAGCGCGAGCCGCGTGGCCTGATCGATAGCGCGCAATGCATCGAGTTCGGCGGCGACATCGGCGCCGCCTATCACCTTCGGTTTCGCTGCGCGCGCGACGAGTTCGTCATAGAGCGTCCGATTCGAATTCTGGCCCGCGCACAGCACGACATGATCGACGGCGAGCACATGCGGCTCGCCGTCGACGCAATAATGCAGGCCTTCGTCGTCGATCGCGTCATAGGTCACGCCCGACGTCATCATCACGTGCGCCTTGCGCAGCCGGGCCTTCAGGATCCATCCTGTCGATTTGCCGAGGCTCCTGCCGAGTGGTTCCTCCTTGCGCTGAAACATGTGCACGCTACGGCGCGGCGCGCCATGAGCGTCGATACGCGTCAAGCCGCCCGCATCCGCATTCTCAGGATCGACGCCCCACGCGCGGAAAAACGCACCGCGGTCCAGCGATTCCTGCTCATCGCCCAGCAGATACTCGGCCACGTCGAAACCGATACCGCCCGCGCCGATGATCGCCGCGCGCGCGCCCACTTCGACCTTGCCCGCGAGCACATCGATGTACGACACCGCCTTCGGATGATCGACACCTGCAATATCGGGCACGCGCGGCGTGACGCCGGTGGCGATGACGATCTCGTCGAACGCCTCGCTGGCGAGTTCATCAGCCGTAGCGGCTTCCCCAAGCCGCAACGTCACGCCAAGCCGTTTTAGCCGCACCTCGAAATAGCGCAGCATCTCGTGAAACTCGGCTTTGCCGGGGACGACCTTCGCCAGATTCAGCTGCCCACCCAGCCGCGCATGCGCTTCGAACAGCGTGAGCGTATGGCCACGTTCGGCGGCGTTGATCGCGAACGCCATGCCGGCCGGTCCGCCGCCCACGACCGCGATGCGTTTGGGCTGCAAAGCCTTGCCCGCCGCGAATTCGATCTCGCGCCCGGCGCGCGGATTGACGAGGCAAGTGGCCGTGCGTTCCGTGAAGATGCGGTCGAGGCAGGCCTGATTGCAGCCGATGCAGGTGTTGATTTCGTCGGCCACGCCAAGCCGCGTCTTCTTCGCAAAGTCCGGATCGGCGAGCAGCGGGCGCGCCATCGAAACGAGATCGGCCACGCCGGAGGCGATCAGTTCCTCCGCGACCTCGGGCGTATTGATGCGGTTCGACGCCATCACCGGAATCGACACCGCCTCTTTGACGTTGCGAATCGCGTCGCGCCAGGCCGCGCGCGGCACGCACGCCGCGATGGTCGGCACCGCCGATTCGTGCCAGCCCACACCCGTGTTGATGAGATCCGCGCCGGCCGCTTCGATCTCCTTCGCGAACGCCGCGATCTCGGCGCCGCTCATGCCGCCCTCCATGAGATCGATTGAAGAGATACGGTAGATCAGCATGGGCTCGCGGCCCATTTCTGCGCGTACGGCGCGCACGATGTCGAGCGCGAAGCGGATGCGGCCTGCGAAGCTGCCGCCGTATTCGTCGGCACGCGCGTTGGTGACGGCGGCCGTGAACTCGTTGATGAGATAGCCTTCCGAGCCCATGATCTCCACGCCGTCGTAGCCGGCTTGAACCGCCAGCGCCGCCGTGCGGGCGAAATCATCGATGGTGGCGCGCACTTCCTGAGTGCTGAGCGCGCGCGGCGGGTACGCGTTGATTCGCGCCTTGGCGGCCGATGGCCCCACGCACTCCGGCACCTTCGCATAGCGGCCCGCGTGCAGGATCTGCAGCACGATCTTGCCGCCCGCTTCGTGAACCGCGTGCGTCACCGCGCGATGCTCGTCGACCTGCTCCGCGCGATTGAAGAGCGGGCCGCCCGCCTCCATCACGCCTTCGGCGTTCGGCGAGAACCCGCCGCTCAGAATCAGACCGATCTCGCCGGCCGCGCGCGCCGCATAGAACGCGGCGAGGCGCTCTTGCGGACGGTCGAGCGTTTCGAGCCGCGTGTGCATCGCGCCCATCACCATGCGGTTGGGCAACAGCGTCGCGCCAACGCGAAGCGGGGTCAAAAGCCGATCGTAGGTCGCCATGGGGATGTCACTTATATTCTCGAGCGTCGTTTCCACACTCTAGGCGAGCCTCTTAATTACGTCAACATCATGATATATATTGAGGGCACGAGGAGGGGTATTGCCCAGATGGACGGCGCGCCCACTTCCCTTCACTATTTTCGTATCAGGTATTTGTCTCATTGCCGCCGCACTCGCGCGGCGACCGAAAGGCGCCCATGACCCAGAACGACCCTTCGTACGATCAATCCGTCTCGTCGATTCACAACCGCTTGTTCTTCCGGCTTTTCCAGGCGGGTAACACGCTCGACCGGCAGACGACCAAGGCGCTCGGCATCACGACCGTGCAGTGGTCGGTGCTCGGCGCGCTGTCGCGCCCGCAGGTTGCAGAGGGCATGTCGTTTTCCGAACTGGCCGATTATCTCGTCGTGAGCCGCCAGAGTCTCGACGGCGTGCTCAAGCGCCTGGAGCGCGACGAGCATGTGCTGCGCGTGGCCGACACCGTGGACCGGCGTGCGAAAAAGGTCGTGCTCACAGAGCAGGGCAAGGTGTTCTGGGAGAGCCTGCAGCCGAAGATCTACGAGTTTTATCGCCAGGCGCTCGCGAGCTTTCGCTTCGACGACAAGGTTTCGCTCGTGCACTTCCTGAATCAGCTGAACAAGGGCATGGACGAGATCGATCTCGGCGAACCGGCGCAGCGCGACGAGGCGTGAATGCACGCTCGCGCTTTCATATCGTGCAATGCGCGCCCGGTGTGTGCAAATTCCGCATTTGCGGCTGCGGGCCTGCAATTGCACATGGAAGGACACCTTCTCTTATCGTGAAAGACATCACGTAAACCATTGAACAACAAGGAAATTGCGGTTCCCCGATGCTGCAGGGAAGTCGTCTTTCACTGCGATAGACTGAATCCAACGACGCTTCTTATTCGCTTGTTAATCAATGGAGAAGACGATGGACGTCTATATCGAACCGTTACCGAGAGGCCAATGGGGGCCAATCGATGGCTATGCCCTGGAGTTCGCGGACGGCAGCAAGTTCGCCGAGAACATCTTTCGCTCCGAGCTTCTCGCGATCAGCGAAATCGTCCTGAGAGGCTATAAGCCGCTGCTGGCGAAGGTTCGCATTACGGACAAGCACGCCAACGCGCACTGGAAGCGCCCCGAAACTGCGCGCTGATGCGCTCGAGCTCGACGGCGTGGATTGCCGTCGAGCCGTGAGCACCATAACCGCACCCTGAGTGGCCCTTTCGTCAGGCTCATGAGCACGGCCCATTGTGCGTTCGACCGCGCATCCGAGTGACGGACGGCACGATTTAAAACCCTTCGAGCACGAGCTTGCCGCGCGAGCGGTTGGTTTCCACGAGTTCGTGCGCCCGGCGCAGGTTTGCCGCATTGATGGTCCCGAAGCTCTCGTTGAGGGTCGTGCGCAACACGCCCTCGTCGATGAGCGAAGCCATGCGCTCGAGCAGATCATACTGGCGAATCTGGTCTTTCGTCCCGAACATCGAGCGCGTAAACATGAACTCCCAATGCAGGGCCACGCTCTTCATCTTGAGCTTGCGGAAATCGAACAGCTCCGGATCGTCGATCAGCGCGAGATGCCCCTGCGGGTTGATCGAGGCGACGATCTCGTCGAAGTGATGGTCGGTCTGATTCAGGCTCGCGATATAGTCCACGCCTTCTATACCAATACGCTTGATTTCCTGCGAAAGCGGCTTCGTATGATCGATGACGTGATGCGCGCCCAGTTCGCTCACCCACTTCGACGTTTCGGGCCGCGACGCCGTGCCGATCACCGTGAGGCCCGTGAGCTTGCGCGCCAACTGCACGAGAATCGAACCGACGCCGCCCGCCGCGCCGATCACGAGCAGCGAGTCGCCGGACGGCGCCGTGCCTTCGGGCACCTTGAGGCGGTCGAACAGCAACTCCCACGCTGTGATGGAGGTGAGCGGCAACGCGGCCGCCTCGGCGAAGTTGAGGCTCTGCGGCATGCGGCCCACGATGCGCTCGTCCACCACGTGCAATTCGCTGTTGGTACCGGGGCGCAGCAGCGAGCCCGCATACCACACCCGGTCGCCCGGCTTGAAGAGCGTCACGTCACGGCCCACGGCGCGCACGATGCCGCTCGCGTCCCAGCCGATCACTTTCGGCTCGCCGTTTTCGGGCGCCTTGTTCGCGCGCACCTTCACGTCGACCGGGTTCACCGACACCGCGTGTACTTCGACGAGCAGATCGTGCGGACCCGGCTGCGGCTCGGGGAGATCGAGATCGATCAGCGAATCGGCGTCGCTGATGGGGAGATTTCGGTAGTAACCAATCGCTTTCATCGTGAATACCTCCAGACAGTCAAATTGCGGGAAACCGGCTTTGTTGAACGAGCGGCTCGAAGTGATAGAGGTCGGGGTCCGCCGAGAAGTACGGCCACAGCGTGTGCAGGAAGGTCTGGAAATCGCCGTGCATCATGAACGCGCTCTGCGCGTCGAGGGAGTCCCACTCCACTTCCAGCACGTAGCAGCCTTCGTCTTCGCACTGCGGGCCGAGGCGGTGCCCGCGATAACCCGGCTTGTTCGTGAGCAGCGGGCATACGCGCAGCCAGGCCGCCTCGAAACGCGAAATCTTGTCGGCTCGCAGGTAAAAGCGGCCTATCGCGACGATCATCCGAGCCTCCGTGCCGTTCGTCTTCGTACGAATAATCGGCCAGCGCGCCCGGCGCGCATAGGGGCAAACGGCGAATTCAGCTTCAACGCTGTTTTGAAGATCGAGGGGGCGATCGGGCCCGGTACCGAACAGCGAGCGGACTGACCGCGGATTCAAATATCAGGCGAGATACGCGGCAATGCGATCGCGCAGCCAATCGCGCAGTGCGTTGACGGTCGGCGAGAGCATCGTGCGGTGCGCGCAGACGAGATGCAGCGGCGCGCCTTCGCCCTGAAACGCGTCGAGCGCGGTTTCGAGGCGCCCCGCCTGGATATCGGCGAGCACGTCCAGACGCGACTTGTACGCCAGGCCATGCCCCGCCACTGCCCAGCGGCGCACGAGTTCGCCGTCGTCGCTGCTGCGGTTGCCCTGCACGTTCACGACGCTCGCTACGTCGCCGCGGTAGAAGGTCCAGCGGTCGTGCAGCGTGTCGCTCAACGCGAAGCGCAGACAGTTGTGGCGCGAGAGATCGGCAGGCGTCGCGGGTTTGCCGTGACGCGCGAAATAGCCGGGCGCGGCGCACAGCACGCGCCGGTTGTCGGGCGCGAGGGGCAGCGCGACGAGGGAGGAATCTTCGGGCACGCCATAGCGAACCGCCACGGCAACCGGCGACCGGAACATGTCTGTCACGTGGTCGCCAATGTGCACCTGGAACGACACCGCCGGATGCTGCACCTGAAAGTCGTCGAGCCAGGGGACGAGCACGTTGCGCCCGAGATCGGAGGGAATAGACAGCGACACCGTGCCGCCGATCATCTTGCGCCCATGCGCCACGGCGTTCTGGCCGGCCTCCACCTGCTCCATGACGCCGCGCGCGTATTCGAGGTAGCGTTCGCCGTCCGGCGTGAGGCGCAGGCTGCGCGTGGAGCGTGCGAGCAGGCGCGTGCCGAGTTCGGTTTCGAGGCGCTTGAGGCCTGCGCTCGCCACCGCGGGCGTGAGATCGAGTTGGCGCGCGGCGGCCGAGAGGCTCCCGTTGTCCGCTGCACTGATAAAGATAACGAGGTCTTCCAGTCTGATCATGTACCGTCGCGTCGTTGGGCTGCGCTCGCCTCGGAAGCAGGCGCCGCGGTCATGGAGTAAGCGAACTGTACACGATGCCACCTCGAGCGCGGGCAGGCCCGATCACGCCAAAAAGTCCGCGAATCCCCAACATTGCATCGTTGAACAATCTTTGGCTTACCGTTGCGCGATTCCTATACTCCCCAGCAGAGATCCCGCGAAGGCGGCGCCGTGCCCCATCGGCTTCGCGAATGCGGGCACAGGTCGTTCACGCAGGTCGTTCATACAGGAGTACGAGGCAATGCTGAATTATCCCGCCGCCTACCAGTCGACCAAGGGCTCCGCGCTCGACGTGAACAAACGCTTTTACCGCCGCATCGCCGAAGAGAAGGATCAGCGCGAGCTAATCGAATCGATCGTCGTGCCGATACGCTCGGGGCAAGCCTGGAGCGTGCCCGCCGGACACGTGTTCCGCATCGTGACGATCGAAGGCCCGCAGGTCGCCGACCTCAATCTGTGGAACCGGCACGATCCGCGCGAACGCATGTGGGCTTCGCGCACGCGCCAGCTCCAGCAGGCGCACGTGAGCACTTTCGACCGCCTATGGTCGACGCTGCCCTTCCTGCGCCCGCTCGTCACCATCACCGACGACAGCCTCGCCGACTACGGCGTGGACGAACATGGCGGACGCGTACACGACCTGCTCGGCACGCGGTGCGACCCCTACGTGAACCGCATGCTGACCGGCGAGGACTTTCATTTCCACTGCCACTCGAATCTCACGCGCGCCATCGCGCCGTATGGGCTCACCGAATACGACGTGCACGACGTGCTCAACGTGTTCCAGTGCACCGGCCTGAATCTGGAGGACAAGTACTTCATGAAGGCCTGCCCGGCGAAGAAGGGCGACTACCTCGAGTTTTTCGCCGAGATCGACCTGTTGTGCGCGCTTTCGACCTGCCCCGGCGGCGACCTGTCATTGCCGATGTGGGGACCCGATGCACGCGACCCGCTGGAAGTCTGCCGGCCGCTCGGCATCGAGATCTACCGGCTGGCGCCGGCGCTGCTGGAAGGCTGGTCTTCGCCGCCTGTCGCCGAATATCGCGGCCTGCACGGCATGGCGTTGCAGCAGCCGGACTGGAAGTGCGGCTGCTGAAACGCGACGGCTCTAGCTTACTGCTGCTTCTCGACCTTCTTCGGCTTCGGCGGCGATTCGACCTTCGCGTACTGGAACGCGGGCGTGGCCTTCAGCGCTTCCTTGGTTGCGCCGGGCAGATAGAGATTGCCCTGGCGCACGTCGAGCGAAGCGATGGGCACGGCCACGTCGTGCGAGCCGACGCCAAGGAAACCGCCCGCCGAAACGATGGCTGCGGAAACCGAGCCGTCCGGCGCTACGATCAGGTCGCGCACGGTGCCGATCTTCACGTTGTCGTCGTTATAAACGGACTTGCCGAGTACGCTCTTCTTCACGCTCCAGCCTTCGAGCAGCGCCTGCGACTGCTCGACCGAAACGCTCAAGGGCTGCGCGCCCGCGATCTGGGCATTCGCGCCGGCACTGGCCAGCACGGCGCTGAATGCGGCTACGGCCAACATCGTCTTGCGGAAAAGCATTTTCTTTCGCTCCTGTATTCCGGTTAGTTCGCCGCGCAGGTCGTTGCGAATCAGCGCGAGACTGCAGGCGGAATACCATGGTAGCCGGTATGGGGCGAGGATGCGCTCAAGCTGCTTGCGCGAGCAAACACGAAGCAGGCGGGTGCAAAAACGATGCGCTCCAAAGCCTTCATTCTGGACGGCCTGGAAGCGGAGGTACTACGGCCCGTCATAGCGAGGACGTTCCCCTTCGAGCAGATCGTCGAGGCGCACCGCTATCTGGAATCGAACGAGCAGTTGGGAAAGGTGATCGTTACGCTCTGAACCTGGCGCCGGCAATGCGCGAGTTCACGACGAAGCCGCGGCGCACTGGGCGCAAAGCCCGAACACGACGAGACTCGAATGCGTATAGCGAAAGCGTTTCGCTGCAGCGATGGCGGCGTGCTGTTCCTGCAGCATCGGCTCGTCGATGTCCACCACGGTCTTGCAGCTCTCGCACACGAGATGCGCGTGCGGCGCACCACGCCCGAGTTCGTACACCACGCGCGTTTCGCCAACCCAGGTGCTGTCGAGCAGCGACGATTCCATCAGTTGCGCAAGCGCGCGATAGACGCTTGCCAGGCTGCATTGCTCCACGTCTTTTGCAATGCGGCGAA
This sequence comes from Paraburkholderia sp. BR10141, assembly GCF_056155635.1. Taxonomy (NCBI): domain Bacteria; kingdom Pseudomonadati; phylum Pseudomonadota; class Betaproteobacteria; order Burkholderiales; family Burkholderiaceae; genus Paraburkholderia; species Paraburkholderia sp. BR10141. The sequence continues at coordinate 196,102 of NZ_JBMIQH010000002.1, read as the reverse complement.
AGACCTGGTCAGCCGTCAGATGCTCGTGCGGCGCCTCATGAAATACCTTCAGCACGGCCACGCGGCTGGATGTAGGGCGCAGGCGCGCGCTCTTCAGTTCGGAGTAGACCGTTCTCATACGCAGGGAAAACACGTCGGCAAGGCCGACAGTTTCCTCGAGAATGCTTAAGGTTTCCTTATGTCAGTATGGGAAGCGGCCCGACTTGCGGCCCCACTTCTTTATGCTGCGGCGCCGTATGGACGGGAGAGTATGGGACTGGCGGCTATTGAACAGAAGCACGATCTGAGGCGCGCATGGCTTCCACGCCCACTGTGATCTTCGGCGCCTTCGACCGGCACAATTTCGGCGACCTGCTGATCGCGCAGGTGGCGGCGCGCATGCTGCCACGCCGCGAACTGCTGTTCGCCGGGCTCGCCGCGCGCGATCCGCATGGCGATGGCGGCCCTGCCACGGTCGCACTCGCGCGCATCGCCGCTTTCGCGCGCGGCCGCCCCGTGAACGTGATTCACGCAGGCGGCGAGTTGCTGACCTGCAATGCCTGGGAGGCCGCCGTCATGCTCGCCTCGCCGCAGCGCGTGCCTGCGCTCATCGCAGCGGAAGACGACTGGCTGCGCGACGGACGCGCGTGGGCGCACCAGCATGTTGGCGTGGCGTCGCTCGCGCCGTATGTGCTGTCGAAATCCGCATTGCCGGGCGTGCGCGTGAAGCATCTCTCGTTCAACGCGGCAGGAGGCGTCGATCTCGATGCGCGCAATGCGCTGTTGGGCGCCGACGTGCTCGCCGCGCTGCAAACCGCGGATGCGGTCAGCGTGCGCGACCGCCAAACCCAGGCGCTGCTCGCCCAACGGGGCATCGAAGCCCGCCTGATACCGGACCCCGCCACGATGACAGCGGCCCTGTTCGGCACGGCAATACGCCGGCACGCCGCCAACTCCGCGCTGCCCTGCGTGCGGCAGGCGTTCCCACGCGGATATGTCGCCGCGCAATTCAGCGCTGACTTCGGCGACGATGCAACGCTCGATACGCTGGCCACCCAATTCGAACTCGCGGCGCGGGGGCACGGCCTGGGTATTGCGCTGTTTCGCGCGGGCGCCGCCCCCTGGCATGACGACCTCGCGGTGTACGAGCGGCTCGCGGCTCGACTGCGCGCGGTTCACGTTCGCGTGTTTGCCTCGCTGAACGTCTGGGACATCTGTGCGCTGATCGCAGGAAGCCGCATCTATTGCGGCAGCAGCCTGCACGGTCGCATCGTCGCGATGGCCTATGCACTTCCTCGCGTCAACATCAGTCATCCTGATTATTCTCTCGACGCAAGCAAGCATGCGGCTTATGTGCGGACATGGGAAGCGGCAGGTCTCGCAGGCGTTGTGAATCTGGGCAATCTTGCCGATGCGGTTGCCAATGCTCTCGCGACCGATCGCGAATCACTGCATGAAACCGCATCGGCACTCGCGCGGCGCTATCGGGAGGAATTCGAAACTATGGTTGCTGAGAATCGACTATAGGCCGTGCAAAAGATCGGTGCGGCGGCGGACGACGACACTGCCCTCGGTCAGATAAGCGCGCCATTTTTCGCACAACCATTCGCAAATCCTTTCGCGCACAGATCGACCGGCGAATTGCGGCTTCTGTGCGCGATTCGACGGTTCGATACTGGTTTACCCGGTCCGATTGAAAGTAAAAAAATACCATTCAATCTACACAGCGGCCGGCTTTCTCCAGAACCGGAATCAGGCGCAATACACGCTCTCCGGCACCGCCTACTCAGGCTTGACGGTGGCTCCCGGCAGCGACACGCGCGGCATAGGGGTCGGCCTGGTACACAAGTTCCAGGAACAGCCGCGCATCCACTAACCGTTCTTCATTGCGGCGCGCAAGAATGCAACAAAGCGCGCCGTAACCGGATTTTCCCGCATGGAAGGCCATGCGAGTCCCACGCGCCACTTGGCGTTTTTGCCATGAAGCGGCAGTACCGTAGCATCCCGCAGCAGGTGTCGTGCGCGAGAAGGAATGAACGCAATGCCCACTCCCGCGGCGACCGAAGTCAGGACCGACTGGATGTCTTCGGCCTGCTGCGTCACCTTCGGCACGAAGCGGTGCTCGATGCACCACCGGTCGATCTGTGCAGCGAGCCCAGGCCCGCGTGCACGCACCAGCGAGATGAAGCCGATTTCATTGAGCGCGTCGAGATTCGCCGGGAGGCGTGTGTACGGAAGGTGTGGCGGCAATGCGAGCGCAAGTCCCTCGTCTACGACTTTGAATGACGACAGACCATCCGCGGCAGGCAAGCGAAGGAAACCGGCATCCAGCTTGCCCGCCAGCAGACGGCGCGTTTGCTCTGCGGAAGACAGGTCGCTCAGGGTGACGGAGACGGCAGGATGCTGCTCTCGAAAATCGGCGATGAGCTTCGGCACAATCGTCAATACGGACAGGCAGATTCCGAGGCGCAAATGGCCGTGCCGGCCGCTGCTTGCCTCTCGCGCGCGCAACAGGATTTCATCCGCGTCGCGTACGAGCGCCTGCGCATCGGACAGGAACGTCTCGCCAAACGGCGTGAGTTGCGCACCGTGCCGACCGCGTTCGAACAGCCTGCCACCGAGGCTCGCCTCCAAAGCGCCGATCTGCTTGCTGAGTGCCGGCTGACTCATGTGCAACGCATCCGCTGCGCGGCTGAAATGGCGCAGGTCGGTAACCGTCAGAAACGTCCTCAGTAATTTCAGTTCCATTCGGAAAAGTAATCATACTGGTAAGAACATTCATTTTACTGATCGATGGGCGAGGAGTTCAATACGTGCATGCCCCCCTCGAAAATCATCCGCAATGCCAATTCGAACCTCGCCGGCTGACGGCCCCAAGGCGGACGTTGAAACCGACGCCATCGGTAAAACGGCGGTCGACAGCGAATCCGACACGCCCCCGGTCAGCCACTCCGATTCGCGCAGAGTGCGCAGTCGCGGTTCTCGCTTCGGCGACGTGTCCCACGACGCCCGCCTTCGCGCGGCGACGGGTGCGATTGCCGTAAGCTTCGCTGTCGTCTCTCGCAGGCACTGGCCGCTTTGAGCACGGTTGTGTGCGCGCCTGCGCCAAAGTGCGCCGGTGGCCAGCCTGTTCCAGGACTGGCGTTGCGCATCTCAAGGATCAGGGTTGGCGTTTGCCGCGGCCGCCAGCGGGTTTGCCAGCCGGCTTGCGCGAATCCGCAGCTGGCTTGCTGCGTGGCTTTTGCACGCTGAATGGGCTACCGCTCGTGAAACTTGTGCCCTTACCCGCGGCCACAGTGCGCTGCGTCGCAGGCTTGCCCTTGCTCTCGCCACTTTGCGGTCGCGGTTTTTTGCTGGCGACCTGCATGGCGCCCGGCACTGCATGGGGCACTTTGGGCTTCTTGGGCTTTTTGGGTTTCTTGATGAGTTCGCCCGTCGCGCTCGTTTGCGGCACGCGGTGTTCGGCTTCGAAGCCCGGTTCTTCTTCGCGGGGCAGCGTTTGCCGGATCAGCGCTTCAATCGCGGCCAGTTGCGGCGCTTCATCGGCGCACACGAGCGACACCGCCACGCCGCTGGCGCCCGCGCGGCCGGTACGGCCAATACGGTGCACATAGTCTTGCGCCACGATCGGCAGATCGACGTTGATCACCAACGGCAGATCGTCGATATCCAGCCCACGCGCAGCCACATCGGTGGCCACCAGCATATTGACTTCGCCCGTTTTGAAGCGCTCCAGCGCACGCAGTCGCGCCGGTTGCGGTTTGTCGCCGTGGATGGTGTCGACCGCATAGCCCGCTTCATCCAGCATGGCCGCCAGATAATCCACGCCACTGCGGGTTTTGACGAACACCAGCGCGTGCTCCCAGTTGTTCTCGGCCACGAGGTGCATGAAGAGCTCAGGCTTGTTCCTTTTATCCACCGGAACCACCCACTGCTTGATCTTGCTGGCCGTGGCATTGGGCGGGCTCACGCTGATATTGACCGGGCTGCGCAGAATGCCCGCCGCCATGGCGCGGATATCGTCGGTAAACGTCGCGGAGAACAGCAGGGTCTGCCGCTGAGCCGGCAAGGCAGCAAAGACGGCGTTGAGTTCGCGCGCAAAGCCCAGATCCAGCATGCGGTCGGCTTCATCCAGCACCAGCGTTTGTACCTGATCAAACTGCACGGCGTTCTGGCGGTTGAGATCGAGCAAACGGCCCGGCGTGGCAACGAGCACATCCACGCCTTTGCGCAACTTCATCATCTGCGGGTTGATACTCACGCCGCCATAGGCGGCCAGAAATCGCAAGTCGAGGCCTTTGCCGTAAGCGATAAAGCTTTGCAGCACTTGCTCGGCCAGTTCACGCGTGGGCACCAGCACGAGAACGCGCGCGCGGTTGCTGGACGCCGCCGGGCCGTGTTGCACCAGCCGCTGCAACAGGGGCAGCGCAAAACCCGCCGTTTTGCCGGTACCGGTCTGTGCCCCAGCCATGACGTCCTTGCCGCTGAGCACGGCAGGAATCGCCTTGGCCTGCACCGGCGTCGGCGTCTGGTAATTGAGGTCTTGCACATTACGCTGCAAGGGTTCGATCAGGCCAAGCGAGGCAAAAGACATCGGCGTATTCCGGGCTAAAACTGTAATTTTAGCGGTTACCACGCAGGTTCGATGGTCAGGAAGATCGATGCTGAACGCCGCTGAATAACGTAGCGGCGCCGCGCGCCGCGCCGGCATCATCGCTGAACATGACAGGTTTCGTTTTTATGTGTCATCGTACAGAACCCATTCATGTGCTACTGTAGGTACCCAGAGCCAGCAGGACGTTTCAGTCGAACACCAGAAGGATCCTCATGGAATTCAATAATGGCGCTGTACTAGAAGCTCTTCGACTTGCTTTGCATCGACAAATACCGTGGCACAAGCGACCGGCAATCTTCACGTTGCTTCGCGCACAGGGTTTGATCCAGACCGTAGACCAGAAACCTCCCCCCAGTACGAAGTACCTCCCCACCTTACAGATTGCCGTCCTGACGGATAAAGGACAGAGCGAAATCCAGCGCATCGAAGCGTCAAAGCATGTTTCAGGATGGCTGGACGACGACTACTTCGCAACGTTCCTTGCGGAAGTTGTGCTTGCCTGACCACGCATCATTGCGTGCCAGCGATTTCGATATTCACGAATCGGGCCAGATCCCTCCGGGGGCGCTCATGAGGCATTCAGGGAGATGACTCGCCCACGCTGCTGATGTTCGGACCGCGCGGCTCTCGGTATCGAAGAAGTTGCTTTCCGGCACGATCCTGTCGGCGATCGCGATGTGATGGCTGCCGCAACCCTTGAGCCCTGCCACGTGCCACGTATCCTCGATCTGCCATTCGGACGCCGGGAGAATGAAGCCGCGCACCAGCGGCGGCCCGTCTTCGCCAGCGTGACCGGGAAGCGGCTTTCCGTCTTTCGTCATCGTGCCGAAACACACATCCATTCGGTCTGCTGACAACCGCTCGCGAACGGCCAGCGCCCGCTTACGCGCCAGCCACCCGGCACCGGCTGTGCGGTGCCCCCAGGCTGGGGTGACCCGGCGAGTATGACGTCCGGAACTGATTCGTACACCTGATCATAGGTCCGAATGTTCAGCAGGGAGGCAATCAGCGCGCTTGCACTGGCAATCATCGCGGTCCAACCCAACGACCCATCGATCTTTGCGAGTTCGACGATCACCCTGAGCCCCTGCGGAAGATCCAGTTCCATTCCGCCGTGACTCTGGGTACGAACATGCGATACATGCCAATCGCTTTGAGCGTCTCCACCAGGTCTGAAGGCATTCGTCGCGCCGCCTCGCGCCGGCTCCACTAGCCACGCAGCCCGCAAGCTGGCGACATCGCAAAACATCCTGTGCGCGTCGCCGGCGTATCTGGCCCACTTCGGACAACCGGCCATGCCGGCGGACCTGATGCAGCACCGCTGCATCGGGTACACCTATGCGGCCACCGGCGATGAGTGGCAACTCATCGACCGTTGCGGCAAGACCCACGCTGTGAGGGTCGACTGCCACATGCATGCCAATAACGGCGACACGGCACGCTTGGCAGCGCTCGCTGGCCAAGGCGTGATCTGGCAACCAACATTCCTGACCGGCGACGATCTACGTGCCGGTAAACTCGTTCACGTGTTGCCGGATTATCGGCTGGCCGAGATCGACATACTCGCCATGTACCCGAGCCGTCGACAGCTGAGCGCCAGGGTGCGCGTCATGATCGATTTCCTCGTCGATGCGTTCAGCGGAGTGCCACCATGGGATCGGGGCAGTCGGCACAGGTAGATGCCGGTGCGGTCAGTACCGCTTCTTCGGCGGCAACGACCGTTTGATCTGCTTGCGCAGGCGTGCCACAGCAGCGGCCTTTTTGCGCTTGCGTACCGCGGTAGGTTTTTCATAGGGTGTCCGGGCACGAAGCTCCGGAATCAGGCCGGTGCGCTCGATCGAGCGACGGAAACGGCGCAACGCAACTTCCATGGGCTCGTCGGGTTTCAGAATTACGGTAGTCACTATTTTCCTTGGTTGAGATCCACCAGCCATGGCGAATCGTGATATGGATGTGCACGCTGCGTCGTGGCACAGGTAAGGGTCACAGCCGACGGTCGCGCGCTCCGTCAACGACGGCGAAATGGGGTTCTTGGCGTTGCGGCGCCGCTTCGCTCATCCTTATGCCGGAAATTGATTCGTCCTTTCGTCAGGTCGTACACCGAGAGTTCCAGCGTTACCCGGTCGCCCGCAAGGATGCGAATGTGATTCTTGCGAATTCGACCGGATGCGTACGCACCTACAACCACGCCATTGTCGAGCGTGACGCGGTAACGGCTGTCTGGCAGCACTTCGTCAACGATACCGTCGAGTTCCAGCAGTTCTTCTTTGGCCATTCAAGATTCCTGATCATTTGGCGGGACATGGGTTCGGACGCCGCATTGCGAAGACGTCGCGAGCGTTGATCGACAAGCGCTCGCGCGGCAATGGGGAGCATGAAATTGCCGGGCTGCCCTTGCGTCCCGGAAGTCATGGTCACCGCTCTGTCCGGGCGGCGACTGAGATACGCGAGGGGATGGGTAAAACGCGGCGGCTCGCAATACCGGACCGATACGCGTCGGGGCGTATAGTCCAGCGAGCACAGTTATCGCTGGACTATCAATCAAAGGAGGACTCGCGACTCACCCACACGCGTCTTGTCGGTGCTGTGCGAAGCGAACTAGTCCTGTATTGTAACCGAAGGCCGCTATTTATCCCGCCACTCTCGGCGGGGCCACAAGGAATGGGTGTTGTCAGCGACGCATGCCGACGACGCGCAGTTCGGGGTCCCGCGTGATGATTGGGCGCGCTTTGCTGCACCCGCCCTGGCGCTTCAGGGGCGTTGAGTGTTTCGCACTTTGGTGTCGTCTTTAGCCGCGCGTGTCGACCCAGTTGCGTGCCCACTGGGTCGAGTGCTGCAACGCTTGCTCTTCACTCTTGAAGTAATCGAGCGAATAGAACGAGTAGCGGCCTTCGGCTCGCTCGCCGTCGATGAGTTCGAGCGACAGGTTGGATGAAAAGCTACCATCGGGCAAGCGATGCGCCGAGGATTGGACGGCATAGCCGTTGTAATGTTGAATTTGCTTGTTCTGCATTTTAATTTTAATGATATTTGAGCGCGCACATGCCGTGCGAATCGCGCACGGGCGCGCCGATTCAAAGCCATTCGAGCCGAATTCTTCAGCCGTCGAAAAGCGAAAAAAGGGCGTTAAAGCCTGAGGGGAGAATGAGGCGCAACGAGGCGTATGGCGCCGGCAAGCTGCTGAATAAACAGATGCCAATCAGGAGTGATCGCGCCAACAGAGGGAGGCAAAGCTCCGCGAGGGTGTCGCTGCAACCCGGCGTCCGTCTGAGGAGGCCGGGCCCTTCAACTTTACAGCGGCTTGATGTTAGCCGCTTGCAGACCCTTCGGGCCTTGCTTCGTTTCGAAGCTCACCTTCTGATTCTCAGCCAGCGTCTTGAAGCCTTCGCTCCTGATTTCGGAGAAGTGAGCGAACAGGTCGTCACCGCCCTTGTCCGGGGTGATGAAGCCAAAGCCTTTGCTGTCGTTGAACCACTTAACGGTGCCGGTATCCATGAAGAATCCTTGAGAAAAAAATGCGAAAAATTGCTCTATTGAAGAGCGCGTGAAGCTTCAAGGAGGGAGAGGACAACGAATACCGCGGGGGCGCGAGCAATTGATGAACAGCAATCGAACTTCTTGAACTTCGATGCGAACGTTACCCTGCCGGATGGACCAGCGTCAATACTTATCTTGTAACTGTTTCACGAGGCGGCCCGCTTTGCCGGCGAAACGATGCGGCCCTACCTTGCTGCGCCCCTTGCCTGGCGTGGCATTGCGCGCAGCAGACCGCTGGACGCCCTTGCACTCGAGCGAACCGTTCCTCGAGAGGATCCAGAGGGTGCCGGTGAAGGTTGTCATGCTCGAAAGCGCCGGGCATTATCCACTCGAACAGCCCGGACTCTCGCAAATGGTGGACGCCAGTGACGCGTTCTACCGTGATGGAGCGGCTAGATAGCGGGAAATCGAAGGGCTGGCCTGAAAGGGAGCATGAAAGTGAGCGGTGTGAGCGTCAAAATCTGCGCGATCCTGGTTGCGGTCTCCATGAGTTGTGGCTCGATCCACGCTGGCGCGCAGACAGGTGAGAACACGGGTGCTGGCGCGACAGCGCATCGGGCGGCGTACTCGACGTCGCGGCTTCAGAACAGGCCGGACAGTGCCGTGACTCGTGACGTCCGCAGCGCCCTTGAGCGGACGCCGAACCTGGATGCTTCAGGGATTCGCGTCAGGGCGCGCCTCGGCGTCGTGACGCTCACGGGATGGGTGCCTGAGTCCAGGCAGATCGCGCTCGCCGGCAACACGGCAAGATCGGTGCGCGGAGTCAGGTCGGTGACGAATCAGCTGACCTTGCGGAACAGCCGTTAGACCATCCGCCCCCGAACAATCCAGGCAATCTCGGGAAAGGATCGAAATGCCGATCCCTGCTTCGACGCGCGTGGCCACACGATCCGCCGCGTCATTTCGAGAGCCTCCATCAAATGGTGGAGGCCAAAACGATCACCCGCGCAAACGATCGGAACAGAGGACAACGATAACGTATGAGCGCTGCAAAGTCTGGCAAGGGGTCGAACCAGGGTTCGGATGAACGGGCCGTTTGCAGCACGTGTGAGCCGGTGTCACTAACCCGGAGGTGGACCATTATGAAGACGCTAGTCCACGCAGTTTGCGCGGTCGCCGTCATGGCTGTGCCAATTGCTTCGTTGGCGCAGTCGGATGGAGGTCTGACGCGCGCACAAGTACAGGCCGAGATCGCACAGCTTCAGCAAGCCGGCTTCAATCCGGCCAATGCGAACACCGTCGACTTTCCCTCCAGCATGCCGGCCGCCGACGCTAGTGCCGCCGGCCAGGGCAGCGGCTACGGCCCTGCCATGAACGGCTCGTCGCAGATGGGCCATCCGGCCAGCCCGACCGGGATGAAGCCGGTGTTCTTTGGCGGGTCGTAAGCTTTTTCGTCTGACGAGGTCGCGCGATGGCGTGTATGCCGGCTCTTCCTGAGCCGGCATGGAGCGTCGTGCTATGCGCTTCGCACCCTTCAGGACCCCGAAAAGAGCAGGCGAAAGAAATAGGCACACGCTTGTTCTGCGATCCTGCTGAATGGCCGTTACCTGCCTGTTCGCTCATGGTTTGACAGCGAGCACGCAAAAAGCCTTCTCGGTTTCGACAAGCTTCGCTTCGACAAAGCCGGCGGCTGTTAGTCGTCCGATCAACCCGCCGGGCTTTTGTCCCGAATACGCAGTGAAACCGGGCGCGAAGGTGCTGGCTTCGCATGGCAACCGCTCCACTGAGCCGATTCGCAGACCGACCCGGCCGCGGGCGATTGCAGCGGCATTCCGCGCTGTGGCTTGCGCCAGCATTTCCTGTGATGGATCGATGCCGTCAATGTGCCCGGAGGGTGCCGCTGCGGCGAGAAGCTGAATACCCGCGCCAGGCCCGAACCCGATTTCAAGCACCCGGTCGTGTTCGCGAATCTCGAGGAGGCCGATAGCCCATGCCGCGCACGGCTGGCTCATCTTTGCCATGAGCATGCCGCCGAGCCGGCCGAGGATGCCTTCGGGTCGACCGAACGCTCGCATCAAGACACGCTCGAACGCCCCCACGATCGCTTCTCCCATGTTGCATGCAAGAAGTCTGTCAGCGCGCCTGGGCCAGCATTGCCGCCCCGCGCCCGGCGCGGCCGGGATCAGCGTGCGGGAGGCCCCGGAAGCGGTTCGAGCGGCTGCGGCTGCGCATCGGGATCGACCACCGCGCTCACGCGCGCACGCAACCCGGTGACGCGGCCATCAACGGCAATGGGGCTCGCGCTTGCGACCATCGTCGAGCCGGACTGATCGACGAATACCGGGTCTTCGCTCTGCGTGGTGCGCTGGATCGCGTGGCCGCGATACGGATCGAGTTGCATCAGCGTCACCATCAGCGATTCCGGCAAGAAGACCTGGCCGACATGCGAAACATGCGTGCGCTGCGGTTGTGACGCGCGTGCCGTGCGGACCTTGAAATGGATGTGGTTGGTGCGCCCGGGATAGTTGCCCGGCACGATGGTCTCGAACGTGACGATGCCCGCGCGATCGGTGTGCTGAATGCCGCGCAGGAAGGTCTGGTGGTCGGTAGGCCGCAGCGTGGGCGGCGTCATGGGCGGCGGACCAGGGGGCTGACCCGCAGGCGGGCGGCCAGGCGCCTTCGGATCGAAATCGGGCGGGGGCGGAAGTTCCATCTTCGTGTAGCCGGAGTAGACGCCCATCGCATCGCATTGCCATATGTCGACTGCCGCGCCTACGAGCGGCGCGCACGTTCTCGCGTCGGTAAGCACGATGTCGAGCGTCAACGGCACGCCCGGTCTGCCCTCCCGGACGTTGCTGCGCACGAGACCGCCGTCGATCCAGTAAGGGCCGACTTCCTGCTCGGGCGTGAGCCGGCAAGGCGCGGCGTTCGCGAAGGCCGCAGGGCTCGTTTCAATGGCCGCAACGGTCGTGCCGACCGCGATCGTCAGTTTGATGAATTCTCGTCGTGACAGGCGTGATGTCATTGTTGTGCTGCATTGCGCGTGATGGCGGGACTTTACCGGACCCCGCGCGGATGTCGATTACATTTCTATTACGCCTTATTTCGCCCCGGCAGGGCGTACTTGCCCTGATTGCCCCGATTCGGCCGGCTATGCAGAAATGCGCATGGAAGCCGTCGTGAACGGTCAAGACGAAGCGATATTGGCTTCCTATAGTCGCTCTCAGCGTCTCGCCCCGGCGTCTTGCGTGCGGGGCGCTTCGATCGATTCCACGCCTATTCTGGAGGAGCCCACCCCGCAGTCGACGCGAACAAGAGAGTCGTGAGCCGGCCGCTAACCGCGCGAAGCGGGCAAGCCTGGCCGGTATGCACGCCACAGCAGTAGACCCATGCTTGCCGACAAAGGAAACAACATGCGTTTTGCGAAGACTCTTACCCCTATCGCAGTTGCCGTTGGAGCACTTCTCGCTGTTGCACCGCTCGCCTCGCGCGCGGATACCGTCGTTAAAATCGGCTTTGCCGCGCCGCTCACCGGACCGAACGCGAATTACGGCAAAGACCTGGAAAACGGCGTCAAGATGGCCCTCGACGACGCCAAGGCGCAAGGCGTCAAGATCAACGGCCAGCCCGTCTCGTTCGAACTCGTTGCCGAAGACGATCAGGCCGACCCGCGCGTGGGCGTGCAGGTCGCGCAAAAGCTCGTCGACGAAGGCGTTTCGGTCGTCGTCGGCCACTTCAACTCGGGCACGACCATTCCCGCTTCCGAGCTGTACGAAAAGGCGGGCCTGCCCGACATCGATCCGGCCGCGACGAACCCGGTCATCAGCGGCCGCGGCTTCAAGAACATCTTCATGGTGATCTCGAGCGACGCGCAAAACGCGGGCACCGCGGGCGCCTACGCAGTCACGACGACGAAGGCCAAGCGCATCGCCGTCATCGACGACCGCACGGCGTTCGGCCAGGGCGAAGCCGACGAATTCGTGAAGGCCGTCAAGGCGCACGGTGGCGAGATCGTCGACCGCGAGTACACGACGAACCAGGCGACGGACTTCAAGACGCAGCTCACGAACATCAAGAGCAAGAACCCCGATCTGATTTTCGTGGGCGCCCTCAACCCGCAGGCGGCCGGCATCATGAAGCAGATGGCCCAGCTCGGCATCAAGGCGCAGTACGTGGGCGGCGGCGGCGTGAAGGATGTGGACTTCGTCAAGCTCGCGGGCGACGTGTCCGAAGGCGCCATGGCGTGGGAGTATGGCCGGCCGCTCGACAGCACGCCGGTCGGCGCGAAGTTCGCCGACCGCTTCAAGCAGAAGTATGGCGTCGACGTGCTCTCTTATGCGCCGTTCGGCTACGACGCGGCGTGGGCCGCCATCAAGGCGATGCAGGCCGCCAATTCGACCAAGCCCGACGACTATCGCGCGAAAATGCAAAGCATCGCCTTCGACGGCATTACCGGCCATATCGCGTACAACGCGAATGGCTCGCTCAAGAACGGTTCGTCCACGGTCTATCAGGTGAAAAACGGCCAGTGGGTGACGGTCAAGACGGTAAGCGGTCTCTGATCGCCCACGCGGCCCTCGCCTCGTTCAGGCGAGGGCCGCGTGCAACGCGAGGGTTTGCAACGCCACCGGCAGCCGCATACCTAGAAGCTATGCCGGATACCCGCCATGATCCCCAGTTGCCCCGCTCCCGGTGCGGGCGTCGTGCCGCCGCCACCCTGGCTCACCGTGTAGGCCGCCTTCGCGCTGTTCCACAAATACGCGCCCTGCAGATAAACGGCTGATCGCTTGGACAGCTGATACGTGGTGCGCAGCGCCGCAATCGTGCCGCGCGTGTCGTGGTCGCTATTGACGATGCGGTACACGCCGCCGTCGACGATAAAGGCCGCCGTCACCGGATACTGCGCCGTGAGATAGAACTGGTCCGAATGCACGTTGGGCGTTTCAGCCGACACCGTGTCGACGCGCCTGCCCAGCCAGCCGCCGCCGATGCGCAGCGCGCCGACATGGCCGTAGCCGTTGAGCTGGATGCGCACGTCGGTGTCGCCCGGGTTCGTCAGTGCGAAAGTCGGCGTGCCGTCGTAGAGGTTCGCCGCCGCGCCTGGGCCGCCGCGTTGTTCGTCATAGGCAGCGGCGACGCCGTAGCCATTGCGGTCGTAGCGCAGCATCGCCGACCATTCGCGGCAAGACTGCGAACTGCCCGGCACGGGCCCCGCGCAGGTGCCCTGGCCCGGCGAATTGCCGGTGCCGGCCGAATCGCGCCCGAATGACCACGTCGCGCCGAGCGTGAAGCCGCCGTAGCTGCCTTTGTAGACGATCGTGTTGTCGCTGCGCGAACTCGGCAGGTACTGGTCGAACGAAGCGGTGCCGCCGTAGATGTCCGGTCCGAGCAGATCGGCGTCGGCGATCGCCCAGAACGTCATGGTGTACTGACGCCCGAACGTCAGGCTGCCATAGGGGCTGCTCATGCCCACCCACGCCTGGCGCCCGAACAGCCGGCCGCCCTGATTCAACGTGCCGCCGCGCATGTTGAAGCCGCTCTCCAAGGCGAAAATCGTGGACCACCCTCCGCCCAGCCCCTCGCTGCCGCGCACGCCCCAGCGCGAGGGCATTTCGCCCGTAATGCCGGGCATGCGCACCACGCTGTCGCCCGCCGCGTTCGCGTGTGAAACATATTCAATGCCGGTATCGACGATGCCGTAAAGCGTAACGCTGCCCTGCGCGAACGCCGACGCGCTGAGGCCAGCGCAGACCAGCCCTGCTGCGATCCGAAGTTTCATGATCTCCGTGTTCTCCTGGTGTTCCGGTCTCGCGGACTTGCCGCCAGCCGGACGTTGTTTTCGATTCGACGCGTGAGAGGGCGACACACAGCCACGCCGCCTTGTCGTGCGTCGTTTTTTAGTACTCTTGATTGAATGCACTGACCGACCGAACGCGATGGCGCAGGCCCGCGCCATCGTCCAGTCTCAGGAACGGATCAAATCCGCTGCTGTCCCGCGCGCTTCGGGATATGACGGCCCACCACGGCCAGCGCGATCAGCACCAGCGCCATGGCTGCGCCGAGCATCGTCAGATAGCCTGCCGCGCCGCCTGCGGTAATCACCACCGCGCCGGCAAACGCGCTCAGGATCGCGCCCACGCGGCCGAATGCCAGCGCCGAGGCCGTGCCCGTCGCGCGCACGCCCGTTGGGTAGACGTAGGCGCACAGCGCGTACATGGTCGATTGCACCGCGTTGACGAAGAGGCCGTGCAGGCCGAGACCCGCAATGAGCAAGCCCGTGTGCTGGGTCGCGCCCACGCCGAGCATCACCCAGGCGCTCGCCGCGCCGCCCGCGCAGCACAGCAGGAGCGGCCCGCGCGAGCCGAAGCGCGCAATGGCGAGCGCGCACAGCAACGCGCCGATCACGCCGCCCAGGTTGTACGCGCTCAGCCCGTAGCCGGCGAGCGAGACGCTCAGACCTTCGCTCGTCAGCATGGCGGGCAGCCAGCTGAATGCGCTGTACACGGCGAGCAGGCACATGAAGAACGCCCACCAGATCGCCACGGTGTCGCGTGCGCGGCCGTCGCGAAAGAGCGCCGTGAAGCCCACGTGCTTTTCGGCGCTTTGCTCGCGCACGTCGGTGAACACCGCGTCCGGCGCAACCTCGCGCGCCATGCGGCCGAGCAGGCGCACGAGTTCGGGCCAGCGCTTCGGCCGGCGTGCGAGAAAGCGGGGAGACTCGGGCAGCGCCACGAGCAGCACGAGCGCGAGCACGAGGGGCAGCACGCCGCCAGCGAAAAAGAGCCCGCGCCAGCCGTACACCGGCAGCACTTGCGCCGCGAAAATGCCCGCCAGCATGCCGCCGAGCGGCACGCACACGATGGTTGCCGTCACCGCGAAGGTGCGAAAGCGCGCGGGCGTGAATTCGGCTGTCATCGTCGTCGAACTCGGCAGCGCGCCGCCAATGCCAAAGCCTGCTATGAAGCGCAGCGCGGCGATGGCCTCCACGTTCGGCGCGAGGCCGATCGCGCAGGTCGCCGTGCCGAACACGAGCACGCTGCCCACCACGGCCCAGCGGCGTCCGAAGCGATCCGCGAACAGGCCGGCGAATGCGCTGCCGAAGCCCATGCCGATCAGCCCCGCCGCCACCACGGGGGCGAACGCATTGCGCGTGATGCCCCACTCCTTGATCAGCACCGGAATCGCGAAGCCGATCAACTGGCTGTCGAAGCCGTCGACGACGATCGACAAGGCCGCCAGCACCACGGCGAACTTCTGCAGCGTGGAATACGCGCCTTCGTCGAGCGTGCGGCCGATATCGACCGTGCCGCCGGCGATGGCGTCGCTCTCGCGCGGGGTCGCTCCCGAGGCGGGGGCGGGCGTGGCATAAGTCATGAATTGTCTCCTTTGCTGCGCTGTGGACGCGCAGTCATTCGTTTGTCATGGTGGTGCGACGTTGACTGCTATTTCATACGGAATCCTTTGCATCGACGAGGCGCACGAGATGCAGCAGCGCTGTCGTATATGGCACGGCGATAGCACGCATGCCCGCCGCCTCGACGACCGCGCCGTTGATGGCCTCGATCTCGGTCTTGCGCCCGGCGATCACGTCCTGGAGCATCGAAGGCCGATGCGCGCGGTGATGCGCGAGCGCGTGCCGCACGTTGTCGGCCACATGCGCCTCGTTCACGGCCACGCCGTGCGCATGCGCCACCGCCGCGACTTCTGCGACGATCTTGAGCGCGAGCGCTTCGCCGTCCGGCGCGTTCGTGAGCTCGCCGACGGTGCAGCCCGTCACCGCGCACAGGCTGTTGAGCGCCGTGTTGAACGCGACTTTTTCCCAGATCGCGGCCCAGACATCGGCGTCCGCGCTGCAGGCGAGTCCGGCGTCGTTGAGCGCTTGGACCGTGCGGGAAAGCATCGGCGAATGCGCGCCGTCCGCGCTCATCAGGCGGATCACGCCCTGGCCGTGCGAACTCACGCGGCCAGGGCCGTTCTTGTCGGCGGGCCAGGTCGTCACGCCTATCATCACGCGAGCCGGGTCCGCGAACTGTGCGAGACGCTCGGCGTTGCCGAGGCCGTTCTGCAGCGACAGCAGCGCAGTTTGCGGCCCGAGCACGGCGTGCGCCGCGCCGAGCGCCGCCTGCGTGTGCAGCGTCTTGGTGAAGACGATCAACAGATCGGCCGGCGTGGTCGCCGCCTCCGGGCGCAACGCTTCGAGATTCGCGACGACGCGCTCGCCCGCATCGGTCGTGAGCCGCAGACCGGCTTCGTTGATCGCGTTCAAGTGAGCGTCGTCGACGTCGAGCAGCGTGACGCGATGGCCCGCAACGGCGAGCAGACCGCCGAACAGCGAGCCCATTGCGCCCGCGCCGAGTATGGCGATATGCATGGCGCGCCCTTAGAACGGATAGTGGCGCGGCGCGGTCTGCATCGTGATCCAGCGCAGTTCGGTGAATTCGGCAATGCCCGCCTTGCCGCCGAAGCGCCCAAAGCCGCTCTCCTTCACGCCGCCGAACGGCATCTGCGCTTCGTCGTGCACGGTCGGCCCGTTGATGTGGCAGATGCCCGACTCGATGCGCTGTGCGACGCGCCATGCACGCGCCGTATCGCGGGTGAAGACCGCCGACGAAAGCCCGTACGCGTTGTCGTTCGCGCAGGCAATCGCGGCGTCCTCGCCACGCACACGCACGATGCCTTTTACGGGACCGAACGATTCGTCGTGATAGACGCGCATCCCGGGCGTGACATGGTCGAGCAGCGTGGCGGGCATCAGCGTGGTTTCGGCCTTGCCGCCGCATACGAGCGTCGCGCCTTTGGCGAGCGCGTCGTCGATCAGCGCGTTGCAGCGCTCCACGGTGCTCATGTCCACCACCGATCCGAGCACGACCGGGCCCTTGCGCGGATCGCCGAGCGGCAGCGCGCGGGCGCGCTCGCCCAGACGCGCGACGAAGGCGTCGGCAATGCTTTCATCGACGATGATGCGCTCCGTCGACATGCAGATCTGCCCGGAATTGGCGAACGCGCCAAACGCGGCCGCGTGCGCCGCCGCTTCGATATCGGCATCGTCGAGCACGACGAGCGGCGCCTTGCCGCCCAACTCGAGCACCGAAGGCTTCAGATAGCGCGCACAGGTTTCGGCGATGATGCGGCCCACGCGCGTGGAGCCCGTGAAGTTCACGCGGCGCACTTTCGGGTGCGCGATCATGGCTTCGACCACGCGCGCCGCGTCGGCGGGCGCGTTCGTCACGAAGTTGACGGTGCCGCGCGGCAGGCCCGCCTCCTGCATCGCCGCAATGATGAGACCGTGCGTGGCCGGGCAAATCTCCGAGCCCTTGAGCACGACGGTATTGCCGCACGCGAGCGGCAACGCGATAGCGCGCACCGCGAGGATCACGGGGGCATTCCAGGGCGCGAGGCCGAGCACGACGCCCGCCGGCTGGCGCACGCCCATGGCGAGGCTGCCGGGCACGTCGGAGGGAATCAGCTCGCCGCCGATCTGCGTGGTGAGCGCGGCGGCCTCGATCAGGCCGGCTGCCGCGAGATGCACATTGAAGCCCGCCCAGATACCCGATGCACCGGTTTCCGCGGCCATCGCGGCGGCGAACGCTTCGGCTTTGGCTTCGAGCGCGTGCGCGGCCTTCGTGAGCAGCACGCGGCGTTCGCTCGGGCCCATGGCCGACCATACCGGGAAGGCGGCCGCCGCCGCATCGACCGCCGCGACTGCGTCTTCCACCGTGCCCGCGGGCGCGCGGCTCGCCACCGTGCCGTCGAGCGGATTGCGGCGCTCGAACGTCGCCCCGTTGCGTGCCTGCACCGCTTCGCCGTCGATCAGCATCGTTACGGTTTGCATGTCCTTTTTCCTCGCTTTACGTGAATTCGACAGGTTGCGCACGCACCGTTCAGGCGACGAGCAGCTCGACCAGCTTCGGGCCCTGCCCGGCCAGCGCGCGGCCAAGCGTATCGCGCAACGGCCCCGCCTCGCTCACACGCACGCCGGGGCAGCCCATGCCCGCGGCCAGCGTGACGAAATCCAGCCCCGGCAGGTCGGTGCCCTGCACCGGGTCGGTCGGCGCGAAGCCGAACACCGGCGCGAAGTCCTGTAGCGCTGCGTAGCGCGTGTTGTTCAGGATGACGAAGGTAATCGGCAGCTCGAGCTGCACCGCGCTCCAGATCGCCTGGATCGAGTACATGCTGGAGCCGTCGCCGACCAGCGCGATCACGCGTTCGCCGGGCTTCGCGAGCGCCACGCCCACGGCGGCGGGCATGCCGTAGCCCAGGCCGCCGCTGTCCATCGTGAGGAAGGTGCCGGGGCGCTCGTAGGGCAGGTACGCTTGCATCACCCGGCGCGAGCTGGGCGCTTCCTCGACGACGGTCGTGCCCGCGTCGCGCACTTCGGCGAGCGTTTGCAGCGCGTAGGCGACCGACATGCGCTCGCCCGGCGCAGCCGGCGGCACGGCGCGCGGCGGCACGGCGCGCCGCGCGGGCATCGCACGCTCGACGGCCGGCGCGGGCCGCTCCAGCAGATCCAGCACGCCCAGCCTCACATTGCCCACGGCGGCCATGCCCTCGGGCGTCCACGCGGCGGTGTTCGGATCGTCGATCAACTGGTACAGCGCGGCGCCCGGCGGCACGTGCGGCCCGTGGCCCTCCACGTGATAGGTGAAAGCCGGCGCGCCGATCGCGAACACGAGATCGTGGCCGCCGAGCAACTCGACGATGCGCTCGCGCATGGCCGGCAGAAAGCCCGCGAACAGCGGATGCTTTTCCGGAAAGCTGCAACGGCCCGTCATGGGGGCGACGAACACGCGCGCACGATGGCGCTCCGCGAGCCGGACCACGTCGTCGGCCGCGCCCGCGCGATCCACCGCGCCGCCCACCACGAAGACGGGGCGCGCACACGCGTCTAGCGCCACGCCGATGTTCGCCAGCATCGCGGGCTCGGGACGCGTGGTGTGCGCGAGCGCGCGCTCGGGCACGCGTTCGGCCGGCTGGTCCCAGTCGTCCACGGGAATCGACACGAACACCGGGCCGCGCGGCTCCTGCATGGCGATCGCATAAGCGCGTGCAATGGCGAGCGGCACGTCCTGCGCGCGCGCCGGCTCGATGCTCCACTTCACATAGGGCTTGGGCAGCTCGGTGGCCTGGCTGGCCGCGAGAAACGGATCGAACGGCAGGATCGAACGCGCCTGCTGGCCCGCCGTGACGACGAGCGGCGTGCGGTTGCGAAACGCCGTGAAGAGGTTGCCCATGGCGTTGCCCACGCCCGCCGCCGAGTGCAGGTTCACGAGCGCCGCATTGCCGGTGGCCTGCGCATAGCCGTCGGCCATGCCGACCACGACCGCTTCCTGGAGGCCGAGCACGTAGCGGAAGTCGGCGGGGAAGTCGCGGAACATGGGCAGCTCGGTCGAGCCGGGGTTGGCGAAGACCGAGGTCATGCCCACGCGGCGGGCGAAGTCGATGACCGCGTCGCGCACGGTATAGGCACGGCCGGGGCCGCCGGGTGCCGTGGTGTCCCGCTTCTGCTGGTTCTGCTGAGGCGCGCTGCCAGTCATCCAAGGCCTCCTGTCGAAAAAAGCGCGTCGTTCAATGGAGGATCATTATCGCGACGCTACGGGTAACCGAAAATTGCGGATTTCGCCAAAAGCCATTACCTTTAGGCATGACTTACAACCTCCAGCAACTCCAGGCGTTCGCGACCATCGTCTCGGCGGGCAGTCTCGGGCGCGCGGCGGAAACGCTGCACGTGACCCAGCCCGCGCTCTCGCGCGCGATCCGCCGCCTCGAAGAGCAAGTGGGCGCGCCGCTGTTCGAGTGGCATTCTCGCGGCATGCACCTCACCGCCGTGGGCGAAGCGCTCCTGCCGCACGCCATCCTGCTGCAGCGCGAAGCGGAGCAGGCGCGCGAGGAAATCGACGCCATGCGCGGCCTAGCGCGCGGCACGATCCGCGTGGGGGCGGTGGGCAGCATTGCGAGCCTCGTGCTACCGCTCGCCGTGAGCGGCGTGCTGCGGCGCTGGCCCGGGCTGCGCGTCGAGATTCTCGAAGGCGTGTGGGACCGGCTCGCCGATGCGCTCGTCAAACGCGAGATCGATCTCGCGCTCAGCATGGCCGTGCCCGATACCGACGAAATCGCAGCGATCGGCGATTGCCGCTGGGAGGATTCCAGCTATGTGGTGGCGGCGCACGATCATCCGTTGCGCGCGAAACCCGACGTCGCGCTCGCGGACACCCTGAACGAACAATGGGCGATTCCGCCGCGCGGCACTGCGCCGTTCGAGCACATGGAGCAGGTCTTCGCGGCGCACGGGCTGGGCCTGCCGAACGTGGTGGTGCAGACGCGCTCGATCACGGCGCTCAAGAGCCTCGTGGCCCGCTCGGGGTTCCTGAGCTGGATGGCATCGACGATGTACCTCACGGAAAGCAAGGCGGGTGTGTTCGATACGCTCGACATGCCGGGAGTCGAGGGCCGGCGCACGCTCACCGCGTTTCGCCGGCGCCACGGCATTCTGCCGAGCCCGGCGGTGAAGCTGCTGGAGCAGTTGCGCACGTTGACGGCGGTGCCGCACTAACGGCGTTCGTCATTCGTCGCGCAGGAGGCGCCCCGCGTTCGCGATCACGACGAACGTGCCCACGTTGTGCAGCACCGCGCTCGCCACGGCGCTCAACACGCCTAGCGCCGCGAGCGTGATGACGGCCACCGTCCACGCCAGCCCGATCGCCGCATTCGCCGTCGCGATGCGCCGGCAACGCCGCCCGAGGCGCACGCTGTCCGGCACGCGGCGCAGGTCGTCGGCGAGCAGCACGATATCGGCGGCGGCCACGGCGATATCGATGCCGCGCTCTCCCATCGCCACGCTGGTCGCGCCGGCCTTGATCGCGAGCACGTCGTTCAGGCCGTCGCCGACCACCATCGGGCGGCGCCCTGCGCCGATCTCGCCCAGCACATAGTCGAGCTTGTCGTGCGGCAGCGCATGCGCCACCACGGTGTCGATGCCCACTTCGGCGGCCACGCGGCGCGCCACGCGCTCGCGGTCGCCCGTGAGCAGCGTCGCACGCTCGATGCCGAGCGCACGCATTCCGTCCAACGCTTCGCGCGCTTCCGGGCGCACCGTGTCGGCGAAACCGAACCATGCGAGCAGGCGGCCGTTCAGCGCGATGCCTGCACATGGGCCGTCCAGCTGCGCGGGCGCGGGCGGCAGCGCGCTCACGTATCGTTCGAGCAGATCATGGCGGCCCAGCACCGCCTCACCTTCGGGCATCGTCGCGAGCACGCCGAGTCCGCGCATCTCGCGCGCGTGCGGGGGCGGCTCGGTTGGCGGCGTGCCCGGCGCGCCGTAGCGCAACAGCGCGCGACACACCGGATGCGCGCTGACCTGGGCGAGCTGCGCGGCCAGCGCCAGTGTGGTGGCTTCGTCCGCACCCGGCTGCAACATCACCGTCGTCACGCGCAATTCGCCGTGCGTGAGCGTTCCCGTCTTGTCGATCACGAGCGTATCGACTTCGGCCAGCGCGTCGATAAAGGCCGCATTCCTGAACAAGATGCCGCGCCGCGCACCCGCCGCGATGCCGGCGATCGCGGTGGAAGGCGCCGCCAGCACGAGCGCACATGGGCACGCGGCGACGATCACCGCCAGCATGGCCGAAGCGTTCGCGCTCACGAACCACACGATCGCCGCGATCAGCAGCACGAGCGCGAGATAGGCGTCCATATAGCGTTCGAGCGCCTGGGTGATGGGCGGCTTGGCGGCTTCGGCACGCTGCATCAACTCGACGACCTTGCCCAGCGTCGAGGCCTTGCCGACGTGCGTGATCTCCACGCGCAGCGGGCCGTCCAGATTCATCGCGCCGCCGAAGACGCGCGCGCCCTCGCCCGCGTCCTGCGGCAACGATTCGCCCGTGATCGGCCCGTTGTCGATGGCCGAGCGGCCGTGCCGCACGATGCCG
This sequence comes from Paraburkholderia sp. BR10141, assembly GCF_056155635.1. Classification (NCBI taxonomy): domain Bacteria; kingdom Pseudomonadati; phylum Pseudomonadota; class Betaproteobacteria; order Burkholderiales; family Burkholderiaceae; genus Paraburkholderia; species Paraburkholderia sp. BR10141. The sequence goes on along the minus strand of NZ_JBMIQH010000002.1, from coordinate 174,106 downwards.
TCCGCGGGCACGCGCGAGCCGGGCAGCACGTCGACGACGTCACCGGGACGAAGCGCGTCATAGGGCACAGTCTCGATCGCGCCCGCGGCGCTCACACGCCGGACGTCGCCGGCAGTGAGGCGGCCCAGTGCGCGGATCGCTTCCTGCGAGCCGAGCACGCTGCGCTCTTCGAGCGCGTGGCCGAAGGTCATCACGATCGGCAGGAGCGCGGCCGTCGTCATGTCGCCCACGGCCCACGCGCCGAGCATGGCGAGCGCGATGAGGCGGTCGGTCACGCCGTGCAGACTCGGCGTCCTGAGGCTGCGCCACGCGCCCGCGAACACGGGCGGCGCGACCACGAGCGAGGCGACCGCCGCCAGCACTTGCGCGAGCGTGGCGCTGCCGGGCGCCAGATGCGGCCACGCGAGCGAGAGCAGCAGCAATGCGCCCGCGAACAGCGCGAGCGACGTGTGGCGAGTGATGGCGCGACGCTCGGCGTCCGACATGACGAGCGTGGCGACGGATGGACCTGCGGGAGCTTCGTGACCCTCGCGTGCGTGGCCGTGGGCGTGCGCGGATCCGGTTTCCTGTGCGGCGCCGGGTGCGCGCTGACTCGTCGGCGTGTCGTATGGCGTGGTCATGGCGCGCGCCCCGGCAGCACGAGGCTCGATGCGTCGTTGGGGTCGAGCGTCGTCACGCGCGCGGCGTGCGCGAGCACCGCCTGCACGCGGTCGCGATACGCACGCGCAAGCAGCCCCGGGTCATGGTTCGCGCCGAGCGCCGCTTCGAGTTGCGCGATCGTCGAGGTTTCCGACTGCGCCGTCGCCACGCGCTCCGCGGCGCTCGCTTGCGCGTCCTGCACGATGCGGTCGGCGCTCTGCTGCGCGTGCTGCCGCGTTTTTTCCGCGAGCGTGCGCGCCTGCGCGACATCGCGCTCTGCGTTCTGCAGCGAAGTCAGCACGGCATTGAACGCATCGACCGCCGAGGCTGGAAACGACGCTTGCAGATCCATGCGCGAGACCTCGATGCCGAGCCCCGCACGCGCGGCAGTCAGCGCGTCGAGCTGGCGCTGGACCGCGCGTGCGAGGTCGCCGCGCAATTGCTCACGGCGCGCGGCCATCTGCTGATCGGCGGCCACCATCTCTGGGCGCGCGACGAGGATCGAATCGAGGTCGCGTTGCGCGGCGGTTTGCGCGAGCGCGGCCGAGACGATGCGCTCGAGCGCGGCGTCGAGATGCTCGAGCTGCAACGCATACGCGTAAGGGTCGCTCACGCGGTAGAACAGCGTCGCGCTCACCTGCACGACGCCGTTGTCGCCCGTGAGCACGTAGCCGGACCCCGCGAGCGCGTCGCTTGCATCGCTCAGTTGCGCGGGCGCACCCGGATCGCGCGTAAGCGAGACGATGCGCTTCTCGAGCACACGCTCGCTGCCCGGCACGAGCAGCACCGTTTCGAACGGTCGCGGTAACGCGACGAGCAGCCCAGCGCCCTGGCTGCGCACGTAGGCGCCAAAGCGCATCACGACGGCGCTGCTGTCGGCGGGAATGCGGCGCACGTTCGACGTGGCCCACGCGAGCGCGGCCAGCACGGCCAGCGCCGCCACGAACCAGAACGACAGACGCACCGCCTGTGCGCCGGGCCCGAGCGCCGGGAAGTTGTCGCTCGTGCTCATGGCGTGTGCCCGCGCGCGCGCGAAGTGGTTGCGGGTGCAACGACCTGCCCCGACGGCGCCGCGGCCGCTCCGAGCCCGGGCGGCCCCTGCACCAGTGCGCGGAACGGCGCGGCATCGGTGCGCAGGATCAGGTTCGTGTTGCTGTTGACGACGGTGCCGAGCGTGTCGAGCGAGCGCAGCATCGTATAGAGCTGCGGATCGGCGGCGTAGCTCTTGCCGTAGATCGCCGCCGCATCCTTGCGCGATTGCGCCTCGATATCGGCGGCTTTCACGCTGGCGTCGGCGATCAGCACGCGTGCGTCGCGATCGGCGTCCGAGCGGATCTGCGCCGCTTCGCGCAGGCCTTCGGCGGTGCGCTGCGCGGCCACGGTCTCGCGTTCGGCGCGCATGCGATCGACCGTTGCCGCCAGCGTCACGGCGGGCAGCGTGAGACGCTCGAGCCCCACCTGCACGACGTGCACGCCATAGGCCGCGTACACCTGCGCATCGACCTGGCGGCGCAGCGCCTCTTCGAATGCGCCGATGCGGACCTGCGACGGATCGGTGTTCACGAGCGAGGCAAGATCGAAGCCGGCAGACGTCGTCTGCAAGGCCGACCCGACGAGCGAGCGAATCTGGCGCGCGGCTTCGTCGGGTTCGTTGCGCACCGCGCGCACGAAGCGGCCAATGTCGTTCGCATTGGCGGGCACGCGCCAGGCCACATAGGCCTGCACGATGATGCGCAAGCCATCGCGCGTGCCGACGTCCTGCAAACCGCTCGACGTTGTGTGCAGCCGCAGGTCCACCGGCACCGCGGCCTCGATGGGCGCAGGCAGGCGCCACGCGAGACCGGGCCGCAGCAGCACGCGCACGGGGTCGCCAAAGCGCGTGACCACGGTGGCCTCGCCCTCGCGCACCTGCACGACGCTCGCCACGATGAGCGCGACGATCACGCAGAACAGTGCGAACGCCACGCGCAACGCAAAACGCCGGGGATTCACGGGCGCGAGGCCGCCTGCGCCACCCGAGCTGCCTGCGCCGTGGTCATGATGATGATGAGAATGCGCATCGCCGTGCGTATGCAAAAGGCTCACTGTCGAATCACCTTGCTCTGTCTATGGGGTAACGGGTCACCACGCCTTCTTCATGCCAGCCGCCGCGGCCGGGCTCAACGTGCGCAGATCGATCGTCGCGCGGCTGCCGCTCGCTAGCCGGTCGTCGATCACGGTCACGCTCGCGTTTTTCAGCCCTTTTTGCAGGCTGTGCAGGTAATACTCGAAGCCGAATGCCGGCCCGCCGAGTTGCTGCGCGATCACATCGGCGTCGAAGGCGATCTGCTGGGCGCGCGCGGCGGCAAGCGTGTCAGCCGCGTTCGCGCTACCCAGCGCGACGGTCTCGATCGCCTGCTGCTGCGCTTGCCCAAGCGCCGTCGCCGCAAAGCCGTGCGCCTGCACCACACTGGCCTGCGCGCGAATCTGCGCGGCCTGCACGCCGTGATACGCGGCGGCCGCGCCCGCAGGCGGATGCACGCTCTCGATCACCACGGCCACGACCTCGATGCCGCTCGCGAGCCGGTCCAATTCGCGCTGCACGGCGCCGCGCAACGCGCCGGCCATGGCCGTTTGCGGCGTGTCGAGCAGCGACGGCAGCGTGCGCGACGCGAGGTAACGCACGACCTCGCGGTTCGCGATCGAGCGCACCGTGTCGTCCATAGCGACAGCGCGATACAGCGAGGCACGCGCCGCCGCGTCCGTAAGCCCGACGCGATAGTCGAGCCGCACGTCCGCGCTCACGATCTGGAACGCCTGCTGGGCGCCGCTCGTGCCCGCGATCACCTGAGTCGTCTCCCAGGGATGCGTCACATCCCACAGGCGATTCAATTGCGCGGGTGTGTCGCCATCGGCGGAAACGGCAGGCGCGGCGCGGCTGCTGTCGTTCGCGCTGCCCGAGACGATCAGTTGATGGACCGCGCCGTTGTCGATCACGCGCGCGCGACCGAAGGGCCAGGGCAGGCCCACATGCAGGCCCGGCTGCCACACGGCGACAGGTGCGCCGAAGCGCTCGTACACAGCGCGCTGGTCGGGGCCGAGGATCGTCACGCCGCCGAGTAGCCAGCCCGCCACCACCATGGCCGCGAGCGCGCCTGGCAGGAGGCGAACGAAGCTCTGGAGCGCCCAGTTCTGCCGCAGATCGATGCCATAACGCATACGCAACTGGGCATTCAGTGCGGCGACCGGACGTGCCTGCACGCTCAGCACGCCCGCGATAGTGCTATGCAGGAAGCGGTCATCGCCGGGCTTTGCCAGCGCAGCGAGCAGCGCACGCAGGCCGAGTTCGACGGCAATCACACCGGAAAGCAGGGCGACGATACGCACTAGCCATGTAAGCGCCTCGCCCGCATAAGCCAGCGCCGCAACTGAAGCCGCCATACTCAACGCAGCGACGAGCACCAGACGCAACGGCCCCGCGAGCGCGGCGGATTCGCGTGACTGCGCGGCGCGCTGCGCATGAAAACGCTCGGCCACGAGCGCAGCAAAAGCGATGACGAGCGCAGCGGCTCCCGCTACGAGAAAAGGCGCGGATTCACGTTGCGAAACCGTTGGCGCATAGGCGGGGGACGTCCACGCAGAGATGGCGAACGCAAGCGAAAAGAGCGCGCCGAGCGGCGCGATCCACCCTTGCCACGGCAGCGACCGCAGCAGGCTGCGCATGTCGGCGGCCTCCGAATTGCGCTGGAACGCGAGGCGCAAGAGGCGCAGCGAAGTCTTCGAGACCGGTTCGCCGGCTGGCGCGCGCGCCGCCGAGAGCCGTGTGCCGAAGGCGACGATGAAGAGATTGAGGCACGCGCTCGACATCACGGCACATAGGCGTGCATCGAACGGCACAGCGAAAACGAAAGCCAGCGCGCCGAACACGCAAGCCAACCCCAACGCGGACCAGCCAAGCCTCGTCTGGCCCGCACGACCGCCGAGCCAGCCATTGCCTTCGCGGTGGTCGCGCGATACGCGATGCATCATCAGCAATCCTTACATGCAAATTACATGAGCCACGCCCGCGCGTGACGACCACCGATCGCGCGATGCCGAAATTCGCGCGCCCAATGTAGCGCGCTCATAACCGAAACTCAATATAACTGGGCTCGCGCATCCGTGCCCCACTATTTAGCCGATTCGGAGCACAATACCTTCAGTCAATTTAGTCTGCTTTCCGGACGCGAGCGGCCCTCACGCTGTCACGCCACGATCACATGCTCGAGCTGCGCATCAACCCAAAAGTCATCATATGGACGGCTTGCTGATCGGTCCGGCAACACGCAGGCAGGCGCTCTTCGCCAGCATATGCGCGTTTGCGATCCTCCTCACGCTCGCGCTCGCGGCGCCGCGTGCACGCGACGCGTTGCCCGGCATCGCCCCGTTCATGCCGATGTGCGCGCTCGCCGTATTCACCACGTCGAGCATCGCGGCGTTCCTGCTGGGCGCGCGTTTCGCGGCTACGCGCGTGGCCATGCTCGCGGCGCTGGGCGGCGCCTACGCGTTCACGGCCATTGCCGTTGCGCTGCAGCTGTTGATGTTTCCTGGCGTGTTCGCGCGCACGGGGCTGCTCGGCGCGCTCCCGAATAGCGCCGCATGGATGTGGGTGTTCTGGCACGCAGGCTTTCCCGCGCTCGTCATCGTCGCCGAACTGGTGAGAAAGCGCCTGCCCGCCCCGCCGTTCGCCCGCGAACGTCTCGACGCACGCGGCTGGCTGCTGATCGCGGGCCCGGCGGCGCTCGCCGCCCTGCTCGGCGTGCTCGTCACGCACGTCGATCTCGCATCGCCGTTTCACGACGTTGCGAACGCTGCGCCTGCTCCCTCGCCGGTGTCGGCCATCGCGAACAATCTCGCGGGTCTCGTGATCTGCGCGCTCAACCTGATCGCCATCGCGCTCGTGCTGCTCAAGGGACGGCTGCGCCTCGTGCTCGATTTGTGGATCGTGGTGGCGCTGCTCGCCTCGCTCGTCGACGCCGCGCTCAATACGCTCAGCATCGAGCGCTTCACGGTGGGCTGGTATGTCGCGCGCGTGTTCAGCATGTTCGCGCCAGGCGTGCTCGTGTGCGTGCTGGTGTGGGAAGTGACGGCGCTCTATCGTCAGCTCGCCGAAGAACACGCCACGCTGATCCGCGCCTCCGCACGCGATGCGCTCACGCGCGTCTACAACCGCAGCTATTTCGACGAGCAGTTCCGCGAGGCCTTCGAGCGCGCCGCGCGCAGCGGCCAGCCGCTGTCGCTAGTGATGCTCGATGTCGATCACTTCAAGCACTACAACGACGCCTTCGGCCATCTGCACGGCGACGCCTGTCTCGGCGCCGTAGCGAGCGCGCTCGCCGCCACGCTTGCGAGCACGCGGCACGCACCCGGCGGCTTTGTCGCGCGCTATGGCGGCGAAGAATTCGCGCTCGTCCTGCCCGATACCGGCGCAAATGAAGCCGCGGCGCTCGCCGAACGCGCACGTGCCGCCGTCGAGCAACTCGGCATTCCCTCCCCCTCCGCAGGCGGCCTCGTCACGGTGAGCGCGGGCTGCGCCACGCGCGACGCGATCGTTGCGTCGTCCCCTAATGCGCTGATCGAAGCCGCCGATGCCGCCTTGTATGCGGCCAAACACGCCGGCCGCAACCGCGTGAGCCACACAGGCGCGAGCATCGCGTAAAGCGCGGCCGACTCATTGCCTCCCTCGTTGGCATAAGCGGCATTGTCATAAGCGCAACGCATTTGGGTTTCAACCAGGTGCTTCCACGTCGCGGCACCCATAAAGTGCGTGCTATGGCCTGTTTCAGCATTTGCATACGTCGCGCGCAAGCCATGCAAACACATCGATGCAGGCGCATGTTGTTCCCCACACGCTTTCAAAATGTAATGAGGAATCGGGATGTCCATTGAAAAATCGGCGGAAATTGCCGCCCGCTTCGACCGGTTGCCGCCGTCGCGCACAGTCTGGTCGATGGTGATTCTGCTGTCGCTCGGCGGCGTATTCGAGTTTTACGACCTCTTCTTCACGGGCTATGTCGCGCCCGGCATGGTGCATTCGGGTCTTTTCACGCCGGAATCGCTCGGCTTCTTTTCCGCGCTCGGGCCGCTCAAGGTGGCCGGTTTCGGCACCTTCGTGTTCTCGACCTTCGCCGGGCTGTGGGTCGGCGCGCTCGCGTTCGGCCAGGTCGCCGACCGGTTCGGGCGGCGCATGATCTTCACGTGGTCGCTGATCTGGTACATCGCCTGCACGGCGATCATGGCGTTTCAGACGAGCGGCCAGGCGCTCAATATCTGGCGCTTCATTGCCGGCATCGGCATTGGCATCGAGCTCGTGACCATCGACACGTACATTTCCGAACTGATCCCGAGCGGCGAGCGCGGCCGCGCCTATGCGGTCAACCAGTTCATCACCTTCAGCGTGGTGCCCGTCGTCGCGTTTCTCGCCTATATCCTCAAGGACACGCGTCCTATCGGCCTCGACTACTGGCGCGTGGTGATCCTGATCGGTTCGGTGGGCGCGGTGGTGGTGTGGTTCCTGCGCCGGAGTATTCCCGAAAGTCCGCGCTGGCTCGCGCGCAATGGCCGTGAGGACGAAGCGGAACGCATCGTTGCCGACATCGAGCGGCGCGTCACGGCAGAAACGGGCACGGCGTTGCCGCCGCTCGGGGCGATCTCGCTTGAAAAGGCCGGGCGCGGCTCGCTTGGCGAAGTGTTGCGCGCGCCGTATTTGCGGCGCACGGTGATTCTGTCGATCTTCAACATGGCGCAGGTGATCGGGTTTTACGGCTTCGCGGCATGGGTGCCGACGCTGCTCATCGCGCGTGGCGTCCACATCACGCAGAGTCTTGCGTACGCCTTCGTGATTGCCATCGCCAATCCGTTCGGGCCGCTGATTGGCGTGTGGTTCGCCGACAAGCTGGAGCGCAAGACGCAGATCGTCGGCGGCCTCCTGATGATGGCGGTGGTGATTACGCTATTCGCGCAAGCCACGCAGCCGTGGGTCCTGATCGTGCTGGGCGTGCTCTTCACGCTCGCTTCGAACGTGATGTCCTACGCCTATCACGGTTACCAGGCCGAGCTTTACCCGACGCGTATCCGCGCTCGCGCCGTCGGCTTCGTGTACTCGTGGAGCCGCATCGCCGCCGCATTCGCTGGGCTCGCCATCGGCATCCTGCTCCATCATTACGGTGTGCCTGGCGTCGCGGTGTTTATCGGCGCTTCGATGCTCGTGGGCATCGTGATGATTCTGCTAGGGCCGGTGACGCGCGGGCTCTCGCTCGAAGCGATCAGCCATTGAATCAGGCGATCGTCAAAACAGCACGCGCGATTTGACGATCATCTGTACGGCCGCGGCCAGCACGCACACGAGCACGACCACGCGAAACGCGAGCGGATGCATTCTGTCGCGCAACGGTCTAATGAGCAGCATGCCCGCGATGGCGGGCACGCTGGCCGCCGCCGAAATCGCGAGATCGACGAGATTGGCGTGCGCGCCGTGGCTGAACGTCGTGATGAGCGTGATGACCGAAACGACGAGAATAATCGCAATCTGCTTCGTGAAGGCGCGGCCCGTGGCGCCCGACGCGATCAGATACATGGCGAGCAACGGCCCCGGCACGGCGGCAATGCTCTCCATGAGCGCCGCCCCGAAACCGAGCGCGAATCCCACCGGCCGCGCGAGTGCAGGCGCGAGCTTGAAACGCGGCGAGACGAGCAAAAGCAACGCCGCCACGATCAACGCGACACCCGAGGCCGCCTGGGCGTGATGCGGCTCAAGTGCGATCAGTACCGACACCCCAATCACATTGCCGATCACGGTGCCAATTAGCGGCGCCGCGATAGTGCGCACGGTAGGCAGCATTTCGCCCCCCTCCAGCGCCTGCGGAATATTGCCGAGAATGATCGGCATGGACAGCAGCAGCACCGCTTCCTTGACCGGCAAAAAATGCGTGACGATGGGCATGGCGACGAGCGGCACGCCTATGCCCGTCACGCCCTTCACCATGCCGCCCAGCACGAGCGCAACCGCAATGCCGAGCAATTGAAGTCCGTCGAGCGACTGCAGATGGGGCGCGAGAAGCCCCGAGGAAAACGAAAGACCGGACATCGATGACGATCAGGGCAATAGGCGCGCGTCGTTTCGCGCCGCTCATGTGAAAGTGGCCGCGGGCGTCGAAACGCCGGCGCGGCCACCGGTTCGCAAGCGAATTTCGCTTATGCGCTTTTCTCAGCGACTTTATTAAGCAGCCGCTGCGGCTTGTGCCGGCTTTGCCGCGGCTCTACGGCCTGCGGTTTTACGCGCCGCCCGTTTTGCGGGTGCGGCTTTCCTTGCGGGCGCGGCCTTGGCGCGCTTCGCCGCGGTCTTTTTCACCGCCGCCGCATTGGCGCGCGGTTTGCGTGCGACTTTGGTGGCGGCCTTTGCCGCGCTGCCGTCGATCTGGAATTTCGAACGGTCTTTCACGTCGCGAATCCACGCCGGCGCACGGCCGCGGCCGGTCCACGTGGCGCCCGTTTTCGGATCGGCGTATTTGGCCGCAACGGTGCGCTTTGGGCCTGCGGCTTTGACGCCTTTGCCAGGTTTGCGGCCACGCTTCTTGCCGACGAAGCGTTCGATGTCGGCCACGCTCAGGCCATGTTTGGCCATCAGATCGCGAATTTTCGTGAGACCGACCGACGTTTGTTTTTCCACGATCGATTCGGCCTGCTTTTGCAGCTTTGCGATCTTCGATTGAATTGCATCCAGGGTGACCATTCACACCTCCTTATTCACGGTTTTTACGGACACCCTTCAACCATCACTGGCCGATCGAATTGCGATCTTGTCGGCATGGGCGTCGCGAAAGACAAGGTGATTATGAAGTCAAATCACGCATGCTGGCAATTTAAACGAATGTTTTGTAGTGAAAAACATGTTTCCTGATCAGACTATTGATCGTTCCGCAAACAATGTCTCCATGAATTTCCATTGAGAAACATTCGCACCGCTAGGCGACGAGAGGCGCGCGCTGCAATTCGACGACATTGACCTGCACGCCGAATATCTCGCGAATCATGGGCAAAAGGTGATCGTGGTGCGTGAGAAACAACACCTGGGTTTTCGCGGAGAGATTCCGTAATGCCGCGAAACCGGCCTTTGCGCGCTCGTCGTCGAAATTGATGAAGAGATCGTCGGCAACGAAAGGCAGCGCCGCCTTGCTCACCAGCTGCAATTCGAGAGCCGCGATACGCAGCGCGAGAAAAAGCTGGTCGCGCGTGCCTTCACTCATTCCGCTCACTTCCACGGTTTTGCCGTTACTGCGCCGTGCATGCAATGCGGGCGGATTGCGTTCGTTATCCACCACGAGCCTCGCGAAATCACCGAGCGTGAGTCCGCTGAATATTTCACCTGCGCGACGCAGCATCGGCCCCTGCTTCTGGTCGCGATAACGATCCGTTGCCCATTTGAGCAAGCGGCTCGCGGTCGCGGCTTCGAGATATTGCTCGGCGGCTTCGCCCATGGCGCTCAGGGCTTCCTGGCGTTTTGCTTCGGCCAGCGCGGCATTGGCCTGGCCGTTGATGGCTTCGAACGCCTGCCTCGCGCTGACCTGCTGCTGCAGGCACTCGCTCAACGCACGGTCGCCGGCTTCGCGTTTCTGGTTCACCGTTGCCAGCAGCGCAGGCAGCTCGGTAATGGGCTGCTCCGCAATTTCTGCCGCGATGGCCTCCTGCGCAAGTCCATCGCCTTCGCGCACGAGCGTGTCCCGCGCCGCCGAGATCGCTTTCGACAGCGCACGGCGCGCGTCGGAACGCTCGGCGAGCGGCAATGCCGCATCGATTCCGTTCACGCCCGCGAGCTGCAGAATGGGCTCGATGCGCGCCTGTGCCCCCGCCACCGCCGCGGCGGCATCGGCCACGCGCGTGCGGGCAAGCTGCACTTCTGCATCGGCCTGGGCGAGGCATTTCGCCGTTTCGCGCGCGGCTGCCAGCCGCGCCGCGAGCTGACGCGCCACGTCGATGCCGTCACTCGACGCGGGCCATTCGGGCGCGAGCGCCTCGGCGAGGCGTCGCGCGTCGGTTTCCAGCATCGCCAGTTGCGTGCGGATCGCGCGAATGCGGTTACGGGGTGCTTCGGCGTCCGAAAAAGCGGCCGCAATGATATTGGCGAGTTCGACGGCGCCTTCCGCTGCTGCGAGCGTCGCCGCGCGAGCGCCGAGATTCGCTTGCGCGAGCGCCTCTCGCCATTGCGTCTGCCACTTTGCGTAGGCTTCCTGTTCAATGGTCAAACGGGATTGAGCGGATTCACTCGCGCGTTCGACGTCGCGAATCTGCGTTTCAAGACCTTCGCGCTGCACGGCGCTCTTCTGAGCCGATTGCACGACGGTTTCCGCGATGCCGATCAACGTAGTCAGTGCGTCGCCCTCGTTTGCCTGCGCCACCGGGCGCAACGTTTCGAGCAGCTCGGCATGCGCGGCGATGCGCGCCGCTCGACGCGCTTCAAGCTCACTCGCGCGGCGATCGCATTCGCTCTGTGCATTGAGCGCCGCTTCGCGATTCGCGAGCCAAGCGCCCATGTCCGCAATCGGCATGCCAGCCAGTTGCGCATCAATGGCAATTTGCGTCCAGGTATTGCGAAAGGCTTCGAGCTCGCGCTCGCGTTCGCTCAATGCCGCAAGCTTGCGCTGCGCATTCGCGCGCGCTGTTTCGACTTGCTGACGCAAGTTCTGCAATGTGGCCGCCGCCTGCGAGGTGCCGAGTTGCGCGTCGACGAGTTCGTCGGCGAGGCGCATCGCGTCGTCCACGACGGGTGCGCCATCCGCGAGACTGACGCGCGCCTGCCTGACTTCGTCCCACGCACTATCGCGGCGCGTGCGCGCCGCCTGCACTTGCGCAGTCGTGACAACCTTGTTGCCCTGCGTGAAATGCGTCTCCTGCAATTCAAAGCGCTCGATCTCTTCTTGCGCGGCTGCGGCCGCTTCTCGCGCTGCGGCCACCGCGCTCAGGCGATCGCTTTCTTCCTTTTGCAGCGCGGCCAGGCGCGTAGCCGATGGCAGGTCGAGCGCGCGCAGCGCTGGCACCGGCCTGTTCCATTGGCCCAGCAGCTGGCGCTTCTCTTCGACCGTGCGCTGAGCATCTGCGAGTTCGCGCTCGAGCGCGCTTTCCTTCGTCACACTGTTGCGCAATTCACGTGCATCGTCGAGCGCGGCGCGCAACGCGTGCGGCACTTCGATGCCCGGCAGCCGCACAAGCTGCTCCCGCAGCTGGGCGAGCTTGCGCGCCTGTTCGTCATATACCTCGCGCGCGGTCGTGAGCGCCTGCTCGCGAAGACCGTGATCGCGCAGCAGGTTCGTCACCGTCTTCAGCGCGAGCGCGCCAGGCAGCGCCGCGCGCAATGCGGCTTCGTCCCCCGGCCAGCCTAGCTGAGCCGCAGCGGCGAATGCGGCGTCGAGATGGTTGCGGATCTCGGTTTCACGCACCAGCAATTCACGCGGATGATTGACGCATTCGCCGCGCAGCGTATCGAGCGCATCGATTTCGGCGGCGAGTGCAAGTGCCGCACGATCGGGCTCGATCGCATCGCGTGAGGCTTCTTTGCCTGCGAGATCGGCCTGGCGCGCTTCCTGCACTTTGCGCTCGGCGGCAAGGTCGGCTTGCGCCTTCAACAGATCGGCATGCGCAGTGGGCGGTAAATCGACGACCTCGCCCAATGCGGCCAACTCGCGCTGCTTGAGCGAAAGCTCTTCTATATAGGGAGCGAGGCGGCGCACGCGTTCGAGCTTCGAGCGCTGCGATTCGAGACTGCGCTGCTCGGCGCGCAACCGCTCGATAGCCTGTTCGACCGCTTCGAGCGCGTCTTTCTTCTCGACCCAATCGCGCGTGCGCACCTGCGCGGCCTTCAGTTCGCTCGTTGCCTCGGCGAACGACGTTTCCGCCTGTGCATACGCACTGCCGCTGCGTCGCGGAGCCCAAAGTTCGGCCGCGCGATTCTCGAGCTCTTCGCGCACGGGCCCGAGGCTGCCCACACCCGCCGCCGATTCGAACAACACCTGGCCGAGCTTGTCCGATGCGTCGAGAATGCTGCGCCCGCCTTCAACGAGCCGCACATGATCGAGGCCGAACATCTGCTCGAAGAACTCCTTGCTCGTGCCGTCGAGAAATGCCGCGAGAAAATCGTCGGGCAGCTTGTCGTCCTGCGGAGTGCGCAGCGAATTGCGGCCGCGCGCGCGATGAAATCGTTGCTCGACCGCGCCGTTTTCCAGCACGCCGCCAATGCGCAATTCCGGTGTGTTGTGGAGAAAATCGAGCGGCGTTTGCAGGCGCATGCCGAACAACAACTCCGACACGGCGGTCCGCACTGTGGACTTGCCCGCTTCGTTCGGCCCGACGATGACGTGGAAATCGTGCGCCGCGTGCGGAAACGGCAGGGTCGTGTCGGTGAACTTGCCGTATTTGATCAAATCGAGTTGCTTGAGACGCACTGGTCATTCTCCCGTGGAAAGCCGCGCAAGCAGCGCGGGGCCGACCTGCTCCACCAGCGACGCGAGTTTGCCGTCGCGGGCGAGTTCGAGCAGCGGCGCGTCTTCTTTCACTTCGCTGCGCACCTTGCCGATAAAGGCGCGTAAATCACGTTCGAGCAGCGCGAGAAATTCGGCGTCTTGCGTGGCGGCCTCGAGTAGCAGTTTGAGGTCGGCGAGCGCTTCGATCTGCTCGTTCTGTGCGGCAGCCGTATCGGCCGCGCTCGTTTCGAGCTTGACCTTTTCGAGCCACAACTTGTCATTGCCGAGGATGCCGATCTGATTGAGCACTTCGGCGCGCAATTGCGTCGCGCGCCCGAAAAAGAGTCCATGTGCCGGCGACTTGCCCGTCACCGTCACGCGGACTGCGCGGGGCACATGCGCGTCGAAGGAGAGGAGCGCTTCGAGCGCAGCGCCGATCTTGCGCGCCAGATCCGCGACGCTTTCGCAGTCGCTCGCGTCGACGCGCACCGACTCCCAGCGCAGCACGTCGAGGTAGAGACGCTCGATCTGCGTGCGACCGTCTTCGACGCTCACGAGCACGGCGCCCCGGCGCCCTGTTTCGCGGATGTGCCGGCCCTGCAGATTGCCGGGGAAGACGATGGTCGACTCTTCCGCCCACTGCTGAAATTCGTGGACGTGACCGAGTGCCCAGTAGTCGTAACCCTTTGCGTGCAATTCGGCACGCGTGCATGGCGCGTAGGTCGCATGCGCGGCATAGCCTTCGAGCGCGGTGTGGAGCACACCGATGTTGTAGTAGCCGGGAACCGGCGACGGGTAGCCCACCGCCAGATTTTCGATCACGGCCTTGTCCTTGAAGCTCTGTCCGTGCAGTGCAACCTTGATGTCGTGCAGCGCGTGGGTTTCAGACTTGCGATGACTGAACACCACCACGTTGTCCGGCAACGTGAGCTTCCTGGTCATTTCGCTTTCCGCGTCGTGATTGCCCCACAACGCGAAGACGCGAATGCCGGCCTTGCGCAGACGTCCCATCTGCTGGCCGAAGAAGATGCCGGTGTTGTGGTCCTTCCAGTCGCCGTCGTAGAGGTCGCCTGCAATGACGACGAACGCGACCTCTTCTTCGATGGCCCGATCGACGAGCAGGCGCAATGCTTCGCGCGTGGCGTTGCGCAATTGGGCGACCGGCGCATCGGGATAGGCGCTCAGGCCATGTAGCGGGCTGTCGAGGTGTAGGTCTGCCGCGTGGATGAACTTCACGACGTATCCTCTTTGGTGTTTGCGAGCGCTGAATGGAGAAAGGGCGATTGCTGTTTTATCGCGCGAGCGGCGCGTGATGCGCGCTGGCGATTTGAACATGGCTGTGGTCCCGGATCGAAACCCTGACTGAGGCTTCGGCAATGGGGCCCAATTTTAATCGACGCGGATGGGGGCGGCTTCAGGTAACGTGGTACGGCGTGGGTGAAGCGCTGCTCGCGCGTCACGTCGGCTCGAATTTTCGAAAACTACAAAATACGTATTGAAATATACGATTGATGCCGACGAGCGGGATTTAGCGACTTCGCGGCTATTCTCACTGTGTTTCGGGGTCGGACGTCCGTTATCGCCGTGAAACAAGTACTAGAATTTGGATGGTTTCAGGCGTGGAGCGCCCGTGGGATGGGCGTTTTGCCGATTTCTCAGTTTTGAGTGAATTGTTTCACGCTGGTTTTCTGAGGCGCGGGCGCCGTTTAACTTTCTGCGATGTGTCTGTGTCTGTTGTTGTCGTCGTTTGGGTCGCTGGGCGGTTGGCTGATTTCCCACTGGCTTCCCATAGCTGCTCTGCGCCTCTGTTCGATTTCCTTAATGGTGGCGTGCTGATCGCTATTTTGCCTTCTCGTTATGGGGGAGCATTGGGCGCGTGTCTTGTGTTGCTTGCTTCATCTTTGGGGGCAGATTGGGCAGTTAGTTGCATTTGTAAACTTGCTGTGGAACGGACGAAACTACTTACTCAGTGACGAGAAGTCATGCTCCACAGTCGCTGGCCGGCTGAGCAACGAATAACAGAATGAGTTCGATGCGGGAGCGCGGAGACCGGCGCCGTGCCACGTCAACATGACGAGTGCTAGTGCCCCGCTGCCATACCGCGCGACAGGTTCGCCTCTTGCCTGCAGGCTACCCGTACGAAAAGACGCGTCACGCGGGCACCGTTAAGCGGGCTACTCCGGTCCCGAGGGCAACCGGGCCGGGAGTCTCGGCGCAAAGCGTCGGCTAAACGAGCGAACAGCGCGTGCACACTGCTTGAGCATGAACGCAAGGCGTGAAATTGAATGTGACGCGTACGGGGCGCACGTCGCCGAGAAGGTGTCAGGGAAAATCAATGTGGGCGATGTCGTTCTTAAGGAGTTGATGCGAGACATGGCACGTCTGCGGATCTTCGAAGCGGCGTGATCTCGTCCGATACTGTTGAAGCCGCTCGTTTTCCACTGGCGAGCAGCCTGACCCATTTGAAGCCGCAGGGCGTTGAGTGCGTCCACCGTGTGTCGAGTCGACACACCGGCACGCCCGATACTACGCACGCGCTGGCTACGCTAATCGCAACTGTGGCGGCCGGCGCCCAGGACAGTGGCATCTGCGGGTTTCACACGTGGCGGGCGCCAGGCACTTTGGAGGTATTCGCTTCCTCACGAGCCGCGCCCCACCGACGAGGCATCTCCCAGATCACGTTCGCCAGAGACCGCTAGCGCGGGAAGGCAACGACCGCGTGTCGACTCGACACACCGTTCCCGGTGGGAATTCAGCAAGCAAGCGAACAGACGACGGATCGTCTTCGCGGACACAACATGATGGAGGCGGCTGGAGATGTCACATCCTCATGCTTGTTGTCGTGCGCTCCATGGCCCTCCCGATTTGCCGCCACGGTCCGCGGGTGTCGACTCGACACACAGCCTCGGCCGTCAGATCAGCGCCTGAGCGATGGACCATGGTCCCGTGCTACACAGGATGTGTGCAGCCGAGGAGATGACCTCATGCCTTGTTCTCGCTTCGCACCGATGGGGCGTGTCTTGATCGCAATCCTCTCAGACGGGGACCGAGACGAAGTCGAGGCAGTGTGTCGACTCGACACACCGTTCTGGGTAGCAAGTCGGCTTGCAAGCGAACAGGCAATGCATCGTCCTCGCGGACGCGAAACGATGAGAGTGCTTGAGAGATGATCTCATCCCCGTGCCCGTCGTCGCGCGGTCTGATGACTCTCCGGTTTGCAGCGACGCTCCGCGTGTGTCGACTCGACACAGCGTCCAATCCCTCGCGGACAAAATCGTGGACCGCTGCTCGCAGTTTTCGAGTGCGCCCCACGCCGACAGCAGTCCGCGGGCGTCGCCGGCGGCGTACTCAAGCCGGCTATATGTTGCGTCTTTCGGCCGGCACGATCATCGCTCGTGTGTCGAGTCGACACACGACCGATCGCCGGGGGGAGCGCAGGCATTTTCGACGTCCACTCGGCTCGACGCGACGCAAGCCAAGCCGAACACCTTCTCCCCGCCGTGTGTCGACTCGACACACGGGGCAAGTCGATGGACCCAACGTCTGGAAACGCTCACCTCCAACAACCAACCCTCGACGAGCTGACGGCAACCGAAATCCTGGCACCGTGCACAGGGCATCGTCACAGCCCGCACACGTCCCGGCCACGACGCACCTTCCCGTGTGTCGAGTCGACACACGCTCGCCCCGCCGGACAACTGTGTGTCAACTCGACACACAACTTAACCCGCAAAAAGAAAAAGCCCGCCGAAGCGGGCTTCCATCCACATCAACAACCTCGAGGCCCAATCAGCCGGGCTTCACATTGAACAGCTGACTAATCAGCTCCCGAATTTGCGTTTCCTGGGCATCCGACAGCACACCCGTCTTGAGCTTCACCGTAAAGCTGTTGGTGTCTTTGGTAATGCTGCCGGCGTGGCTCTTGCCCGAGAAGATCTTCTCGATGCTGCGTTCGGATACGCTTTCGGTCGATTCCCCCCGACTCGCTTGCGCTCCAATCGCCGCGGCCAGCTTGCCTTGGTCCAGCGTCCGGCCGACCACGGCCGGCCACAAGTCGCGCGCAGCCGAAAGACCCGCCGAGCCGTACTTCTTGATTGCTGAAACAACCTCGTCAGCAGCCGAGCCGCCTAGCAGTCGTGGATTCAAATCAAGATCGCGCCGGATGAAGTCCGGCAGATTTTCAAAGGCCAAAAAGCGGTACAGGCCTTTGCGCGACATTCCCAACGCCTCCGCCATGCGCTTGCGCGTCGGAAACTCCCGTTCGGCGCGGCGCAGCGATTGTCCAATTTCATAATCAGTGAGATCTTCGCGACCGACGTTTTCCACCAGCGCGAGCACCGCCATGTCCTGATCGGAGCACTCGATCACGGAGGCGCGAATATCCTGTGCCTGAATCAGGGCGTGCGCGCGAAGACGTCGTTCACCGGCGATCAGCTGATAGCCGTTCTCCGCCCGACGAACGACGATCGGCTCGACGAGCCCGACTTCGCGGATCGATTCGGCCAGCGAGGCAAGGCCCTCGTCGCTGAAAATCTTGCGCGGCTGCCACGGGTTCGGCTGAATCGCGTTCACCGGAAGCATGAGCTTGTCGCTCGTGTTCTCCAGTTCCTGGATGCGCTGCTGCGCCACCGCCAACGCGCCGAGCATGCCGGGCCCGGTCTTGAACGCGCTGCTGCGGCGCGGCGGCTCGGCCGGAGCGACGGCTGCCGGCCGTTCGGCGGCTGGCCGCTCCGACGTCGAACCGAGTTCACGGGTCTTCGCCGCCATCTTGTCGCGGAATGAACTCACTTGCCGGCCCTCCATTGTTCGACGTAAAGATCGTCGATCCACTGTACGTAATCAGTCAGCGGCTGACGCACGCGCGCGACCGTCTTGTCAGCGAGGTCTCCCTTGCTGATGTCGAACACAGTCGCCATGGCGAGTGCGCCGTTACTCATCGCGGAACTGGCCGGCACCTCGAGCGCGTTCACCCAGTCCTTGTAAGTCCGCTGCACCCACGAGCGCACAACCGGTGCAGACGATGTCTTGCCGTAGTCGACCTTCGAAAGCAGGACGGAAACGAAGTCGTATGTCTTCTCGTCACCGCGTTCCATGATCGTGTGCGCGAGGTCAGAAAACAGGCTCCAGAACGAGACCGAGCTGATGAAGTCCAGGCTTTCGGGCACGAGCGGCATGACCATCGCGTCGGCGGCCATGAGCGCATTGATCGTGAGATAAGACAGCGACGGCGCCGTATCCAGAATGATGTAGTCGTATTGCTTGCGCAGCGCCTCCACCCCCTGACGCAGCAGATCCCAGAACTTGAACCCCGGGTTCTTGATCACGGTTCCGGGAATATGGAACTCCGCGGAAAACAGCGTGGGGTGCGCGGGAATGACGTCAAGTCCGTCCCAATAGGTTTCCTGCACAAAATTCAGCAGACCGCCTTCCATATGCGGGTCGTAGATGAACGGCAGGACCGTGCTATCCTCAGTCACTTCCTTTTCGGCATACAGACCGCAAAGCTCCGTGAGCGACGCCTGCGGATCCAGGTCGATCAGCAGAACCTTGCGACCACGCAAGGTCAGGCCTTGGGCGAGACACATGGTGGTGGTCGTTTTCGTCGAGCCGCCCTTGAAGTTGGCAACGAGGATCACCTTGCCGTCGGCGTCGCGCACCCCGGTATGGAGCGGTGTCTGATAAATATCGGAGACCTGCTGGACCCAGGTTCTCGCTTCCGGCAGCGTGAAGACCCGGCTGCGCCCGGAACCTTGCGCCACACCTTGCGGAAGACCCTCGCGGGTGGCGAGCAGGTTGTTCAGTTTGATGCGATCAATGCCGCACATCTCAGCGACCTGAGCGGACGTAAATGTGGGCGCCATCTTTCGCGGCCGCGGCGCCAGCATCATCTCCCGAAGCTCTTCAGATAGACGACCGGCCTCTTCGGCAAATTCAGTGATCGCGGAAAGATCCACACGTCGATCGATCGACGGCAATTCGATAGTTTTCGCCATTAATACGCTTTTTATCAGAATTTGGATAAAGCGTAGAATACAGCAAAAGCGTATGAAAACACACTAATTGAGTGCGATATGAAAAAAAATGACCCTTCAAAACGGCCCGTATTGCCCTCGTGGAACATTCCCAAGGGCAAAGTAGCAGCAAAAACCGGCAACGTCGCCCAGGCCGTTGTAGGCCCTTTCGCTGCGGTCTGCCTATTTTTTGTGCAAACCGCCGGGGCCAGAGCACCTCGTTGTTGACGATGTCGGTCGAGGTTTTTGTGCAAATTCAGCTTCAGATCATTCCCCGCAGGCTTCGTCGCTCCCATGCTCCCCGCACAGTCACGGTTTTTGTGCAGTTTCACCGGCTGATCCGCTTAGCCCCCCTGACCTAGCGGGCGGGTAACGATTTTTGTGCTTCCAGATTTCTGCGAGTCACCCTGGCCGGCCACGATTGCACAAAAACCGTTACCGTACGCGCAGGGAAAGCCTTGTTGCGCACGCGCCGACCACCGTAAAGGCACAAAAACCGTTACCCGATTTCCCCTGCGCGCCCAATGCCGCTGCCATTTCGCTATCCCGAGGCAGCCCAGTTCCACCAGGACGAATCTCACCGCCAACGCTGCACAAATTTCGTTACCTCGCGCAGGCGGCAAACGACGGAATCATCACACGGCGACCGCACAATAACCGTTACCTTCCGCCCGCCTTCCAGGATGTGCACAAAAAACGTTGCTATCACGGCGTCGCTCGGCCATGCACAAATTCCGTTGCCTTCCTTCCTCCCATCGAAAAGTCACTTCTGAATAACGTCCCATCGACCACCTTTGCCGCATCCAACTTGATGTCGGCTCGCGTAAAGACGTTCTGCACATAAACCACTTCCATAGATCACTGGAACTGCACAGAAATCGTTACCTTTCCATGGGTTTCGGTGGGCGAAAAGCAAATCCAGTCCCGATGCACCGCCACCGAGAGCCTTTACGTGCGGGGCTTTGAAGGGTTATTCCTCTTGAATTCCCTCACTGCATCGCGAGACACAACACGAAAAAGTTCGCACTGAGCATCTTTTTTTGTGAGCGGTTTGTTTGTTTACTTAAAGATAAAAACCCACCAACCAACTAACGTACGCACCCATTTTCTTGCTTTTCAAGGACTTGCCTTTCAAAAGCACCGTTCTATGTGCTCGCTGCACCGTTTTATGTGCGGCCGGGTGCCGTTTTATGTGCCGCCGCTGTAGAGATATTTGTGCGATCAGGTACGTTTTTTGTGCGCGAGCCGAATCCGGTGCCTGTTTGAGGTAACGTTTATTGTGTTGACTTGTGTTTGCGTAGTGATAGAGTGCCCGCCAATGTCGACGGGGAGAGCGTGCGTATGTCGGAGGAGAGCGGGCGAAGGACTACAACACTGCAGATGTCGCTGGGTCTCTTTGAGGAGATGTCCGGCCAGCCGATCAATGAGAGCACGCGGGAGATCGGTTTTCAGCGCAACAACGTGTTCGTCGCCATCAATGGGCTTGGGCTGTCTTCGCGCCGTTTCATCGACGCCGCCTATTTCATTGCCGCCCAGGAACCCGCGCCGCGCGATATCTACGACGTCGACCTGAATTACTTCAAGTGGCTCATGCGCTATGAGAGCCGCAATGTGCGCCATTTGCAGAGCGTCATCAAGGAAGCGCAGCGCGTGCTGATCGAGGTGACCGACACGCCGCCCGACCGCGCGCCCAGCGAAGACGACCAGTGGATTTCCGAGCAACTGATGGGCAGCGTCAAGATCGGCAAGGGGCGCATCCAGTTCCGCATTCCGCCGCTCATGCTGCGCCACATCACCGGGCCCGACAAGCATCACTGGCTGAACCTGTGCATCACGGCGTCGTTCTCGCAGACCTATGCGCGCGCGATCTACGACTATGTGTTGCCCTTCGTGGCG
This sequence comes from Paraburkholderia sp. BR10141, assembly GCF_056155635.1. Classification (NCBI taxonomy): domain Bacteria; kingdom Pseudomonadati; phylum Pseudomonadota; class Betaproteobacteria; order Burkholderiales; family Burkholderiaceae; genus Paraburkholderia; species Paraburkholderia sp. BR10141. Next base: position 153,090 of record NZ_JBMIQH010000002.1, on the reverse strand, counting down.
GCCGGCTTGACCGACTGGATCGAGCTCGACGTTATGCGGCGCTGGCCCGGCAAACTCGGTACGAGCGCGTCGGAGTTCAAGCATTTCCGGCCCAAGTATCTCGATCCGGCGGTGCGCCAGATCAACGAGCTATCCGACATCGACCTCAGCTACGAAACCCGGGCCGACTCGGAAACCTCGCGCAAAATCAACAAGATCCGCTTCCGGATGAAGCGCAAGGACACGGTCGCCGCGCTGCTTTCGCGGCAGCCCGACGCGCACGACCTGCTGCTCACGCTCAAGGAGGAGTTCGGCCTCTCCAACAAGCAGTTCGACGTGATCGCGGAGCATCGCATGAGCTGGACCGACGAGCGCATCCAGCAGGCCATCGAATACACGCGTTTCCGGCTCAACCAGGGCAAGGTGACCAAGAGCCCTGCGGGCTATCTGATGAAGGCGTTGAGCCACAACTGGCAGGTCTCGGAGGCCGAGCGCAAGATGGTGGCGATCCAGGGCGAGCTGGCCGTGGCTGCGACGGCTCAGGAGACCGCCAGGACGGTCGCGACCACGGCGGTGAAGCAGAGCATCGCAGCGCGCGACGAAGAGGCGCGCTCGCAGCGCAACGAGGAGGTCAAGCAAGGCCGCGAGCACTTCGAATCGGCCGACGAGAAGACCCGCAAGGAGCTGGTGCGGCTCTACATCGCCTCGCAGGCCGGCAAGCTCATGCTGCGCCGCCTGAAGCTCGAGGCGGGGGCGCTCTCCGACGGGAACATCCTCAACCACTCCGATCTGTCGTGGTATTTCGGGCAATTCGTCTACGGGAAGATGAAGCAACTTGCCGCGCAGTGAGTGTCTTCAATACGCTCGACGGCTGATATGTCGGTGGGCGTATTTCAGCCTGGCCTCGCAGTCCGTCACTGCCTTCCGCGCTCACGCAGCGGAAAACATCCAGTCGATCAACGAGTTAGGGCACTCGTCCCAGGTGTTCTCCACAAGCTTGCCAACAAAATCTGTGGGTAACTCGAGCGCCAGTCGCAAACCCGCGCAGACATAAAAAAAGGGAAGGCCCAGTGCCTTCCCTTTCTCCCTTGAGCGACGACGCCTTACTTCTTCTCGTCGTTCAGCTGCGGCAGCGTATAAGCCGCACCCGGTGCGAGCAGACCGACCTTCGAGTACACACGCAGCTTCTCGCGCGTGTCGGTGATGTCGAGGTTGCGCATCGTCAGCTGGCCGATACGGTCGCGCGGCGAGAACGTCGAGGCGACCTTCTCCATCGACAGACGCTCCGGCTGATACGTGAGGTTGTCCGACTTCGTGCTGAGGATCGAGTAGTCGTTGCCGCGGCGCAGTTCGATCTTCACTTCGCCGGTGATGGCGCGCGCCACCCAGTGCTGGGCCGTCTCACGCAGCATGATGGCCTGCGGGTCGAACCAGCGGCCCTGGTACAGCAGGCGGCCCAGGCGGCGGCCGTTCTCGCGGTACTGCTCGATGGTGTCTTCGTTGTGGATGCCCGTCACGAGGCGCTCATACGCGATGTGAAGCAGCGCCAGACCCGGGGCTTCGTAGATGCCGCGGCTCTTCGCCTCGATGATGCGGTTTTCGATCTGGTCGCTCATGCCCAGACCGTGACGGCCGCCGATGCGGTTCGCCTCGAGCAGCAGTTCCACGGCGTTCGGGAAAGTCTGGCCGTTCAGCGCGACCGGCTGGCCTTCCTCGAAGCGGATCGTCACTTCTTCGCGGTCGATCTTGACGTCGTCGCGCCAGAACGCCACGCCCATGATCGGGTTCACGATCTTGATGCCGCTTTCCAGGCTTTCGAGGTCCTTCGCTTCGTGCGTTGCGCCGAGCAGATTCGAGTCCGTCGAATAGGCCTTCTCGGCCGACATCTTGTATTCGAAGCCCGACTGGCGCATGAACTCCGACATTTCGGAGCGGCCGCCCAGTTCGTCGATGAACTGCTGGTCGAGCCACGGCTTGTAGATCTTCAGGTCCGGATTGACGAGCAGGCCATAGCGGTAGAAGCGCTCGATGTCGTTGCCCTTGTAGGTCGAACCGTCGCCCCAGATGTTGACGCCGTCTTCCTTCATCGCCGCCACGAGCATCGTGCCCGTCACAGCGCGGCCGATCGGGGTCGTATTGAAGTACGTGACGCCGGCCGTCGAGATGTGGAACGCGCCGCATTGCAGGGCGGCGATGCCTTCCGCCACGAGTTGCGCGCGGCAGTCGATCAGGCGTGCACCGGCGGCGCCGTATTCGGTCGCGCGGCGCGGGATCGAATCGTAGTCGTCTTCGTCGGGCTGGCCCAGGTTCGCCGTATAGGCGTAAGGCACGGCGCCCTTGAGCTTCATCCAGTGCAGCGCGGCGCTGGTGTCGAGGCCGCCGGAGAAGGCGATACCGACCTTTTGGCCGGTCGGAAGGCTTTCAAGAATTGTGCTCATGATGAGAAAGAACCCGGTAGAACGAGAATACGGAAGGAATTCGGTCGAATCGTCAAGTATGTTGTATCCCCGGCCTTTCGGCAAGCCTGGCGGGGAGGGCGGCAGGCCCCGTTCGCCGCGGTGTCCGCGTTAATAAAAAAGGGGCGCAGCGAGGGCGCTTGCTCAGCGCAGGCGGCGGGCGGCGGCGCGGCGACCAGTCGACGAGGCCTTCGCGCGTGAGCGCGAAAAGCGCCTCACGCACAGGCGTAGGGCTCACACCGAAGCGTTTGGCGAGATCGACCGAATTCGGGTCGTCGCCGGGACGAGCCGGCCTTCGATGATGCCGCGTGCCACTCGGTCGACAATCTCGGCGACGCTCGACTGCTCGCCCGTTTCCAGGGCGGCCAGTACGCCGACGTCTTCATCCATGCGCTTTCTTTCCCCCGGGGCGCCGCGGAGTGTAACAAATCCGCCGCCCGCTTCGCTCTCGAAATCGCAGGGCGGTTACGGAGATGTCAACACGGTCGCGAGAAGGTCTCGGAGAAAGGCGGGAATTCGCCATATGCTGAATCCAACTGTCGACACTAAAAGGCAATCCAATCGACTACCGGTCCGGCAAGGAGACGCCATGTACAGGTGCGCTCGCCAACGCCATGTGCGCGTATTCCAACGAGACGGACGACTGCGAGCCCGTCACGAAAGGTGCACCCCAGACCTGCAGCCCCGTTCACGGCGTGATGCGTTCGCTACGGCATGCGCGTTCGGGACGTATCCACGACCTGCTCGTCCTTCATGCCCAACAGGGCGACGGGGTCCGCGCCGGGCCGCCGCGTGGCTTTCCAGATCATCAGCAGGTGATAGTAGAGTCGCGGGCTGAAGCCGAAGCGGTACGCGTAGAGATTGCAGAGTGCGAGCTGCAACCCGGCGCGCGCCTCGCGATTGCGCGCGAGCAGCGAGACCACGATTGGCACGAGCCGGCGCATGGCGAGCTTGCGCGCCGGTTCGAGTTCGGGCGGCAACGTGAGGCTGTTGAGAAAACGCCACGCCGAGATCGACGAGGCATTGATGCTCGTGCGCGTCGCCTGGGATACCGAAACGTCTGTGATGCGATAGCACGAAACGTATTCGTTCACGTAGCACACGCGCTTTGCCGCGAGGCACAGGCGCGTGCCGAACACGTAATCGCAGCAGGTGCCGTAGCGGTCGTCGTAGCCGATGCGCTTGACGAGCGCCGCATTGGCAAGCCAGCCGTTGTTGGGGAACATCTGCACGATGCCCACGCGGCCCGGCGGGTGTTGCAGTCCCGCGGCGCTGGCCGTACGGTGATACGCGATGTTCATGCGTTCGCTGGCCGCGTGCATGATGCGCCCGTCGTGATCGGTTTCGTATTGATCGCCGAACGCGACTTCCAGATCCGGATAACGCTCCCACTGCGCAAGCAGCTTCTCGATGCAGTGCACGAGCAGATAGTCGTCGTCGTGGATCAGGAGGATCTTGTCTCCGCTCGCCCGCTCGAAAAGGCTGGCCACGTTGGGCGCCTGGCCGAGCGCCGGCACGTTGCGCCGGTAGGCGATGCGCGGGTCGTCTCCGTAACGCGAGGCGATCAGCTGCTGCGTGCGATCGTCGCTCGAGTCGTCGCCGATCACGATCTCGATGTTCGCATGCGTTTGCATGAGGCACGATTCGATGCAGCGAACCAGCAGTTCAGGCCGGTTGTACGTCGGCAGGCAAATGGAGACCTTCGTTGTTGTCGTCATGGGCAGACCCCAGTGCTTGAGGGATGCGGAGACGTTCGCAAAAGTGGGTTCGTAATGCGAACTTCATCCGTTGCACATGACGGTAAAGGAACAAAACGCGAAAGAAATTGAAAATAATTCGCAAGGAATGCGCCTTGCGCAGCGCGGCCCGCAAAGCCAACACTGGCCGGCATCCGCACAAAGTGCCGACGTTTGGTCTTACAAATCGGAAAAAAATCCGGGGTGGAAAAATGCTCCGGAATCGTCTGAGGTGGACTGAGTGCCGGAACAGTCGCGTCAATCGCGTTAACATTGGCGCTCCGCCTGAAACGACCGACGGCACCCATGGCCACCATCTCCTACGCCCACAAACCGCTCACGCCGTTTCGTCGTGCGCTCGCACGCTTTTCCCTCTCCGAACTCGCGAAATACACGAAACTCACGCTCGGTATGTGGATCGGATTCGGCGTGCCGTACGCGTGCGGGTATCCTGAAGCGGCGGTCGCGCTTTCCGGCTCGGCGATGCTCACACTCGCGCTCGGCAGTTCCATCTCGGCGGCGCGCGGATACTTCCACAAGCGCGTGATGTCGAATCTCGTCGCGATGCCGATCGGCACGCTGCTGATCTGGCTGACCGCGCCGCATTTGTGGCTGGGCGTGATCCTGCTGCCGCTCGTGATCTTCACGATCGTGCGCATGCGGCCTTCGGTGTTCCAGATGACGAGCATCACCGTGCCGATGACGCTCGTGCTCTACACGGGCGAGCACATACCGCTGCTGGAGCAGCGCCTGATCGGCGTGGTGCTCGGCATGCTGCTCGGTTTCATCATCCAGCAGGTTGCCTTTCCGCCCGATCACGGCTTCTGGGCGAATACGCTCGTGAACGACGGCAACGCACAGGCCGAAGCCTTGCTCACCGAGGTTGCAACGAAAACGCTGGACCGCACGAAACTGAAATCGGCGACGGCTGCGCTGCGGGTGTCGAGCAGCAATCTGAAGCAGGCGCACGATCTCCTCAAGTCCGATCTCGAGCAGTCGTGGGTGTCGGCGCATTTGAAGCGCAATCGGGATCGCCTGCCGCTGTTCGCGTGCTACCACGAGCTGTTCGATTCGATCGTCGGCTTCCTTGAAACGCTCGATACGTTCAACGCGCAATACGAGGCGCTCGATACGCAATGGAAAGAGGCATACCGGCTCGGCCTCGCGCGCCTCGTGGACGTGCACCGGCAACTAGCTTCGCAGGCCGACCTTCGGGTGGAGCGCCCAGGTCTACTCGTGGAGCCGCTGACTCGCGGTGAACTGCATGCGCTTGTCGAAGCGCTGCCCGCAACGGGCGTGTTCACGAGCGTCTATCTCGGGCATTTGACCGGCTACGGCATCCTGCTGAGCCGTCTGAGCGACATGCATACCGAGCACTTGCGCAAAGCGTGAGCGCCGCACTCATTCCTCGCGGATCTTCCCCGCGATCCGCGCGGCGGCGGCCTGCAGATCGCTCGGGCCCGGTCAACTCATGCGCTGAAAGCCTACCGCCCGGCGCGCCAGCGAGCGTCTACCCGTAATTGTCCTGGGGTGGGCGCGCCGCGATGCAACGCGTGGCGCGCCCCGCTCGCAGCGTCCCGTCTGCCGTGCCCGGCGGCCTTGCGCGCCCGATTGTTCGCGATCCGCGAATGACGTATTCGGGCGTTATCCGGTACTGATCACGCTGCGCTTGCGACTATCTTTGCGTCGTCGATGTCGATAGCGTCCCGCGCAGTGGCGCACGTCGCGTCGCACACCCGTTTTCGACCATGAACGAGTGGCGCGGCATCCGGCCGGCCCAAGGAGACAGAGATGAAACCGAACACATGGGACACGGCCTACGAATGGAAAGCCGTGACGCTGCTGGCACTGGGCTTCGGCCTCGTGGGCCTCGACCGCTGGCTGATCGCGCCGTTGTTCCCGTCCATCATGAAGGACCTCAACCTCAATGCGCAGGATGTCGGCAATTGCATCGGTATCCTGGGCCTTTCGTGGGGCGTGTTCGCGGCGGTCATGGGCGGCATGTCCGACAAGGTGGGGCGGCGCAAGGTGCTGATCCCGGCGATCATCGCGTTCTCGCTGCTCTCGGGCTTCTCGGGCCTCGCAGGCGGCTTCGCGAGCCTGCTGGCCGTGCGCGCGCTGATGGGCGTGGCGGAGGGTTCTTTCTGCCCGACCAGCTTCGCCGCCACCGCCGATGCCTCGCATCCGAAGCGCCGCGGCTTCAATCTCGGACTCCAGCAAAGCGGCTTCGCGCTGTTCGGTCTCGCGCTTTCGCCGATCATCGCGACGCAGTTGCTGGGCGTGATGAGCTGGCGCTGGGTGTTCGCACTCGTGTCGGTGCCGGGCCTCATTCTCGGCTTGCTGATGTACCGCGTGATCCGTGAGCCGCAAGGCGCGCCTGCGCCTGATTCGGGCGCATCCGCGGCGAAGGCCGAACGCGGCCACTGGCGTGACGTGATTCGCAGCCGCAACATTCCCGTGGCGATGGTCGCGCTCTTCTGCGCCATGACGGGCGTGTTCGTGCTCGGCGCCATGCTGCCGCTCTATCTCACGCAGTACCTTTCGCTCGACACCCAGCGCATGGGCGTGGTGGCCTCGGCAATTGGCTTTGGCGGTTTCGTCGGACAGTTCGGCTTGCCGGGGCTTTCGGATCTGTTGGGCCGGCGCCTCGCGAGCGTCGTCGGCTTTGTGGGCACTGCTGTCATGCTGATCGTGTTTCGCGGTCTTGGCGCGCAGCCGTTCGCGCTCTTCGCGGTGCTGTTCGCGGCGTCTTTCTTCACGCTCGGCCTTGTTTCGCTGCTCTCGGGGCCGGTTGCCACAGAAGCCGCGCCGGCCGGCATGGTCTCGACTTCGATCGGCCTCGTGGTGGGCGCGGGCGAAATCTTCGGCGGCGGCGTGGCGCCCGCACTCGCCGGATTCGTGGCAGCGCATTTCGGTATCCAGAACATTTTGTGGCTGCCGATCGGCGCGGTGTTCCTCGGCGTACTGGTGAGCCTCTTCCTCAAGGAAACCGCGCCTGCGAAGTTGCGGCGCAGCGAGGCCGCCGCCCCCGTTGCCCCCGGCGCGCCCTTGCCTGCAGCGGGGCAGGCCGAGTAGCGTGCGCGCCGCCCCGTGCAGAGCGGCGCGAGCGCCCGGAGGCGGGCCCTATACTTGAAGGGCCCGAACCCGAGAAGAAGAGAGGAGCATGGACCGATTCCTGAGCATCGAGGCGTTTGTGCGCGTGGCGGAAACGAGCAGTTTCGCGGAGGCGGCCCGGCAACTCGGCGTGACCAGTTCGGTCGTGACGAACCGCATCCAGCAACTGGAGAAGTTCGTCAACGCCCCGCTCTTTCATCGCAGCACGCGGCACGTGCGCCTCTCCGAAGTCGGCGAGGCGTTTTATCGTGAGTGCGCGGAGGTGGTGGGGCGTGTGAACGAGCTGACCGACCAGATGCGCGAGCTGCGCGCCACGCCCACTGGCAGGCTGCGCATCCAGATGTTGCCGGGCTTCGCGCTGGGCCATTTCGGCGCGCCGCTCGCCGAGTTCAACCGCCGCTATCCCGGCATCCAGCTCGACGTGATCGTCAACGACCGCGTGGTCGATCCGATCGAAGAAGGCTTCGACGTCGCTTTCCAGATCTTCCCGCCGATTTCCGATTCGCTGATCGAGCGACGGCTCTTTTCGGTGCGGCGGCTCTTTTGCGCCACGCCCGCTTATCTGGAGGAGCATGGCGCGCCGCAGCATCCGCGCGAATTGCTGCAGCACACCACGGCGCTCTATTCGGGCTATCCCTCGCGCAACCGCTGGACGATGACACGCGGCGACGAAGTCGTGGAGATGGAGTTGCCCGGCATGATCCGCTCGAACTCGGTGCATTTGCTGCGCGATTACGCGCTCACGGGCGGCGGCGTGGTGTGCCTGCCTACGCTCGTGGCGAGCGAGGCGCTCCTAAACGGTTCGCTCGTGCCGATCCTCACCGACTACCACCTATCGGCATTGAGTTTTGCCGCCGTGTATCCCTCCACGCAGCGCCAGGCCCTGAAAGTGAAGGCGCTGGTGGAGTTTCTGGCCGAGTATCTGGGCCCCGAGCCCGCCTGGGATGTGCCGCTGATCGAGCGCGGCTGGGTGCGCTAGCGCCTGCGACGATCGCCTGCCGCGATTATTTGCGAAACGCGAATGCCGTAGTTGCCTGGCCGCCGGTTGTTACCGCCGCGCAGCGCTCCTAAAGTTGATTCCAACGAACCTTCCAAAACAGGAGACAGCCATGACCGATTCGTCATTCCACACCGCCTTCGGTTCGCTCGAGCAGTATCGCAAGGGCGAGATCGAAATCACGAGCGGCGACGCCCGCCACTATGTTTTCTCCAATGTCTTCGAAGTCGCCGCAAGCTCGGCGCCCTACGAGAAAGTCGTGGTCGGCAAGAACCTCGACTACGTGATCGAGGTGCTGCGCACGGAAGGGCAATCGCGCTGGTTCGCCTGCGCCCACGATGAATTCGTGATCCTGATGGATGGCGAAGTGCGCATCGACTTCATCAAGCTCGATACGCCGCCCAAGGGCGGTACGGGCACGGTCGACGCGGGCGAGCAGCCCGCGGGCCGCAAGATGGGCCACGTGGTGTTGCGCCGCGGCCATCAAGCGCTGCTGCCGGCCGGCTGCGCGTATCGCTTCAGCGCGCAGAAGGCTGGCGTGGCGCTCGTGCAGACCATGGCCGGTGAACTGTCCGTGCAGAAGTGGGCGGATATCTGCCTGCACTGACAACACGCGCTATCCGAACACTCGACTACTGGAGACACGACATGGCCACCCTCGATACCCTCGACCATTCCGCAGGCTTTGCCGCCGACACCGTGCGCGCGAGCGAGCCCGACGCCGTGACCGGCTATCGCCGCTACACGCTCGGCGCGTTCGAATTCACGCGCGACGAGTACTTCGTGAAAGTGCTGTGGCCCGCGAAAGGGCAGACGCGCACGCACGCCATCCCCGCCGACGCCTTCCTGCGCGCCATGATGCGCGACGTGGCCTGGGGCTTCTTCTACGGCTGGGTGAACTTCGACCACGTGTTCGGCACGCGCAACCACTACGGCAAGGTGGACGTGTATGCGGGCTCGTTCAACGGCATCATGAAGGACGCCGGCGTGGACTATATCGAGACATTCGAAACGCCCACCATCATGGCGACCTTCAAGGCGATCCTGCACGACTGGACCAACGAAGGCTTCGACCCGTTCGCCGCGCCCGAGGAAACCGGTACCGCATTCGGCCGCAAGCATGGCGAGAACGATGCCGCGATCGAGCGTACGCGCATCGCCACGCGCCGCATGCCGGGCCTCGAAGGCGACTCGCCGCTGCGCGACGACCTCCCGGTGAACCGCGCCTTCGCCGACGTGCCTCAGGACAACCCCGAAGTGCACGCCGAGCCCGGCTTCGAAGGCGAGCTGCACGCGTTCAACCTCTTCAAGTACCTCTCGCGCTCGGACGTGACATGGAACCCCTCGGTCACTTCGGTGTGCGGCCAGAGCCTGTTCTGCCCGACCACGGAGGAATACATCCTGCCGGTTTTCCACGGCAACGACCGCGTGGAGTGGTTCCTGCAGCTCTCCGACGAGATCGTCTGGGACATCGGCGACAAGAACACCGGCGCGCCGCGCGCACGCATCACCATGCGCGCGGGCGACATTTGCGCCATGCCCGCCGATATCCGCCACCAGGGCTATTCGACCAAGCGCTCGATGCTGCTCGTGTGGGAGAACGCGACCGCAGGTTTGCCCAAGCGCTACGAGAGCGGCGAACTCAAGCCGTATCCGGTCGAGTTTTGAACGAGCTTCGCAGCTACACAGCAAGCCTTAAGCATCAACCGAGGAATGACTCATGCAAACGCAATTGTTCATCGCCGGCCGCTTCGTCGACGCCGTCGAGGGCGGCACCATCGACGTGCTCAATCCGCATGACGGCTCGCTGATCACGAAGATCGCCGCCGCCACCGCCGCCGACATCGATCTGGCCGTGGCCGCCGCTACGCGCGCCTTCCCGCAATGGTCGGCGATGCCGGCTGCCGAACGCGGCCGCCTGCTGCTGCGTCTGGCCGACGCCATCGAAGCGAACGGCGAAGAACTCGCGCAACTGGAATCGCTCGACACGGGGCACCCGATCCGCGATTCGCGCGCGCTGGACGTGCCGCGCACGGCGGCGTGCTTCCGCTACTTCGGCGGCATGGCCGACAAGCTGCAAGGCTCGGTCATTCCGGTCGAAACGGGCTTTCTCAACTACGTGCAGCGCGCGCCCATTGGCGTGGTGGGCCAGATCGTGCCGTGGAATTTCCCGCTCATGTTCACGAGCTGGAAGATGGGCCCGGCGCTCGCGGCCGGCAACACGGTGGTGCTGAAGCCCTCGGAAATCACGCCGCTTTCCACGCTGCGCATCGTCGAGCTGATGGCGGAAGTGGGCTTTCCCGCGGGTGTCGTCAACATCGTGCCGGGCTACGGACATACGGCCGGCCAGCGGCTTGCGGAACACGAGGGCGTGGGCAAGATCGCCTTCACCGGCTCGACGGCGACGGGGCGGCGCATCGTGGAGGCCTCGAAGGGCAACCTGAAGCGCGTGCAGCTCGAACTGGGCGGCAAGGGCGCCAATATCGTGTTCGACGACGCCAATCTCGACGCCGCCATCAACGGCGCGGCCTGGGCGATCTTCCACAACCAGGGGCAGGCGTGCATTGCGGGTTCGCGTCTGGTGCTGCACGAGCGCATCGCCGACGAATTTCTCGAACGCTTTGCGGCGCTCGCTGCTTCGATTCGTGTCGGTAATCCTTTGGACCCCGAAACAGAAATGGGGCCGCTCACTTCGCTGCAGCATCTGGAGCGCGTGAAGGCCTTCGTGGACGTGGCGCGCGAGCAGGGCGGGCGCGTCCTCACGGGCGGCACCGCGCCGCAGGACCCCGCGCTCGCCAACGGCTACTACGTGCGCCCCACGGTGATCGAGGCGAAGACGCCGGACGATCGCATCGCGCAGGAAGAGGTGTTCGGCCCGTTCGTGACCGTGCTGCGCTTCAACTCCGACGAAGAAGCGCTCGCGATTGCCAACGGCACAGACTACGGTCTCGGCAGCGGCCTGTGGACGCGCGACCTCTCGCGCGCGCACAGCATCGCGGGCAAGATTCAGGCGGGCATGTGCTGGGTGAACTGCTACAAGCGCGTGAATCCGGGCAGCCCGTTCGGCGGCGTCGGTCAATCGGGCTACGGTCGCGAAATGGGCTTCGAGGCGATGCACGACTACACGGAGGCCCGCTCGGTGTGGGTCAACGTGGACGCCCAGGTGCCGCCCCACTTCAAGCGTTGAGGCACGTATGGATCGCTTCGTTTATCAGGGCTTGCCGTCGCGCGTGGTGTTCGGCTGGGGCAACCTCGCGCGGTTGCCCGAAGAAGTGGACCGGCTGGGCGCGCGCCGCGCGTTGATCCTCTCGACGCCCGAGCAGCGGCCGCTCGCTGAAGAAGTCGCGCGCCTGCTCGGCGAGCGCGCCGCGGGCATCCATGCCGAAGCAGTCATGCACGTGCCCGTGGAGGTCGCGCGGGCCGCACGCGAGAAAGCGGCGGCGCTGGACGCGCAGTGCTGCGTGGCCGTGGGCGGCGGCTCGACCATCGGCCTTGGCAAGGCCATCGCGCTCGAATCGGCGCTGCCGATCGTCGCCGTGCCCACGACCTATGCGGGCTCGGAGATGACGCCCATCTACGGTCTCACCGAAGGGCGTCTGAAAAAGACCGGGCGCGACCTGCGCGTGCTGCCGCGCACCGTGATCTACGATCCGTCGCTCACGGTCTCGCTGCCGGCCGGCATTTCGGCGGCTTCGGGCATAAACGCAATGGCGCACGCGGTCGAGGCGCTCTACGCAGAGGACGCGAACCCGGTGATCAGCCTGATGGCCGAAGAATCGATTCGCGCGTTGGGCGAGGCGCTGCCCGGTGTCGTGCGTCGCCCGGACGACGCGGCGATGCGCAGTCGCGCGCTGTATGGCGCATGGCTCGCGGGCACTTCCCTGGGCGCGGTGAGCATGGCGCTGCATCACAAGCTCTGCCACACGCTCGGCGGCACCTTCAACCTGCCGCACGCGCAAACGCATGCGGTCATGCTGCCGCATACGGCGCACTACAACCACGCGGCCGCGCCACACGCGCTCGAGCGTGTGGCGCGTGCGCTCGGCGGCGCGCAGGCGGACGAAGCCGGGCCACGGCTCTACGCGTTGAACGAGTCGCTTGGCATTGCGCTTTCGCTCGCGGAGATCGGTATGCCCGAAGCGGGCCTCGACGAAGCGGCCGATCTCGCGTGTACGAATGCCTATCCCAATCCGCGACCGTTGGAGCGCGCGGCGATCCGCGCATTGCTGCAACGCGCGTGGGAAGGCTTGGCGCCGCGTTAGCCGGGCCGTGCCACGCCGCGAGCGTGGCGCGCAAAACGAAGGAAAGGAGACAACCATGTCGATGCATGACACCGAAGCCGAACGCGCCTTGACGGAACAGGTCGTGGGCCGCTTCGCGAACACACCCGACGCGCGCCTGCGCACGCTGATGCAAAGCCTCGTGCGGCACCTGCACGCTTACGTGCGCGAAGTCGAGCCGACAGAGGCGGAGTGGTTTGCCGCGATCCGCTTTTTGACCGAGACGGGCCAGATGTGCGACGACGTCGTCCGCCAGGAATTCATCCTGCTTTCCGACACGCTGGGCGTGTCGATGCTCGTCGACGCGATCAACCACCGCTACGCTTCCGGCGCGACCGATACGACCGTGTTCGGCCCGTTCTATATCGAAGGCATGCCGGAACGCGCCTATGGCGAGAACATGGCGTTCACGCCGGGTACGCCGGCCCTCGTGCATGGCCGCGTGCTGACGACCGACGGCAAGCCAATCGCGAACGCCTTGCTCGACGTGTGGCAGACGGCGGACAACGGCATGTACTCGGGGCAGGACACCGAGCAACCGCACGGCAACCTGCGCGGCCGTTATCGCACCGACGCCGAAGGCCGCTATGCGATCCGCACCATCGTGCCCGTGTGCTATCCCATTCCGACCGACGGCCCGGTGGGCCGCATGCTCGACGCCACGGGGCGGCATCCGTGGCGGCCCGCCCATCTGCACTTCATGATCACGGCGCCGAGCCACAGCACGCTCGTGACGCACCTGTTCAACCAGAACGACCCGTATCTGGATTCGGATGCGGTGTTCGGCGTAAAGCCCTCGCTGCTCGTCGACTATCGCGAGCACGCGGCGGGCGAGGCGGCCGCGCAGCAGTTCGGGTTCGAGGGCGGCTTTCGCGAGGCGCGCTACGACTTCGTGCTGGAGCGCGCATGAGACCGCACACGCGCTACTACGCCGTATTCGCCACCGACAAGCCCGGCATGCGCGACGTCCGCGAGCGCGTGCGCGCGGTGCATCGCACCTATCTGCGCTCGGCCGCGCAGCGTGGGGTGTTCGTGCGGTTGGGCGGCTCGACGCTCGCGCCGCATTGCGACGCGCTCAACGGCACGCTCCTCGTGATCGAGGCGGAAGGATACGACGACGTGATGCGCTTCGTGCGCGACGATCCCTATACGTTGGCGGGGTTGTTCGAGCACGTAGAGATTCGTCCATGGGACTGGAATCTTGGCAATCCTGAGCAAAGAGTGTGAACCATGCAGACCGTGTGCCTGTGTTGCCTTGACGATGTGCCCGACGGGGGCGCGCGCGTGATCGACGCCGCCCTCGCGGGGCGGCCGGTCGTCGTCGTGCGGCGTGCCGGCGAAGTGTGGGCGTACGCGAACCGCTGCCCGCACTTCTCGGTGCCGCTCGACTACGAGCCCGGCCATGTGCCAACGTATCGCGCCCAGGTGATCATGTGCGCGCATCACAGCGCATTGTTTCGCTTCGAAGACGGGCAGTGCGTCGAAGGCCCGTGCGCGGGAGCCAAGCTCGATGCCATTCCCGTCTGGCTCGATGCGCAGTCCAACGTCGTGGCGCATTGCGGCGGCGCCTGACCGTCTTCCACGCATAGGGCGTCGATGCTCGCACTGAGTCCGGCATGCGAATGCGAATGGCGCAGGAACAGTGCGAGCAGTTCAGGCCGCAGCCCGTCGCCGCGTTGAGCCGCGAGCGCGTGAAGGGCGAGGAGCGGAGCAAGCTGTGACATGATTCGACTCCCTATGTGAGACCTTCCATTCGCCGCGCTATCAGACGCGCTTGATGAGCCCGAGCTGCGTGAGCGCCGTTACGCCGTCGTCGAGTCCGATCTCCTCGACGATCTTGCCGTCTTTCAGGCGCAACACCGTCGTGCCGGTGAAATGCATCTTGCGGCCGCTCGCCGCCGGCAACGATCCCGCGAGAAAGTCCCCGAACGCCGGGCCCGAATGCGTGCCGCCGCCTTCCCACTGGCCCACCACGTACTCGCCTTCGGCGATCAAGTCGGCCGCGCCCCAGAAGTTCAGATTAGGGAACGCCGCGCGAAAGCCGGTCATGAACGCCTTGATGTCTTCGCGTCCGCGGCGCGGCTCGTGCAGCGAATACTTGAGCAGCATGTCCGGCGCGGCCAGCTCGTCGACGACGCCGAGGTCGCAGGTTTCGCCCCAGAAGCGCGTGAACCAGCGGCCAACGATCGCCTTGTTGTCCTCTTCCATCGACATGTTCGACTCCTTGCTGATCTCGATTCATGGCGAAGCAGGATTGCTGCGCCTGAAATGAACGATATCGACAGGCAAACCTCGTCAATACCCGTTTCTTGCCGTGACATTCGCATGGCATTCACGCCGTGGCGCGCGCCGAATTAGAGCGCAACATTCGGATCGGAACGCGCGGAGCGTAGGCGTATCGTTGGTCTGTATGGGAGATCGGCGAAAATGCCGCTTGCGAGAGGAGGGATACACGCGATGAGTACCGGGGCCATGCGGGCAGAGAAGCGGGAATCCGGAACATATGACTGGGTCGAGATCGAGCGATCGCTCGACATGCGCGGCTACGCAGTGCTGCCCCGCGTGCTCAGGCCCGAACAATGCGCACAGCTTGCCGCCCTCTACGCGAGGGACGATGGCTTTCGCTCGCGCATCGTCATGGCGCGTCACAATTTCGGGCGCGGGGAATACAAGTACTTCGCGTATCCGCTGCCGTCGCTGCTTCAGCGCTTGCGGCATGCGCTCTATCCGTCCCTCGCGCCGATCGCGAACCGCTGGAACGAGCAACTGGGGATCGACACGCAGTACCCGGCCGATCTCGACGCGTTTCTCGATCGATGCCACCGCGCGGGGCAAACGTGCCCGACACCGCTCATCCTCGAATACGGCCCGGGCGACTATAACTGCCTGCACCAGGACTTGTACGGCGAGCATGTGTTTCCGCTGCAGGTGGCGATGCTGCTCTCACGCCCCGGCGTCGATTTCGAGGGCGGCGAATTCGTGATGACGCAGAGCGCGTCGAACGGTCAATGCGCCGAAGTGATTCCGCTGGACCAGGGCGACGCGGTGCTGTTCACCGTCAACCAGCGGCCGGCTGCGAACCGGCGCGGCGGCACGCGCAGGGTCGCGATGCGGCACGGCGTGAGCGTACTGCGCAGCGGCAAGCGTCATACCGTCGGCCTGATTTTTCACGATTCACGTTAGCGCGCGCACGACGCGAAGGAACGCATCATGCAACTGTTTCTCAGCCGTATCGAGTCGCCGCCTGGCGATCTCATGCTGGTGAGCGACGTGCAGCATCGGCTGTATGCGCTCGAATTCTCCGATCACCGCGCGCGTCTGCATCGCGGTCTGCGCGATCGTTACGGGGGTGCCGAATTGATCGACGCCGCCGCGCCGGCGTCGATTGCCGACGCCATGACGCGCTATTTCTCGGGCGAATTGAACGCGCTCGATCCACTCCCGGTCGTCATGGCGGGCTCGGACCTGGAAGAAAAGGTCTGGGCGGCGTTGCGTCACATTCCGGCCGGCACCACCACCAGCTACGGCAAGCTCGCAAAAGCGCTGGGATTCGAAGACCCGCGCGCGGCGATCGACATCGGCGCGGCGAACGGCGCGAATCCCATCGCTATCGTCGTGCCGTGCCATCGCGTGATTGCCAGCAACGGCGAGTTGAAGGGCTACGCGTGGGGCCTGCATCGCAAGCGCTGGCTGCTCGAACACGAGAAGGCGATTGCGGCCGCGCGCGAGGTTCCGCAGACGGCAACGCTCCCGGGATTTTGAAACGAATATGTCCTTGTCTATGAGTTCAGCCGCCAACACATTCGATAAGCTCGATTGGAGCGCAATCGCCGCGCAACTGGATAGCGAAGGGTATGCGGTACTGCCTCGGCTTGCTGGCGCGGCCGAGGCCCGCATGCTCGCGCGCGAGGCCGGCACATCGACCGCGTTGCGCCGCGTTTCGCTGGACTCGCTCGATCTCGGTCGTGGCGATCTGCTGTATTTCGGCGCCGCGCTGCCGCAGCCGTGGGCGCAATGGCGTGCGGACCTCTATCGCCAGTTGGCGCCCATCGCCAATCGATGGAACGAGATGCTTGGCATGCCTTATCGATACCCTGCAGCGCTGGATGCATTTCTGGAGCGCAACCGTCGAGCGGGGCAAACGCAGGCGCAGTCGCATCTGAACCAGCTCCGCACCGACGACTATCTGGCGCTGCATCAACGCAGTGAAGGGGAGCATGTATTTCCGCTGCAAATGGTCGCCTTGCTCTCGGCGCCGGGGAAAGACTTCACGGGCGGCGAACTCGTGCTGACCGAGCAGCGTCCGCGCATGCAGTCGCGCCCGACGGTCGTTCCGCTCGGCTTGGGCGACGCGGCGATCATCGCCACGGCCCAGCGGCCATTCATAGGCAGCAGCGCTTACTACCGCGTGAACCTCCGGCACGCCATCAGCCGCGTGCGCAGCGGCGAGCGCATTGGCGCCGAGTTGTCGTTCCACGACGCGCCGAAGGCGGCGAACGATCAACACGCATTCGATCTCTGAATCCTGCTGAACAGGGATTCCAGTCCGCCGCGGCGAATGCAACTAACTGCCAAGCCCGCCAACCCCAGCCATACGCCGCGCCACAGCGCGGCGGCATTGATTCGCCTTCATGCCATGCCCATCGCCCAGGGACTTCCCTTACAAAGACTTTATCGACTATTTATCGATAAATTGTCGTGATAGATTTCTCAACACGCTGCTGATGTACGCCTTCGTTTTCCGGTTCTGATGAGCTCACGATGACCACACACCTCACCGCCGCCCATGCCTCGAAGTTCGCCTCGCTCGCGCTTGCCCACCTCACGCGCGAGTACCCGAACAAGCTGACCCACTCGCTCGACGGCCCACAGGACGTGCAAGGCCCGCGCGCGCTGCACCCGGTCTTTTACGGCAGCTACGACTGGCATTCGTGCGTGCACGGCTACTGGCTCGTGCTGCATCTGCTGGAGCGCTTTCCCGACTTGCCCGAGGGGCCGCGGATCGTCGCCGTGGTCGACGAACACTTCACGCCGGAGAAGATGGCCGGCGAGATGGCCTACCTCACGCTCGCGCACAATCGCGGTTTCGAGCGCCCTTATGGCTGGGCATGGCTGCTCGCGCTCGCGGCGCAAGTCGACGCGCTGGTCGAATCGATGAAGCTGCCGCAGGCCGCGCGCTGGAAGGCGGCGCTCGCGCCGCTCACCGACTGGTTCGTCGAGCGCTTCGAGGAATTCCTGCCGAAGGCGACCTATCCGCTGCGAGTGGGCACTCACTTCAATACGGCGTTCGCGCTCACGCTCGCGTACGACTTCGCAAAAGCCACAGCGCGTCCGGCGCTGGCGACGCTGATCGAAGACACGGCCACGCGCTGGCACGCGAACGACGCGGGCTGCCAGGCATGGGAGCCGGGCGGCGACGAATTCCTCTCGCCCGCGCTGAGCGTGGCCCTGCTGATGAGCCGGGTGTTGCGCGCACAGGATTTCGAGCCGTGGTTCACGCGCTTCTTGCCCAGCCTCGCGGTGCAAGAGCCGGTCACGCTCTTCACGCCGGCCACCGTGACCGACCGCAGTGACGGCAAGATCGCCCACCTCGACGGCCTCAACCTGAGCCGCGCGTGGTGTCAGCGCTCACTTGCACGCGCACTGCCGGCCGGCGACGCACGCGTGGCCGTCCTCAACGATGCCGCGCAATTGCATCTGGCCAGCGCGCTCGACCACGTGGCTGGGGACTACATGGGCGAGCACTGGCTCGCCACCTTCGCGACGCTCGCGCTCGAAGCATGACGAAGGCATGAAACGTGTGGGGCGTGCCGTTCGCGCGCGCCGCACGCCGCTTTCCAGACTGAAGATTGACGCGTCTGCGGTCGATATAACGGGCTGAAGCCCCGAGCTGCAGCCGGAATCGGCCGCGCATCGTCCGGCTCGGGACGTCGAACCCATTCAGGTCTGGAAGGTATGCAAGTAGAGAAATTCATGACGAGCCGTGTCGTCACCATTGGCTTCGATGACACGCTCGCGACCGTGCGCGAGATTTTCGCCGAAGCGAGCTTTCATCATCTGCTCGTGGTCGAAGACGGCAAGCTGCAAGGCGTCGTCTCCGATCGCGACCTGTTGCGCGCGATCAGCCCGTTCATCGACAGCGTGGTCGAATCCGCGCGCGATCTCGGCACGCTCAACAAGCGCGTGCACCAGATCATGAGCCGCAAGCCGCTCACGCTGCGGCCCGAGTCGAGCCTCTCCGACGCCGTGGCCCTCTTTCTGTCCAACAAGATTTCGTGCATTCCCATTGTGGATGCCGAATTCCGTCCCGTTGGCATCGTGAGCTGGCGCGACGTGCTGCGCTATCTCGTGCCGATGGACGAGGGCGAGGCGGGTGCGGAGCCAGCCAGCGCGTGATGCGGATTGATTCGTACGCGATCCCATATATTGGTCTGTATTGCGAAGCGTTGCTAACGGTCGTACTTCTTTGCAGCAAACCATAAAGTTCGCAAGCTCTCCTGCCGTTGTTATGTACTGGGCGCTTAATCAGCCTGAACGCCCGGGCTGCACTGGACAAGCGCACCGGAACAATCAATGAAAAACGACTGGGCCACGCGCGGCCTCCAGAGCCGCGCGCCCCCACGGAAGAGAGACCAGGAATGCTTCACAAGCTGTCGATACGCGCGAGCCTGACCCTGATGATCGCCTTCTTCGGCATCGTCCTGATCGTCGGCGCCGCCACAGGACTCCTGTCGATGCGAGCGGGCAACGAGTCGCTGCGCACCATGTACACCGTCAATACGCCGGCGGTCGCCGACCTCGAGGGCAGCGCCGGCCAGCTGCTGCGTCTGCGCCTGGCGCTCGCCACCAACGCATCGCTCTCCGATCTCGGCGACCACGATGCCGCGGACGCGGTGCTCAAGCGCTACGACCAGTACCTGAAGAACTCGAACGAGCGTCTGGACCACTATCTGTCGATTGCGAGCGGAGAAGGCGAGGCGCAGGATCTGATCGCCGACATGCAGGCCAGGCGCAACAGCTTCCTGCACGATGGCCTCGAGCCGGCACTGGCGGCGCTCAAGGCCGGCGACAAGACCGCATTCCAGGAACTGCAGGGCCACAAGCTGCCGTCGCTCTACAGCAACTACGAAAAGGCGATGCTCGTACTCGAGAAGCGCCAGATCGACCTCGGTGCGCAGCGCTACCAGGAAGCGCAGGACCGTTTCAACGCAGTGAGCGTCGCGGTGGGCGTGGGCATGGTGCTCTCGCTGCTGTTCGCGTGGATTGGCCGCGCCGCGCTCATGCGCGCGATCGTGCATCCCGTGGACGCGGCCATCGCCCAGTTCCAGCGTATCGCCGCGGGCGACCTGAGCGGCACGGTGCAGACGACGAGCAACAACGAAATGGGCCGCCTGCAGGCCGCGCTGCGGCAGATGCAGGATGCACTCATCAAGACGGTCAGCAGCGTGCGTGAAGGCGCGCTGTCGATCGACAAGGGCGTGAGCGAGATCGCGGCGGGCAATACGGACCTTTCGCAGCGCACCGAGGAGCAGGCTGCCTCGCTCGAGGAAACGGCGGCGAGCATCGAAGAGCTGACCTCCACCGTCAAGCAGACCGCCGAAAACGCACGCCAGGCCAGCACGCTCGCCGAGGGCGCTTCCGGCCTCGCCGCGCAGGGCGGCGCGCTCTCGCGCGAAGTGGTCGGCACGATGCAGGACATCGTGGGCGACTCGCGGCGCGTGGGCGAGATCGTCGGCGTGATCGAGGGCATTGCGTTCCAGACCAACATCCTCGCGCTCAACGCGGCGGTGGAAGCGGCGCGCGCGGGCGAGGAAGGGCGCGGCTTCGCGGTGGTGGCGAGCGAAGTGCGCTCGCTCGCGCAGCGCAGCGCCGCGGCGGCCAAGGAGATCAAGGAACTAATCGAGTCGTCGACCTCGCGCGTGGAAACGGGCGCGGGCCTCGTCGAGCGCTCGGGCTCGACCATGAGCGAAATCGTCGAAGCGATCGCGCGCGTGAGTGCGATCATGAACGAGATCGCATCGGCGGCGGCGGAGCAGAGCACGGGCATCGATCAGGTCAACGTCGCCGTGGGACAGATGGACCTCGTGACCCAGCAGAATGCGGCACTCGTTGAGCAGGCAACGGCTGCCGCGTCGTCGCTCGAAAACGAAGCGCACCGGCTGAACGCCGCGGTTTCGGTGTTCCGCGTCGGCCGCACCGGGTAACGCAAACGCTGCAGGGTGTGATCCGCCGGTTATAGTCGTGTATTCACGACTGCGGAGTGCCAGCACCATGCAGCTTCTCGATCACGTTTCGATCGGCGTGCCCGATCTCGACGCTGCGCGTCCCTTCTACGATGCGATCATGAATGCGTTGGGTGCGCTCAAGGTCTACGACCGCCCCAACGCGCTCGGCTACGGCGAGCGTTGCGACGCCGCCGAAACGCAGTCGTCGTATCTTTCCATCTACCTGGACGCCGGCGCCATCGAGCCGAACAAGCGGCACTGGTGCTTCAAGGCCGCTACACGCTCGCAGGTCGATGCGTTCCATGCAGCCGGTCTCGCTGCGGGCGGCCGCTCGGATGGCGATCCAGGCTTGCGGCCGCATTATCACGCCGACTATTACGCCGCCTTTCTCATCGATCCTGCCGGAAACCGGGTCGAGGCCGTGTGCCATACTGCATCGGCCTGAAGTTGCGCCTCACGCGAGGCGCGGGAGATGGGGACATGCCGGGCACTGGCAAATACTGGTTTCGAGCCAAACGCTATGGCTGGGGGTGGGGACTTCCGCTCACCTGGCAGGGGTGGGTGGTGCTCGTGGCGTATGTCTTGTCGATTGCCTTGAGCGCGATACTTTTTGAACCGCACGGGCAGCCGTACGCATTCGCGGCATTCGTGATACTCGCCACGCTCGCGCTTTCGGCGGTCTGCTGGCTCAAGGGTGAGCCGCCTCGCTGGCGCTGGGGCAAGGACCGCGAGTGATCGTCTCGTCCCCTGATGCGTTCAGCGAGCGCGAACGTGCGCGAGGTGCTGCGCGCATCGTTCGCAGCCGCGCGGGCAAGCGCGTTTTCTTGCCGCTTTGCACCATGAAATCAGCACGTTATCCGTATGTTACCTGTCATCGTTTTTCCCGATTGAGCGTGCAAAGGCGGGTGATACTGTTGGGGGCACATTCTTCAAAGCAGCTTTGAAGCGGGCAGATGTTCTTCAACGATCCAGGCGAATCGGAGATGCATGATGTCCTGTAACGGCGTGTGGCGAAACCTTCATCGCGTAGCGGCGACGGGTATGGTGGCGGCAGGGCTGGGCCTCGCGGCCGGCGCGCATGCCGCGGGCGACCCGATCAAGATCGGCGTGATCAGCGAGGAGTCCGCGGTGGCGGGCGCCTCGATCAGCAAGGCGGCGCAGCTCGCCGCGGACGAGATCAACGCGAGCGGCGGCGTAGATGGCCGACCCATCCAGATCATCGCCTACGACGACCACTCGTCGGCCTCGGACGGCGTGCGCGCGTTCCAGCGCGCCGCGACCCAGGACAAGGTCGTCGCCGTGATCGGCAGCTATATCAGCGAAGTGGCGCTCGCCATGGAACCCTGGTCGGCGCGGCTGAAAATGCCCTTTATTACGCCGGGCGCCGCGAGCAACGATATTTCGAAGCACGTTCACGACGACTACGACCACTACAAATACACGTTCCACGGCTGGATGACGTCGGCATTCATCGCGCAGTCGATCTGCGATTTTTCGCACGATATTCTCGTCGGCCAGTTCAAGATGAAGTCGACGGTCGTGATGAGCGAGGACGCGGCATGGACCAAGCCGCTCGACGAGCGCTTCATGGAATGCCTGCCCAAGGCCGGTCTTCAGGTGCTGGATCATATCCGCTTCAATCCGGATACTTCGGACTTCACACCAATTTTCAACCAGATCGAGGCCAAACACCCCGATACGATCACCACGGGCATCAGCCACGTGGGCGTGCAGCCAACGGTGCAGTGGCACGATCAGCAGGTGCCGATCCCGATGTCGGGCCAGAGTTCGCAGGCCACGACCACGAGCTTCTGGAAGGACACGAACGGCGCGACGGAGGGCGTGATCACGGCTTCCGCCGCGGCACCGGGCGTGGCGATCACGCCGAAGACGGTGCCTTTCGCGGATGCGTACCAGAAGAAGTTCGGCGTATCGCCTGCGTATTGCGGCTTCTCGACCTATGACCTCGTATACATCCTCGCGGATGCGATCAAGCGCAACAAGGGCTCGACCGATCCGGACCAGATGGTCGCCGCGCTCGAGAAGACGGATTACGTCGGCACGATCGGGCGCTGGGAATTCTACGGCAAGAACGACACGTTCACGCACGCGCTCAAGTACGGCCCGGGCTACATCACCGGCATCAACCTGCAGTGGCAGGACGGCAAGCAGATCGCGATCTGGCCCAAGTCCGTTGCAAACGGCAAGGTCAAGTTCCCGACCTTCATCAAGCTCCAGCAGGCTAGCGCAAACTAGCTTCGCGTAGTGCGTCGCGCGGTGCGGCCCTTCGTCTGACGAGGGGCCGCATGGCGCATGTTGCGACACGCCAATCCTCCTGAAAGGCCGGGCATGCTGCTCTTGCAGATCCTCATCGACGGCTTTGCCATCAGTTCGCTCTACGCGCTGGGCGCCATCGGCTTCACGCTGATTTTCGGCGTCTCCGGCATATTGAATCTCGCACATGGTGGCGTGATGCTCGTCGCCGCGCTGATGGGCTGGATGCTCGCGGGGGAGGCGGGCCTCGGCACCTATCTCGGCACGCTGCTTGGCGTGCTCGCCGGTCTCATCGCGGCCTATGTTACCTATCTGATGGTGGTGCGGCCTATCCAGCGTTCCGCTGCGATTCCGGCCGAAGAGAAGGAAATCTTCGTGCTCACCGGCACCTTGCTGTGGGGCATCATGATCCAGCAGGGCATGGCCTGGCTCTTCACCGACAACCCGGTGACGATGCGCCCGCTCATCGGCGGCGTGGCGATGATCGGCAGCGTGCGCGTGCCGTTCAACGAGATCATGATCGCCGTGGTCTGCTGGGCCGTGATCGGCCTCCTGTGGCTCTTCGTGAATCGTACGCGCGCGGGCAAGGCGCTGCTCGCCGCCTCGATGAATCCGCGCGGCCTCACGCTGCTCGGCTTCGAACTCTCGCGCATCTATCTGCTCGCGTGGACCATCTACGGCGTGCTGGCGGGCATTGCGGGCGTGCTGCTGGCGTCGTTCCTCGGCGTGAGTACGAACAATGCCGGGCAACTCACGGCTAGCGCGTTCTCCATCGTCGTGCTGGGCGGGCTCGGCAGCGTTTCCGGATCGTTGATGGCCGCGTATGTGGTCGGCTATCTGGAGACCGTCACCGCGTATCTCGTTGCGCCGACGCTGCGGCCGCTGCCTGCGCTGCTGCTGCTGGTGCTCGTCGTCTATGTGCGGCCCCAGGGCTTCCTGGGTCGTCGCTAACGGAGCGAAGGGAGCACATCGACATGTCCGGTCTTCTTCGTTCGCGTGGGGTGTGGGTGGCCGTGTTGCTCGCCGTTGCGGCGGCCACGCTGCCGTGGTGGATGTCGGGGTATATCCTCGGCGTGCTCACGGTCGCGTATTACTTCGGCGTGTTCGCGATGTCGTGGGACCTGCTGTTCGGTTTTGCCGGCGAGGTCAATTTCGGCCCGACGTTCCTGATTGGTCTCGGCGCCTATTCGGCGGCGATCATCGACGCCCATTGGGGGCTGCCGATTCCTGTTTGCGTGATCGCGGGCGGCCTCTTCGCGCTGGTCGGCGGCCTGCTGCTCGCGGTGCCCGCGCTGCGGCTGCGCGGCCCGTACTTCGGCCTCGTCACGCTCGTGGCGGTGCTGCTGCTGCAGAACGCCATCGTGATTTTCGCGGGCGTGACGGGCGGCGAGATCGGCATGATGGTGCCCGACGTGATGTCCGTCGACGCCAACCACAACTACTGGATCGCGCTGGCGTTTCTGGTCGTCTGCGCGATCCTGCTGTTCGGTCTCTCCCGCTCGGCAATCGGCCTCATCTTGCAGGCGAGCGGCCAGGACGCGACCGGTGCGCAGGCGCTGGGCTTCAACGTCACGCGGCACAAGCTCGTGGCCTTTTGCATCAGCGCCGTGTTTTCGGGCGTGGCCGGCGCGATGCTCGTGTTCTATCAAGGCACGGCTTCGGTGAGCACGGTGGTGGACCTGAGCGTCGGCGTGCAGATCATCATCGCGGCCGTGCTCGGCGGGCGCCGCACGATACTCGGCGCCGTGCTCGGATCGATCTTCCTGATCGTGGCCGGCGAATTCCTGCGCCCACTTGGCCAACTCAACACGTTCGTCGTCGCGGCCGTCGCGCTCGCGGCGCTGCTGTTCTTTCCGGACGGCCTGCTCGGCAACTTGCTGCGTACGAGGGCCCGCCAATGAACGACACGCCGCTGCTCTCGGTACGCGGGCTGACCAAGCGCTTTGGCGGTCTCGTCGCGGTGAAGGACATCGGCTTCGACATCCGGCCCGGCGAGATCCTGGGCCTGATCGGCCCCAACGGGTCCGGCAAGTCGACGGTGATGAAGCTCATCATGGGCATCGAGCGCCCCAACGCGGGCTCTGTCAAGGTGAACGGCGTAGAGATGGCCGGCTGGGCGCCGCACCGCATTGCGCGCGCCGGTGTGGGCATCGTGTTTCAGCATTCGCGCCCGCTGCATCGGCAAACGGTGCTGGAGCACATCAAGCTCGCACTGCTGCCCGACTCGCTCGTCAAGCTCGCGGCAGAGCCGCATGTGCATCAGCGCGCGCAGGAGATTGCCGCGCGCGTGGGTCTGGCCGCCGTCATGCACCGGCACCCTGCCACGCTGCCGTTCGCGGACCTGCGCCGCATGGAGATGGCGAAGGCGATAGCACGCGACCCGCAGGTCGTGCTCGTCGACGAGCCCTTCGCAGGACTCACGGTTGCGGAATCGGAGGCATTCTCCGAGCTGATTCGCGGTTTTCGCGCGGAGGGGCGCGCGGTGCTGCTGGTCGATCACAACGTCAAAAGCCTTTCAGCGCTCGCCGACCGCGTGCTCGCGATGTACCTCGGCGAGCACGTTGCCGAAGGCACGGCGGAAGAGGTGATGCAAAACGAGACGGTGCGCCGCGTCTATCTGGGCAGCAAGCTGGAGCTGCGTCAGCGCTCGAGCGTCGCGGGCGAGGCGAAGCGCGCCATCCTCGAGGTTTCGGACTTGCGCGTGCTGTACGGCAAGGCATGCGCGCTCGACGGCGTGAGCCTCCACGTGCGCGAGGGCGAGTTCGTTTCGGTGGTCGGCCTCAACGGCGCCGGCAAGACCACGCTCTTCAACGCGCTTTCAGGCCTCTTGCCGTACAAGGGGACGATCCGCTTCGACGGGCGCGATCTGAAGGGCATGAGCGGGGCGGCCGTCTCGCGCGCGGGCCTCGTGCAATGCCCGGAAACGCGCGAGCTGTTCGGCGACATGACGGTGCGCGAGAATCTCGAACTCGGCGCCTATCATCTCTCCGACGACGTGCGCAAGAAGCAGCTCACGTGGCTGTTCGACCTCTTTCCGATCCTCAAGTCGCGCCAGAGCCAAACC
Source organism: Paraburkholderia sp. BR10141 (assembly GCF_056155635.1). NCBI lineage: Bacteria > Pseudomonadati > Pseudomonadota > Betaproteobacteria > Burkholderiales > Burkholderiaceae > Paraburkholderia > Paraburkholderia sp. BR10141. The sequence continues at coordinate 126,965 of NZ_JBMIQH010000002.1, read as the reverse complement.
GCGCGCACGCTTTCGGGCGGCGAGCAGCAAATGCTGGCCATTGCGCGTGCGCTCATGCCTCAGCCCAGGCTGCTGATACTCGACGAGCCGACGCTCGGGCTCGCACCCGTGATCCTCGAACAGCTTTCGAAGGCGCTGGACGCGCTGCAGCAGTCCACGCCCATTACGGTGCTGCTGGGCGAGCAGAACGTTCGCTTCGCCCTGCCGCACGCGGACCGCGTTTATGTGCTGGAACATGCGCGCATCGTCTGGGAGGGGAGCGCTTCGCGCTTCGAGACGGAGATGGGGCGCGGCTTTCTCGAAGCGGTGCCCACGACCGTTCCTCATGCACTGACCTCGGGCGCGCCGCGTTGAAGGCCACGCGCGGCATGCGCGCGCCGCGTCTTCACGCCTGAGCTTCTGCCTCGGTCTCGGCCACGGCCTCTGCGCTTTCAGGCTCCAGCACTTTCACGTCGTGCAGCCACCGCGTGGCCTTGGCGATGGCCCGGGAAAGCCGCGCCACCTCGTTCAACTGCTCGATCACGTCGTTGGCGAAGCGGAAAAGGAACGCCGCTCCCTCGTTGCGCAACTGCAGTGCGGACATGATGCGCTGGCGCGCCGAGTCGGACTGCGCTTCGATTTCCGGCTTGGCGTTGACGATGCCCGTCACGACGTCGGCCTCCGGGTGCGCGATCATCTGCACGGCAAGCGTGAAACGCTCGATGACGGACCGGGCGAATTGCACCAGCTCAGGGTTGTTCGCCAACACGGTCACGTCCGCGCTTTGCGCGGCGCGCCTCTGACTCAGCGCGAGCATGCTCGTGGTGGCCACTTCCCGGATGGCGTCGAGGCAGGTGGCAATTCGCGCGAGATCCACCAGTTGCCGGCCCTCGTCGTCGCTTTGCACGGCATCCGAGAGCTTGCCGATATAGGTGAGTATGGCAGTGCTGAGCGAGTCTGCCGCCTTGTCTTCGTTCGACACCGTGGAAAGCGCCTGCGTGGAGCTTTCGACCAGCAGCGTGGCGCTATGCTCGACGAGAATCTGCACGAGCTTGCCGAGCGAAGCCAGTTCGAGTTGCACGCGGGCAATGGCGAGCGCTGGCATTTCGACCAGCGTTTCATCGAGGTAACGCGGCACGCCGGGGTCTTGCCACCCTTCGCGGCGTGCCGGGGCCAGGCGTTCGGCGAGCTTCGCAATGGGCCCCGTGAACCAGATCAGCACGAGGGTGCTGAACACGCTGAACACTGTGTGTGCATTGGCGGCCTGCCGCGGCGTTTCCGCCGCGAGGCGCGCAGCGCCGGTCAGCTCGGGCGCGGAAGGCGAGATCATGCGCACGAAATCGGCGAACTGCGGAATGACGAAGGCGAAGAACAGCACGCCAAGCACGTTGAAGATCAGGTGGACGATACCGACTTGCGCGGCCTCCGCCGACTTGCCGATTGAAGCGAGCAGCGCCGTGCCACAGGTGCCCACATTGGCGCCGAGTATCAGCGCAATGCCCGACTCGAGCGGAATGAGCCCCTGGCTGCCTAGCGCGATCACGATCGCGAGCGTGGCCGCCGAGCTTTGCACGATGGCCGTGAACACCGCGCCGATCACGATGCCGATGAGCGGATTGCGCATGTTCTGCATCGCGTCGATGAACGGCTGGTAATCGCGCAGGGGCCGGGTCGCGTTGCCCATCATTTCGATGCCGAGAAACAGCAGGCCGAGGCCGAGCAGCGCGCCACCCAGTTCGCGCAGCGTTTCGCGCTTCGCGAAGCCATAGAGCAGGAAGCCGCCGCCGAGCATGAACGGCGTGAGCGCGGAGATATTGAACGCGATGATCTGCGCGGTGAGCGTCGAGCCGATATTGGCGCCCATGATCATCGGGATGGACTGCATCAGCGTCATGAGCCGCGCGGAAACGAAGCCCACCAGCAGTACCGTGGTGATAGTCGACGAATTCAGCAGCGCCGTGATGCCGGCGCCCGCAAGCACGCCGCGAAAGCGGTTGGCGGTGAGCGAACCCAGCAGCGATTGCAGGCGCGCGCCGGCGATCGTTTTGAGCGCGCCCGTCATCAGATCCAGCCCGAACAGGAACAGGGCGAGCCCGCCCACCAGCAGTCCGGTCACCTCGACCAGGTTCAGGTTCGCACCAGGCAGCATGGCATTGGGCCCTCGCTCTCGGGACGGGACGAAACGATTCTACGCGTCATGGTACTGCCTTGTTGGCGCGCCGCGCGGTTGCGGGCTCACGGACTTCTTCAGCGCCGGTATCGAACGAATGACGAGCTTCTCCAGCTCCACCACGAGGAAGAACAGGATCGCACCCGCCACGAGCCAGAGCCAGGTCGAGAGCGGCAGGGACTCGGTATTGAACACCGCGTGAAAGGGCAGCGTATAGGTGAAAAGAATCTGCAGCACGACGACAGCACCGATGCCGTACCAGAGATACGGGTTGCCCATGTGCGCCCGCACTGATAGCGCTGAATTGAGCAGCGAACGGCTATTGAGCAGATAGAAGACTTGTCCCAGCGTAATGGCGTTGACGGCGGCCGTGCGCGCCATCGAATCCGCCACGCCCTGCGACTTCATCCAGAAGAATGCCGCGAGCGTATAGAGCACGAGCGTGGCGCCGACAAAGAGAATGCGCCACACGCCGAATGGTGTGACGATAGGACGGTCGATCGAGCGCGGCGGGCGCTGCATCACGTCGTTCTCGTGAGGCTCGAAGGAAATGACGAGGCCAAGCGCGACGGACGTGACCATGTTCACCCACAGCACCTGCGGCGCGGTGATCGGCAGCACGAAGCCGAACAGGATCGCGATGGCAATCACGGCGCCCTGGGCGATATTGGTGGGCAGCATGAAGAGCATGGCCTTTTCGATGTTGTTGTAGACCGTGCGCCCCTCCTTGACTGCCGCCGAGATCGAGGCGAAATTGTCGTCGGCGAGGATCATGCCCGCGGCTTCCTTCGTGACTTCCGTGCCCTTGATGCCCATCGCCACGCCGATATCCGCCTTCTTGAGCGCGGGCGCGTCGTTCACGCCGTCGCCCGTCATGGCGACCACCTGCCGGTTGGCCTGGATCGCCTTCACGAGCCGCAGCTTGTGCTCGGGGCTCGCGCGCGCAAACACATCCACGTCGCGCACACATTCCTGCAGCGCGGCGTCGTTCATCGCCTCGATCTCGGCGCCCGCCACGGCCGTCTTGCCGTCGCCGATGCCGAGCATGCCCGCGATCGCAGCGGCCGTGACCTTGTGGTCGCCCGTGATCATCGTCACGCGGATGCCGCCGCCGTGGCATTCGCGCACCGCATCGATCGCCTCTTTGCGAGGCGGGTCCATGAGGCCTACGAGACCGAGCAGCACGAGCGTCTTCGGCAGATCCTGCGGGCCGAGGTTGCCCACTTCGAGGCCGGGATCGGGCAGCCAGGCGAGCGCCAGCACGCGTTCGCCCTGCGAGGCGAGCCGCTCGCCTTCGCGCGCAAAGCGCTCGCGGTCGAGCGGCGCGGGGCCGCTTGCGGTTTGCTGGCGGTCGCAATTTTCGATGATCACTTCCGGCGCGCCTTTCACGAGCAGCATCTCGCCTTGCGCCGAGCGGTTCAGCGTGGCCATGAACTTGTGTTCGGACTCGAAGGGAATGCCGTCGATGCGCGGCGCTGCGGCGGCCTCCGCACTGCGGTCCATGCCGAGCTTGCCGGCGAACGGGTAGAGCGCGCCCTCGGTCGGGTCGCCTTCCACCTTCCATTTGCCGTCTTCTTCGAAGAGCCCGGCGTCGTTGCACAGCATGGATACCCGGCCCATGAGCGTGAGCACCTCCGGCCGTTCGGCGCCGAGCGCCTTCCCGCCCGCGCGGACTTCGCCTTCGGGTGCGTAGCCGTCGCCGGTCACTTCATAGGGCGCGTCGGCCGTCACGACCGAGGTCACCATCATTTCCATGAGGGTGAGCGTGCCGGTCTTGTCCGAGCAGATGCGCGAGACAGACCCCAGCGTTTCGACGGCGGGCAGGCGGCGGATGATGGCGTTGCGCTTCGCCATGCGCTGCACGCCGATGGCGAGCGTGATGGTGATGAGCGCCGGCAGGCCTTCCGGAATCACCGAGACCGCGATGCCCACCACCGCCTGGAACAACTGGATGAAGGTCATGTGGCCGAGCCAATGGCCCCATGCGAAGAGCAGCACGCTGATGATGCCGATGGCGATCGTAATGACGTATCCAAACTTCTTGATCTGGCGTAGCAGCGGCGTTTCCAGCGCGCTGACCTCGGCCAGCATCTCGTTGATGCGGCCAAGCTCCGTCTGGCTGCCCGTCGCCACGACGATGCCGGTTGCGCGGCCCGAGAGGACCATCGTGCCGGAAAAGGCCATATTCTCGCGATCGCCCACGGTGGCGTGCGCCGGCACCGCGCCGGTGTTCTTCTCCGCAGGCACGGATTCGCCCGTGAGCGCCGCCTCTTCCGTGCGCAGGTTGCGCGCCTCGACGAGGCGGATGTCCGCGGGGATCTTGTCGCCCGATTCCAGCAGCACGATGTCGCCGGGCACGACCTCTTCGGCGGGGACGAGGCGCACCTCGCCGGCGCGCAGCACGCGCGCCTCTGCGGAGAGCATGTTGCGAATCGAGTCGAGCGCTTTCTCGGCGCGCCCTTCCTGCAGGAAGCCCAGCAGCGAATTGAGGATGACCACCGCGAAGATGATCGAGGCGTCGAGCCACAGGCTCAGCATCAGCTTGATGAAGCCCGCCGCGAGCAGCACGTAGATGAGCACGTTGTTGAACTGGGCAAGCAGACGCACGAGGGGGCCACTCTTCTTGCCCTGGGGCAGGACGTTTGGCCCATAGGTGCCCAGGCGCTGCGCGGCGTCCGCCACATCGAGCCCTTGCGACGGATTCACGCTGAGCTGGCGCTCGATCTCGGCAGCGGGCATGGCGTGCCACTGTACTGCGCCCGCACCTGTTGCCGCATTCTCGGCAGAACTCATCTTCGCCCCCTTGGTTGCGCAGAGATTCAACGCAATAGTAAGTTTTTTTCGCAACAGGCACGCGCAACCTGGTGCGCGTGCAGTTTTTGTTCGAGGCTGCCGCCGTGGGATGTATGGCAACATCTTCCTGACACGACCCGCACGAGTCATTCCATGCGCATCACGCCACTGCCTCCGCTGCCCTGCCTCGTCGCGTTCGAAGCCGCCGTGCGTCACGCCAGCTTCACGCGTGCGGCTGCCGAACTGCACCTCACGCAGAGCGCGATCGGCCGCCAAGGCGTCGGGCGGTGTGGCTTCGCCGACGGACCCCATCAACAATACGCAGTGAACATGAAGGGCGAACTGGGCGTGATCGCGGCGGGTGCGATTGCCGATATGGTCGTGCTCGATGGTAATCCGCTCGCCGACATCGGCATGGTGGCCGGTGAGGTCGAGCGGATTGAATATGTGCCGCAGCGAGGGAAGATCGTGAAGGCGCGGGTGGAGGGATGAGCGCCCACCCTCGGTTAGTTGTCCAAATGCTCGCAGTCAGCGACGCACGAGCGCAACAACGTACACGCACGGGCCCTTGCCCGGATTGAAGAACGCGCAGTCGGCAGGCGGCCCGAGCTGGAGGCAGTCGCCGGCTTCGAGCGTGTGAACCTGCTCGCCTTCCTCGAATACCAGCGTGCCGCTGCGCACCCAGATCTGCTGATGCTGGAACGTGAACGCCGACGCCGGATACGCAACGCGAACCCCGCCCGGCAACGCGATCTCCACGAGGTCGAGCATGCCGCCGTTGCGCGGCGAGACGGCCCGGCGTGTGTAGCCGGTTTCGGGGTCCTGCCAGATTTGCTGGTCGGCGGCGCGGCTCAAACGCTCGCCGGTTTGCTCCGCGAGCGCGAGCAGCATGGACAGCTGCAGGCCAAAGGCACCCGAAAGCCGGCCGAGCACGGTAGCGGTAGGACTCGCTTCGCCGCGCTCGATCTTGCTGATCATCGCCTTGGAAACGCCCGAACGCTCGGCCATGTCCGCGAGCGACCAGCCGCGCGATTCGCGCTCGATGCGCACGCGCGTGGAAATGGCGGAGGTGGGGTCGGTGAGCGGTCGGTCCATGAGTCGATTATACGGGCCGGCTTGTGGCGTATCGGTCAGGCGCAGAGATTTTGAATGGCTCCTCGCCGGTGCGCGACTGTTGCTGCAGTTTTACCGTGGCCCCCCACCTCGCGACGCTATGTCAGTTCCCGGGTGATGAACTGCGCGCGCCCGCGGCCGAAGGACCAGTCCGCATCGTCGTTCTCGACGATCGACACGATGACGTCGTCCGGCGAAATGCCGCATTGGGTTTGCAGCTTTTCGACGAGCAGGCGATAGAACTCGACCTTTTGCGGCTCGGTGCGCTTGCGGCTCACCGCCGTGAGCAAGATGACGTCTCTCGATCGTGTGTACCCGAGTCCGGTGTCTTCCACCACCAGTTCGCCGGGACGATGCTGGTTGACGCTCTGGTAGCGATCGGTAACGGGTACATCGAAGGCCTGAACCATGGCCTCATGGGCGGCGTCGAGAAGCGCCCGCACCTGTTCGTCGGTGCGGCCCTCGATGATGTCGAATTTGAGCATTGGCATGTGAACTTCTCCTTGAGTGGGACAGCGTGAGGGTGGCACTCCGATAGCCCGTCAGACCTGAGTGCCGGGATTCACGATTTGAGTTTGGCGATTATTGCTGGCGGCGTGCGAACGAGACCGGGTAGGCAGCGGAACGCGCATTGATCATCGGGTCTTCGACTTCAATGCCGGCCGGCAAGGCGTTGGGAAGGAACAGCAGACTACGTTGGGCCACCTGATTGTCCGCCACGGCTTTCGTGATCGAGATCGTGCCCAGTTCCACGGTGCGATGCGCGCTCGACCACGCTACGGACGGATCGTCGAGCTTGTCGCCCGCTTGAGCGATCTGCAGAACGAGACGGAACCGCACGGGCGCATGCGATACGCGCTGGCGGATTTCCGACTGCAGGTAGTCTGGCGCCTTCTTTGCTGCGTCGGCATCCGCCAGGTAGTGCGCGCCGCCAACCGGCAGGATTTGATAGCGCCCGTACGTCACGATGCCCTTTGAATCAATAAACCTGAACGTGTTGACCCCGAAGTAGGGCAGTGACGCATAGCTGCGCGGGTATGGCTTGTGGGCGGTGAGGAATGCCTTTGCCACCGGATGGCTGCCCAGATAAACGTCCAGCGGAGTCGGCTTCGGTGTGTTCGGGCCACTCGTTCCGAGGGCAATCAGCAGATCGCGGAAATCGTCGGCCGTCGCGGAAGGAAACCCGTTGAACGAGTGCGCGACGATATCGGTGTCGCTGCCGTCCGGCAGCTTGAACTTGATGGCCATGCCGCGAGGGGACGCAAGGGGATGGTCGTCGGAAATATCGGGAATGCCGGCGAAGTTCGAAAACCGCACGACGACGGGGACAGTGGTCTGGAAATGCGGCGCCTTGCTCACGGCCGGCGCGCTCGCGCTGGGCGTGAAAGTGCCCTCGAGCACGATGCCTTTCGCATGCACCGCCCGCGCGTCCGGATGCTTGCCGAATACCCCATTCAGGGCGTCCACGAGTTGTACCGGGGTCGACTTTTGAGCGGGCGGGGATGCCGTTGTCTGGGCAGTCGCGGCTTGCCCCGTCGACAGGGCTAACAGGATCGCTAACGAAAAACGGGGCACGGATCGGTTCATGCTGGGGACTCTTCGGTTGGATGAGGGCTGGACGAGACAGCGCAAGTCTAATTGATATCGACAATAATGACAATTATATATGTCATTATGGTTAATATGGTCCCGTCCAGGGCGGGGCTATAATCGCCCGCTACGCCTGCTGATCCACACCTCTTTCCCGTGACTACCAAGAACGACGTCTTGCGCGCGCTGCAACGAGAACCGTTGACTGTCGTCCAACTCTGCGAGCGGCTTGCCGTGACGCGCACGGCGATCAACATGCAGTTGAAGCAACTGGAAGCGGAGGGGCTCGTTCAACGGCGGAAATTGCTGCAAACCGGGACTCCGGGAAAACCGGCAGTCCTCTATGAGGCCGCGCCGGGCAGTGAAGATGCATCGTCGAGCGCGTACCCCGGGTTCCTGCTCGGCCTTCTCGCCACACTCAAGCATCGGTTCGACGACCGTGAGCTCGAGGAAATCCTCACGGAAACGGGCCGCCGCCTTGCGCGCGAGAACGGCCTGCCCGCATCACGCGACTTCAAGACGAATCTCGCCGACGCCATGGCAATCGTCGACGCGCTCGGCGCGCACACGGAAGCCGTCCCCGATGGCGACGCAATCATGGTCCGCAATTACAGCTGCCCGGTTGCGGGTGCTGTGCGTGAAACGCCATGCGTATGTCGGGCGCTCGCAGCGTATTTTTCCGAGGCGACTGGCCGCCCGGTCAGCGAGCACTGCTTACGCGAAGGCCGGCTCATCTGCCAATATCGCATCGCCAGGAAATAACGGGACCACGCTGCCCGCGCCGCGCTGATCGGAGCCCGGCACGCGCCAACTGCAGCGCTGCGTCCCGGCAAACATACGCCACCCGGTCGAGCGGGACAAATGACAATCCGTGATGGGTGGCATCACATTTAGTGAAGCCGGCAGGCGAAGTTCACCTGAGTACTTTGCGCCAACACCGGATCAATCCCAGGTTTCACCGGTATCCGTTCGTCTACTATAGTAGATGGCATCGAGCGCGCCCAAAAGGAGCCGGCATGCCACGTGAAATCCGTCTGAACGCTTTCGACATGAACTGCGTGGGCCACATTCAGCAAGGCTTGTGGACACATCCGCGCGACCAGTCGAGCCGCTATACGGAACTCCAGTACTGGACCGACTACGCGAAGAAGCTCGAACGGGGCCTCTTCGACGGCATCTTCTTCGCCGATGTCGTCGGCGTGTACGACGTCTACGGCGGCAATGCCGACGCCGCGCTGCGCGGCGCGGTGCAGGTGCCCGTGAACGACCCCACGCTCGTCATTCCCGCCATGGCCGCGGTGACGCAGGATCTGGGCTTTGGCGTGACGGCCAATCTCACGTATGAACAGCCGTTTCTGTTCGCGCGGCGCATGTCCACGCTCGACCATCTCACGGGCGGGCGCATCGGCTGGAACATCGTGACGGGCTACCTCGACAGCGCGGCCCGCGCCATCGGCATGGACGGCCAGAACGCTCACGACGACCGCTACGATCTGGCCGACGAATACATGGCGCTCGTCTACAAGCTCTGGGAAGGCAGCTGGGACGACGACGCCGTCGTCAACGATCGCGCCGGCGGCATCTACGCCGATCCCGCGCGCGTGCGGATGATTCATCATCGCGGGCCGCAATACAAGGTGGATGCGATGCATCTGTGCGCGCCGTCGCCACAGCGCACGCCGGTGCTGTACCAGGCGGGGTCGTCCACGCGCGGCAGGCGTTTCGCCGCGACGCACGCCGAATGCGTGTTCATCAACGGTCAGAAGAGGGAAGGCGTAAAGGAGATCGTCGGAGACATTCGGGCGCAAGCGGTGCAACTCGGGCGCGCGGCCGACGACGTGAAGGTCTTTCTGGGCGCGACGCTGACCGTCGGACGCACGGATAGCGAAGCGCGCGAGAAGTTCGACGAGTACCGGCGCTACGTGAGTTCGGAAGCGGCGCTCGCGCACGCGGCGGCGTCGCTTGGCATCGACTTCGCGCGTTACGACCTCGACGAGCCCATCGAGACGGGCAAGAGCCAGGCGATCGTGTCGAACGTCGAGGCCATGACGCGCAGCGCAGGGCCGCAATGGACGCGCCGCAAGCTGCTCGAGCAGATGGTGCTTGGCAGCCGTCAGGCGCCGTGGGTCGGCTCTGCGCAGAGCATCGCGCAAACGCTGATCGAGTGGAGCGAAACGGCCGGCGTGGATGGCTTCAATCTCTCGCGCACGGTGGTGCCGGAATGCTTCGACGACGTGGTCGAACTGCTGGTGCCCGAACTGCAAGCACGTGGCGTGTATAAAAGCGCGTATCGTGAGGGCACCCTGCGCGAAAAGCTCTCCGGCCGCGCGCGCCTGCCGGCCTCCCACGCGGCAGCGCAGTATCGCGGCGCGCGCGTGAACGAGGCATGAGCGAGGCATGAGCCACGCATGAAAATCGGGCACTGAATTCCCGCTACGAGGAGACCGCCGCAAGCGGGCGAGAATATGGTAGACAAATCCCTCTTTCGCGACGCCATGTCCGGTCTTGGCGCCGCCGTGAACATCGTCACCACCGATGGCGGCGCCGGGCGCGCCGGCTGTACGGCGTCCGCCGTGTGCGGCGTGACGGACGAGCCTCCCACGCTGCTCGTCTGCATCAATCGCACGAGCCGCAACAACGCGATCCTGCGCGAGAACGGGCGGCTCTGCGTGAACGTGCTGGCGGCCGATCAGCGCGAGGTGGCCACGCGCTTCGCCACGAAAGACATCGACATGGACGAACGTTTCGCGCTCGCCGAGTGGTATCGGCTCGAAACGGGCGCGCCCGCGCTGCGCGGCGCGGTGAGTTCGTTCGATTGCCGCATCGCGCGCACAACCGAAGTCGGCACGCACACGGTGTTCTTCTGTGAGATCAAGGCGGCGCGCATGGTGGGCGGGCGCGACGGGCTGATCTGGTTCGGCCGCGCGTTTCATCGCGTGCTCGCACAGGCGCAAGCGGCAGCGGCGGCGGCCTGAGCGTGACGCGCACGCCTTCCCAAGGCGCTGCCGGTTCCCGTTCGTCGGACGAAACGGAGCCGCCGGGGCTTGGCGCGGCGCAACGCGGCAAGGCCGCCTCGCTCGCATTGCTGCTCCTCGCGCAAGTGGCGGCGATGGGCGTGTGGTTTTCGTCGAGCACCGTGGTGGTCCTCATCAAGCAGGCGCACGCCATTGCCGCCTTCGACGAAGCCTTGCTCACGAGCGCCGTGCAGTGCGGATTCGTGGCCGGCACCATCACGTCCGCATTGCTTTCGCTGCCCGACCGCTACGATCTGCGCCGGCTGCTTGCGGGTTCCGCGCTCGTGGCGGCCGTGGCCACGGCGTCGCTCGCGTTCCTGCCGCCGGTCGGCGGTGCGGTCGTTGCGCTGCGGTTCATCACGGGCATGTGCATGGCGGGCGTGTATCCCGTCGGCATGCGGCTCGCGGCCACCTGGGCGCAAGGCGATCTCGGTCTGCTCGTCGGCCTGCTCGTGGGCGCGCTCACGCTCGGCTCGGCAAGCCCGCATCTGCTGGCGGCCACGGGCGGGCTCGGCTGGCGCACGATCTATGGCGTCGCCGCGGCGTGCGCGGCGTGCGCCGCGGTGCTGATCGGCTTTGCGGGCATCGGGCCGAATATCCGGCGCGCCACGCGCATCGACGTTGCGAAGGTCGCGCAGGCGTGGCGGCGGCCCGCCTTGCGGCTCGCCAATCTCGGTTACCTCGGCCACATGTGGGAGCTTTACGCGATGTGGGCGTGGCTCGCGCTGTTCCTGCAGCAGACGTTCGTCGCGCGCGGCATGGCCAATGCCCGCACGCGCGCGGAGTGGATGACCTTCAGCGTGATCGCGATCGGCGCGGCGGGCGCGTGGCTCGGCGGCGTGCTGGCGGACCGCGTGGGGCGCACGGCCGTCACGGTCGGCGCGATGGCGACGAGCGCAACGTGTGCCGCGCTGATGGGCTGGCTGGCTCACGCGCCGCTCATCGTGATGGGCGCGGTCGCGCTCGTGTGGGGCGTCTCGGTGATCGCCGATTCCGCGCAGTTTTCGGCGAGCGTGGCCGAACTGGCCGATCCGGACTCGGTCGGCACGCTGCTGACCGCGCAGGCTTGCGCGGGTTTTCTGCTCACGCTGGTGAGCATTCATCTCGTGCCGTACGCGGTGGCGTGGCTGGGATGGCGGGGCGGCTTCGGCATGCTGGCCGTGGGACCGGCGCTCGGCTGTGCGGCGATGCTGCGGTTGCGGCGGCATCCCGATGCGGTGCGGCTTGCGGGTGGGCGTCGGTGATCCGCAATGGCGCACGCAGGCGGGAATCGAAAAGCAGAGGAAAACTGAACAATTGGTGTGCGCTGCGTGGTTCCACGCACCCTGCCGTTCGTGGACCTTTCCACAGAACCACGACATGCGGTAACTTAACGCGGATATTGGTTACGTCCCGCGCAAGAGGAGCTTGTCACGCATGTCCGCAAGACTGAACGAATTCCAGCAGCCCATCGGGGACCCTGTCAGCGGCTGGCAGCCGCGCGAACGGCCTGCGCGTGTGACGATCGAGGGCCGGTTCTGCCGCATCGAGCCGATCGACCTCGACCGCCACGCCGCCGATCTCTTCGAAGCCTACGGCACGGCGGCCGACGGTCGCGACTGGACCTACCTGTTCTCCGAGCCCTTCACCGACTTCGCCGCGTTTCGCGAATATCTCGCGAAAGCGGCTGCATCGAGCGACCCGTTCCATTACGCCGTGATCGACCGCGCGAGCGGGAAGGCCGTGGGTACGTTCGCGCTCATGCGCATCGAGCCGGTGCATGGCGTAATCGAAGTGGGCAGCGTGACGTTTTCGCCGCGCCTGAAGCAAACGCCGCTTTCCACCGAGGCGCAGTACCTGCTGATGCGCTACGTGTTCGACGATCTCGGCTACCGGCGCTACGAATGGAAATGCGACAGCCTCAACGCGCCTTCGCGCAAGACGGCGTTGCGTCTGGGCTTCCAGTTCGAGGGCATTTTCCGCCAGGCGATCGTGTACAAGGGCCGCAACCGCGACACCGCGTGGTTCGCGATCATCGACCAGGACTGGCCGCTCGCGAAAGCCGCATTCGAGAAGTGGCTCTCGAAAGAGAACTTCGACGCGCAAGGCCAGCAGCGCGCGTCGCTTGCGAGCTTGAGAGAAGCGGCAACCTCCTGAATGTGCGTGCTGCATGAAGGCACATGGGTCGATGCGCCCATTTGCTACCTCGAAGACCTGTTCGTCGATCCCGCTTGCCGCGGCCAGGGCATCGGCAGGCGGCTCATCGAAGACCTCATCGCACTGGCGCGTTCGCGCGCATGGTCGCGTCTTTACTGGCATACGCGCGAAGACAACCCCGCGCGCAAGCTCTACGACGAATTCGCGCAAGCCGACGATTTCGTACGGTATCGGTTGCAGTTCTAAACCGCTGTCTGGGTCAGCGTTCCCACGTCCCGAGCCCGATAGATAGGATTGTAACGAGTATTGTCACGATCGTTTCATCGGTATAGGATGAGTGCGAATAAACCACCACGGTTTGATGTGCATCGCACAAATTCGCTACCCAGCCTATGTCAGAAGCCTCAACGAACTCGCTCGTCGTGCTGCGCGGCGCGCCCGCCCAGCATGCTGCGCATTTAGCGCGCAACGCCGGCGTGGCGTTCGACGCGGCGTGGCTCGACGCCTTGCGCGTCAACCAGTCCGCCGTCGAGCGGCGCACGGCCACGCTCGGCACGCGCCGCGCGGTCAAGAAGGACCCGCAGGCCGCGTGGCTCCTGAAGGCCATCACCTGCATCGATCTCACCACGCTCAACGGCGACGACACCGAAGGCCGCGTGCGACGCCTGTGCACGAAGGCGCGCAACCCCGTGCGCGCCGACCTGCTCGCGGCGCTCGGCTTCGCGCCCGATGCCATCACGACAGGCGCGGTGTGCGTGTACCACCGCTTCGTTGCGGCAGCCGTGGATGCGCTGGCGGGCAGCGGTATTCCCGTCGCGGCAGTTTCCACCGGTTTTCCGGCGGGCTTGAACCCGCACGCGCTCAAGCTCAAGGAAATCGAGGCCTCCGTTAAGGACGGCGCCGAGGAAATCGACATCGTCGTCACGCGCGAGCACGTGCTCACCGGCAACTGGCGCGCGCTCTACGACGAAGTGCGCGAGTTTCGCGCGGCCTGCGGCGACGCGCATCTGAAGGCGATTCTCGCCACGGGCGACATCCGCGTGCTGTCGAACATCGCTCGCGCGTCGATGGTCTGCATGATGGCGGGCGCGGACTTCATCAAGACGTCCACGGGCAAGGAGGGGGTCAACGCCACGCTCGACGTTTCGCTCGTGATGGTGCGCATGATCCGGGAATACCGCGAGCGCACCGGCGCGCTGGTGGGCTTCAAGCCCGCGGGCGGCGTCTCGAATGCCAAAACCGCGCTCGCGTACCAGATCCTCATGAAGGAAGAGCTGGGGCGGCCCTGGCTCGAGCCCGAGTTGTTCCGCTTCGGCGCTTCGAGCCTGCTCGCCGACATCGAGCGCCAGCTCGAACACCATGTGAGCGGCCGCTATTCCGCCTTCCACCGCCACCCCGTAGCCTGAGCAGACCATACCGATGAGCGTAGCCGAGTATTTCCGAACGATGGATTACGGTCCCGCCCCCGAGGACGATCAGCCCGTGCGCGCGTGGCTCGCGCAGCACGAGGCCGCGTTTGGGCATTTCATTGACGGCGCGTGGCGCGAAAGTGCCGATGGCGCGCACTTCGAAGTACGCGCGCCCGCCACGGGCGAGGCGCTCGCCGCCGTGGCGCAAGGCGGTGCGGCGGACGTAGCGGCGGCCGTCGCGGGGGCGCGCGCGGCGCAGCCCGAGTGGTACGCCATGGGCGGTGCGGCGCGCGCGCGGCATCTCTACGCGCTCTCGCGCATGGTGCAGCGCCACAGCCGCCTCTTCGCCGTGCTCGAGGCGCTCGACAACGGCAAGCCGATTCGCGAGGCGCGCGACATCGACGTGCCGCTCGTGGCGCGCCATTTCCTCCATCACGCGGGTTGGGCGCAGCTTCAGGAGAGCGAGCTGGAAGGCTGGTCGCCGCTCGGCGTGATCGGCCAGATCGTGCCGTGGAATTTCCCGCTGCTGATGCTCGCGTGGAAAGTGGCGCCCGCCATCGCACTCGGCAACTGCGTGGTACTCAAGCCCGCCGAATACACGCCGCTCACCGCGCTGCTGTTCGCCGAACTGGCGCATCGCGCCGGCCTGCCCAAGGGCGTGCTCAACGTGGTGACGGGCGACGGCAGCACGGGCGCGGTGCTCGTCGAGCATCCCGGCGTCGACAAGATCGCGTTCACGGGCTCGACCGAAGTAGGTCGCCTCATCCGCACGGCCACGGCCGGCACGGGCAAGTCGCTCACGCTCGAACTGGGCGGCAAGTCGCCGTTCATCGTGTTCGACGACGCCGACCTCGACGGCGCCGTGGAAGGCGTGGTGGACGCCATCTGGTTCAACCAGGGCCAGGTATGCTGCGCGGGTTCCCGGCTGCTGGTGCAGGAGGGCGTCGAGGCGCGCTTTATCGAGAAACTCAAGCGCCGCATGGCGACGCTGCGCGTCGGGCCCTCGCTCGACAAGGGCATCGACATTGGCGCGATCGTCGATCCGGTACAGCTCGAACGCATCGAGTCGCTCGTGGAAGCCGGGCGGCGCGAAGGCTGCAACGTGTGGCAGCCGCGCGAAGTCGAGTTGCCATCGGGCGGCTGCTTCTATCCGCCGACGCTCGTGACGGGCATCGGGCCTGCCTCGACGCTCGCGCAGGAGGAAATCTTCGGGCCGGTGCTCGCGGCCATGAGCTTTCGCACGCCGGAAGAGGCCGTGGCGCTCGCCAACAATTCGCGCTACGGCCTCGCCGCGAGCGTGTGGAGCGAGACCATCGGGCGCGCGCTCGACATCGCGCCGCGTCTGCAGTGCGGCGTGGTGTGGATCAACGCGACGAACCTGTTCGACGCGAGCGTGGGCTTCGGCGGCTATCGCGAATCGGGCTTCGGCCGCGAGGGCGGCCGCGAAGGCGTATTCGAATATCTGAAGCCGGCCGCATGGAGCAAGCTGCCGATGCGCGCGCAACGTGAGGTGCGCCCGCCGGCGCCAGACTTTGCGCACGCGGGCGGCGGTCTCGATCGCACTGCGAAGCTTTTTATCGGCGGCAAACAGGTACGGCCCGATAGCGGCTATTCACACGCCATCTACGCACCAAACGGTGAATGGGTGGGCGAAGTCGGTGCGGGCAGCCGCAAGGACGTGCGCGACGCCGTTGCCGCCGCGCGCGGCGCGGGCAAGTGGACGCAGATGAGCACGCACGCTCGCGCCCAGGTGCTGTACTACCTCGCGGAAAACCTGAGCGCGCGCGCCGAAGAATTCGCACGGCAACTCACGCGCCGCGCGGGGCACGACGCGCGCGCGGCCGGGCGTGAAACGGAGATGGCGATCGACCGGCTCTTCAGCTACGCGGCGTGGGCCGACAAGTTCGATGGCGCGGTGCATACCCCGCCGTTGCGCGGTGTCGCGCTCGCCATGCACGAGGCGCTGGGCGTGGTCGGCATCGCCTGCCCCGACGAAGCGCCGCTGCTCGGCTTCGTTTCGCTGATCGCACCGGCGCTCGCGATGGGCAATCGCGTCGTGGCGCTGGCGAGCGAGGCGTGCCCGCTGGCTGCGACGGACTTCTATCAGGTCGTGGAAACCTCGGATGTGCCTGCGGGCGCGCTCAACATCCTGACCGGCGAGCGCGCCGCGCTGCTGCCGGCCCTCGCGAAGCACGACGACGTGGACGCGCTCTGGTGCTTCGGCACGGCGGCCGATTCGTCCCTCGTGGAGCGCGAGTCGGTGGGCAACCTGAAGCGGACCTTCGTCGATCATGGCCGCGAGGTTGACTGGTTTGACCGGACGAGCGCAGGATTGCCGTTCCTGCGCCATGCCGTGCAGGTGAAGAACATCTGGATACCGTACGGCGACTGAGCGCTTCGAACAAGAAAACGCCAGATCAATGGAGACAAAAGCATGCTGAAGAATCTCGACCCGCTTCTGAACGCCGATGTCCTGCAAGCGCTGCGCGCGATGGGTCACGGCGACGAACTCGTCGTTTGCGACGCCAACTTTCCCGCCGACTCCGTTGCGCGCGCCACGGTGCTCGGCAAGCTCCTGCGCATCGACGGCGCCGATGCGCCCCGCGCCGTGCGCGCGATCCTCTCCGTGCTGCCGCTCGACACCTTCGTCGAAGCCCCGGCCATGCGCATGGAAGTGGTCGGCGAACCCAACACGATTCCCGCCGTGCAGCACGAAGCGCAGGCCGAGGTCGACGCCGCGGAAGGCCGCGCCGTGCCGTTCGCGCCTATCGAGCGCCATGCGTTCTATGCGCGCGCCCGCAAGGCCTACTGCGTGATCGCCACGGGCGAAACGCGCGGCTACGGCTGCTTCGTGTTCACCAAAGGCGTGCTGCTCGCGCCCGACGCGCCGCGCGGCAGGGAGCAGGGCCAATGAGCGGACGCGTCGTCATCCTCGGCATCTATGTGACCGATCTCGCATTTCGCGCGAGCCGCATGCCGATGATCGGCGAGACGCTCGCCGGATCGGCATTCGCGATGGGGCCGGGCGGCAAGGGCTCGAATCAGGCCGTGGCCGCCGCGCGCGCGGGCGCGCAGGTGGTGTTCTGCACGCGTGTGGGCAACGACGCGTTCGGCGACATCGCGCGGGCGACGTGGGCCGCCGAAGGCATCACGGCGCGCACCCAGGCCGTGGACGGACTGGCCACGGGCGCGGCGCACATCTTCGTGGACGACACGACCGGCATGAACGCGATCATCGTCGCAGCGGGCGCAGCGGCCACGATGGAGCCCGGCGACGCCGAAGCGATCGAAGCCGATATTGCGGCCTCCCAGGTATTCGTCACGCAACTGGAGCAGCCGCTCGCGGCAGCGCGGCGCGGCCTCGAACTCGCGCGCCGGCATGGCGTGAAGACGGTGTTCAATCCGGCCCCCGCCATGGCGCTGCCCGACGACATCTTCCCGCTTTGCGACTACATCACGCCCAATGAGACCGAGGCGCAGGCGCTCACGGGCATCGAGATCCGCAACGCCGCCGACGCGCGCCGCGCCGCCGACGTGCTGCTCGCCAAGGGCGCGGGCGCGGTCATCGTGACGCTGGGCGAAGCCGGCGCGCTGCTCCACACGCGCGATGCTTCGGTCTTGCTACCCGCCTTCAACTGCGGGCCGGTAGTGGAGACGGCGGGTGCGGGCGACGGCTTCACGGGCGGCTTCGCGGCGGCGCTCGCGCGCGGCGACGACGCGCTCACGGCCACCCGCTTTGGCTGCGCGCTGGCAGGCATTTCCGTGACGCGCCCCGGCACCGCGCCCTCCATGCCGCGCAAGGAAGAAGTCGACGCCATGCTCGCACGCACGGCGAACGCCAGCGCGCATTGAACGTTGCCAGGTGAAAACACACCGCAAAGGATGAGGTCCATGAAGTCTGCACTCTTTGCCAAATGGTTCGGTGACCGGCAGTTGAACTTCCTGCTGGCCGTGAACCTGCTGGTCGTGCTGGTCGCGGTCTGGGTGTCGCGCGGGCAGTTCGTCGGCATCGACAACCTGCAGTCGATGGGCGCGCAACTGCCCGAAGTCGCGCTACTCGCGCTCGGCATCATGCTCTCCATGCTGTCAGGCAACGGCGGCATCGACCTGTCCGGCGTGGGGCTCGCGAATCTTTCGGGCATGATCGCCGCGCTGGTGGTGCCGCGTTTCGTGAGCGGCGACGATTCGCCCGCGCTCTATACGGCGCTCTTCATCGTGATCGTGCTTGGGATGGGGCTCCTTGGCGGTCTGCTCAACGGCGTGGTGATTGCGCGCCTCGGGCTCACGCCCATTCTCTGCACGCTCGGCACACAGTTGCTTTTCACGGGCTTCGCGGTGGCGCTGAGCAACGGCGCCTCCGTGCACGTGGATTATGTCGAACCGCTCGCCGATATCAGCAACGGCACGTTCTTTCAGATACCGATTTCGTTCCTGCTATTCGTGGCCGTGGTCGTGCTGCTGGGCTGGCTGCTCAGGCGCACGCCGTTCGGGCTGCGCCTCTACCTCATGGGCACGAACCAGCGCGCGGCGTTCTATGCCGGCATTCCGCGCGCGCGCATGCTGATCATGACCTACGCGATGTGCGGCGTGCTCGCCTCGCTCGCCGGGCTCGTGAGCGTTTCGCACACGCTCAGCGCGAAATGGGACTACGGCAATTCCTATCTGCTGATCGCCATTCTCATTGCGGTGATGGGCGGCGTGAATCCGGCGGGCGGCTACGGACGCATCATCTGCGTGTTCTTCGCCGCAACGGTGCTGCAATTCCTTTCGAGCCTCTTCAATCTGATGGGCGTTTCGCAGTTTTTCGGCGATTGCGCCTGGGGCTTCCTGCTGTTGCTCTCGCTCGCGTTCGCGGGCGGCGAGCGGGTGCGCGCGATTTTCGGTTTCGGTGGCTCCCCGTCTGCTGGCAAAGGGCGGACTTCGGGCTGACCAGCCGAACTGTGTAGCAGGCGGGCCTCGTGCCTCGGAGGTCCGCCGCCATCTCTTTCGGGGCGACGGTTAATCGGCTAATAAAAAACGGAGACATCGAACATGAAGATCAAGCGACTCAGTGTGGCGATCACGGCGTGTGCACTTGCCGCTGGCATGGCGGCCGTGGCGTATGCGGCGGAGAACCCGACCATCGTCACGGTGGTGAAGGTGACCGGCATCAGCTGGTTCAATCGGATGGACGACGGCGTCAAGGAATTCGGCAAGGACAACCCGAAAGTCTCGGTCTACCAGACCGGGCCCGGCCGCGCGGACGCCGCGCAGCAACTGAAGATCATCGACGACCTGATCGCGAAGAAAGTGAGCGCGATCGCGGTCGTGCCGTATGACCCGCCGACGCTCGAACCAGCGCTCAAGAAGGCGATGGACCGCGGCATCAAGGTCGTCACGCACGAAGCCGACAACGAAAAGAACACGATGGTCGACGTCGAGGCGTTCGACAACTCCGCCTATGGTGCCGCGCTCAACGACCGCCTCGCCTCGTGCATGCACGACGATGGCAAGTGGGCGACGATGGTCGGCTCGCTCGGCAGCCGCTCGCAGGTGCAGTGGGCCAATGGCGGCATCGACAACGCGAAGAAGAAGTTCCCGAAGATGCAGCTCGTCGAGACCAACCTCGAAACCAACAACGACGGCGAGCACGCGTATGAAGTGGCCAAGGAAGTGCTGCGCAAGCATCCGGACATCAAGGGCTTCCAGGGCTCGTCGTCGCTCGACGTGATCGGCATTGGCCGCGCCGTCGAGGAAGCGGGCCTGCAGGGCAAGATCTGCGTGTACGGCACCGGCTTGCCGACCGAGGCCGGCAAGTACCTCGAAAGCGGCGCGATCAACGGCATTGCGTTCTGGGATCCGAAGCTGGCGGGCATCGCCATGAACAAGATCGCGATGATGCTGATCGACGGCAAGACCGTGGAGAACGGCGCGAACCTCGGCCTGCCGGGTTACGAGAAGGTCACGGTGTCGAAGGGTCCGGGCAAGGGCATCATCGTGCGCGGCCAGGGCTGGGTGAGCGTCGACAAGTCGAACTACAAGCAATACAACTTCTGATCGGTAGAAGGTGGCGCGCGCAGCGGGCTCGCAGCCCGGCGCGCGCTTCGTCGCAACGTCACGAAGAGACGACATGGCTTCAGAACCGTTATTGCAGGTGCTCGGCGTGCACAAGCGCTTCACGGGCGTGCACGCCTTGCGCGGCGTGACGCTCGCGTTCGAGCGCGGGCAGATCTATCACCTGCTCGGCGAGAACGGGTGCGGCAAGAGCACGCTCATCAAGATCATCTCCGGCGCGCAGCCGCCGGACGAAGGCGAGCTGGTGATCGACGGCGCGCGCCACGCGCGGCTCACGCCGCTCGAATCGCTCGCGGCGGGCATCGAGACTGTGTATCAGGATCTTTCGCTGCTGCCCAACATGAACGTGGCCGAAAACATCGGGCTCACGACCGAACTCGCTGAGCACGCGGGGCGCCTCGCGCGCACGTTCGACCGCCGCGAACTCGCGCGCACGGCCGAGCGCGCCTTGAAGGCCGTGGGCCTGCCGGGCGACGCCGACTTCCAGGCGACGCTCATCGAACAACTGCCGCTCGCCACGCGCCAGCTCGTGGCGATCGCGCGCGCCATTGCGAGCGAGGCGAAGTTCGTCATCATGGACGAGCCCACGACCTCGCTCACGCAAAAGGAAGTGACCAACCTCATTGCCGTGCTCGGCCAGTTGCGCGCGCAGGACGTGACCGTGCTGTTCGTGAGCCACAAGCTCGACGAGTGCTATGCGATCGGCGGCGAAGTGATCGTGCTGCGCGATGGCCAGAAAGTGACGCAAGGCCCGATCACGAACTACACCAAGGCGCAGTTGAGCGAACTGATGACGGGCCGCGAGCTTTCCACCGAGCGCTACCGCAACGTCGCGGCCGAAGCCGAGGTGCTGCTCGACGTTCGCGGTCTGGGTCGAACGGGCCTGTTCAGCGACGTGTCGTTCACGCTGCATCGCGGCGAGATTCTCGGCGTGACGGGTCTGCTCGATTCGGGCCGCAACGAACTCGCGCGTGCGCTTGCGGGCGTCGCGCCCGCCGATGCGGGCGAGATCGTGCTCGAAGGCCGCGCGATCAAGCTTTCGACGCCCGGCGATGCGAGGCGTGCGCGCATTGGCTATGTGCCGGAAGACCGTCTGAATGAAGGCCTTTTCCTCGACAAGCCGATTCGCGACAACGTGATCACGGCGATGATCGCGAGCCTGCGCGACCGCTTCGGCCAGATCGATCGCACGCGCGCACGCGCGCTGGCCGAAAACACCGTGAAGGAACTGCAGATCGCCACGCCCGATGTGGACAAGGCCGTGCAGTCGCTCTCGGGCGGCAACCAGCAGCGCGTGCTGATTGGCCGTTGGCTCGCCATCGACCCGCACGTGCTGATCCTCCACGGGCCGACCGTGGGCGTGGACGTCGGCTCGAAGGACATCATCTATCGCATCATGCAGCGGCTCTCGCAGCGCGGCATCGGCATTCTGCTCGTGAGCGACGACCTGCCCGAGCTGCTGCAGAACTGTGACCGCGTACTGATGATGCGTAAGGGCCGCCTCGCTGAAGAGCACCACGCCGATCGTCTGACCGAAGCCGAGCTGTACCGTGCGCTGCTTGCAGAGGCAGCCTGAATTTCGCGTAACGTTTTGCCGGACACCGCATGAGCATGAATCAGACAATGAGCACGTCGTCCAACACCGTCGAAGTCGCGCGCCAGAGCGTACCGCTGAACTGGCGCGCGAAGCTCGCCCGCAACCCCGAATGGTTCACGGCCACGCTGATCGTCATTACCTGCGTGATCGTCGCCTCCATCAACCCGCGCTTTTTCCAGTGGGCCACGCTGTTCGACCTGCTGCACTCGGCGACGATCACGTCGCTGTTCGCGCTGGGCACGCTCGTCGTGCTGGCGTCGGGCGGCATCGACGTCTCGTTCACGGCGATCGGCGCGCTCACGATGTACTCGATCACGAAGGCCGTATTCGCGTGGTGGCCCGATGCGCCGTTCGCGCTCATTCTGCTCACGGGCGCCGTGGGCGGTATCGTGCTCGGCGTCATCAACGGCATGCTCGTGCACCGGCTGCAGGCGCCCTCGCTGATCGTGACGATCGGCACGCAATACCTCTATCGCGGGCTGCTGCTTACCTTCGTGGGCACGACGTTCTTCATGAACATCCCGCACAGCATGGATCACTTCGGCCGCATTCCGCTCATCGCCTACAAGACCGCCGATGGGCTCAACGCGGTGCTGCCGGTTTCCGCGATCGCACTCGTGGCAGGCGCGCTCCTCACGTGGTGGCTGCTCAACCGTACGATGATGGGGCGCGGCGTCTACGCCATGGGCGGCAGCACGGCGATTGCGGAGCGGCTGGGCTTCAACCTGCGCGCGATCCGGCTGTTCGTGTTCGGCTATACGGGGTTTCTCGCCGGCGTGGCGGGCATTTTGCACGTGGCGAACAACCGGCTTGCCAATCCGTTTGACCTGGTGGGCTCGGAACTCGACGTGATCGCGGCGGTGATTCTGGGCGGCGCGCGCATTACCGGCGGCAGTGGCACGGTCGTGGGCACGCTGCTCGGTGTGGCGCTCGTCACGCTCATCAACAACGTGCTGATTCTCGTGGGCGTGCCGAGCACGTGGCAGAAGGTGATCGTCGGCGCGTTCATTCTGGTGGCCGGCACGCTGTTCGCGCTGCGCCGGCGCGGCTGAGTCGGCAGACTATTGGCGCGAGGCCGGCGCCGCACGGCCGGTCGGCGCTTATGCGCTGTGCTCGCGCAGCGTCTGGCCTTTCTCGGTGATGACGGAATTGAAGTCGTCCAGCTGCGAAAAGCGCCACGCCTTCACGATGCCATACTTGCTGGCATCCACAACGAGATGGCTTTCTACGGCGCTGGCCATGGCGGCTTGCTTGAGCGCCACTTCGTGAAAGTTCCAGCACGTCACGCCGCGCGCGGCGTCCACGCCGCCCGCTGAAATAAACGCCTTGTTGATGCCCATGCGGCGCAGCGTTTCCAGGCTCTCCTCGCCGGAAAACGAATCCGACGACGGCACATACACGCCTCCCAGCAGGATCATGCGCACATTGGGCATGCGCCGCAGAATCTCGGCCACGTTGAGCGAATAGCACACCGCCGTGATCTGCAACTGGGAAGGAATGAGGCGCGCGAGTGCGGCAAGCGTCGTGCCGCAGTCGATGAAGACGGTGTCGTTCTGCGCGATGAGCCGTGCCGCGTGCGCGGACGCTTGCGACTTGGCCTGCGCGAAGTGGTCCTTTTCGTGTTCGAGCGAGTAGCCGGCGGTATTGGGCACGTCCTGCGCGCTCACGATATAGCCGCCCAGATACGTGAAACGCTCGGGATTCGCGGCGATGTCGCGCCGCACGGTCATCTCGGAGACACCAAGCACGCTGGCTGCATCGCGCAGATGCATGACGTTGTGTTTTGCGAGCGCGTCGGCAAGGGCGCGCAGCCGGTCGGTTTTGGCCATGGAGTGGGTGCTGCGCCGGACTGTGCTGCGTTCCGGCGAACGTTAGATTTGTTTCGTACGCTTGAGCGAATTATAACAAGCAAGGCGTGCGATGGCCACGCGCTTTGGCTCCTGCCGCCCCGGCGCCCGCTTCGGCGAGCATGCGTTTTTCGCATGCTCCGCTCGACAATTAATCGTTTGTGGCGTCCCGATGCCGCACGGATACTGCCCTTTCTCGTGAAGCGGCGGCAACGCCAAACCGGCAGCAATCCATGCGATCAGACCTCAATTTCATCAATGGGCAGTTCGTCGGCGCCGAAGGGCCGCAGATCGCTGTCCATAATCCCGCAACCGGCGACGCGATCGGCCACGTGAGCGCGGCGAGCGCCGCGGACGCGGTTCGCGCGGTCGTGGCCGCCAGGGCCGCGCAGCGCGCCTGGCGCAAGTTGCCCGCCGCCGAACGCGGCGCGAGCCTGAACCGGTTTGCAGAAGCGATCGTGGCGCGCGCGCCGAAGATCGGCGCGGCGCTTGCCGCCGAGTCGGGCAAGAGCGTCGCGGACGCAACCGCCGAAGCACAGTACGCCGCCGAAATCCTGCGCTACCACGCGCAGTGGGCGCGTCGCATCGAAGGCGAGGTGATTCCGAGCGACAGCGCGAACGAAAACCTCGTTCTCATGCGCGAGCCGATCGGCGTGGCCGCATGCCTGATTCCGTTCAACTTCCCCGTGTACACGCTGCTGCGCAAGGTCGCGCCGGCGCTCATCACCGGTAACGCGGTGGTCGTGCGCCCGAGCAACAACACGCCGTGCTCGGCGTTCGAAGTGGCGCGCGCCGCGCAGGAAGCCGAACTTCCGGCGGGCATTTTCAACGTGCTGGCCATGGACCACGACACGGCCGCTGTGCTCTGCACGCACGCGGACGTCGGCATGATCACGCTCACGGGCAGCGTGAGCGCGGGCCGCAAGGTGCTCGACTACTGCAAGGAAAATATCGCGAAGCCGTCACTGGAACTGGGCGGCAAGACGCCCGCGATCATCGAAGACGACGCCGATCTCGAAGCGGCCGCTACGGCCATCGTGCGCTCGAAAACCACGCATTGCGGCCAGCTTTGCACGGCGATCGAACGTGTGTACGTGCACGCTTCGGTGCATGACCGCTTCGTCGCGCTGCTGCGCGAGAAGATGGGCGCCGTGCGCTTCGGCGACCGCGCCGAAGACGCCGCTCGCATGGGTCCGCTAGTGAGCGCGAGCGCACGCACGGCGATCCACGCGATGGTCGAACGTGCGGTGGCCGAAGGCGCGAAGCTCGAAACGGGGGGCTACGTGCCCGAAGGCAAGGGCCATTTCTATCCGCCTACCTTGCTCACGCATTGCCGCCAGGACATGGAGATCGTGCAGGAGGAGATCTTCGGCCCGGTGCTGCCGGTGCTTTCGTACGAGACGCTCGATGACGCGCTGCGCATGGCCAACGATCACCAGTTCGGCCTTTCGTCGGTGCTCTTTACGGAGCGCTACCGCTCGACCCTGCGCGTCGCGAACGAGATCGAAGCCGGCGAGCTGTACGTGAACCGCACGCCCGCGGACCCGTATCAGGGCTATCACGCCGGCTGGAAGCGCTCGGGCCTCGGCGGCGACGACGGCAAGCACGGCATGCTCGAATTCACGCAGACACGCCTTGTCGTGATGCCGTTCTGATCGTTCGAGTTACTGATTAATCGCAGCAACGGCGCCCTTGAACTGGGCGTCGCAGATAAAGAAAAGACGCCTCGCGCGGGCAACCGCCCGCGTGCCGGTCGACAGCCTTGCATGGGACCAGAGTAAGTGCTTTGCACCAACTCTGGTCGACAGCTTTGCATGGGACCAGAGTAAGCGCTAAAGCGCCAACTCTGGTCGACAGGAGACAAACTTGCAGAAGTCCATCGGAAAGCCCAATGCGCCGGCGATGCCGCGCGCCGAAACCGCAGCGCTCACGCCCGTCGCTGCGGGCTCCATGCAGCGCTACGTGCAGTTGCTGCTGCTCGTGCTCGCCGCGGGCGGTATCTATCCACTGCTGTATCTGCGTCAGGTCTACCAGACCACGATGCTCGATGTCCTGCATATCGACAACGCCCAACTCGGCTATCTTTACTCGGTGCTCGGCATCGTGTTCTTCATTTCCTATCTGCCGAGCGGCTGGCTCGCCGACCGTGTCGCGCCGCGCCTGTTGATCTGCTTTTCGCTTATCGGCACCGGGGCGCTGGGCCTCTGGTACTCCACAGCACCCTCGTTCCATGCGCTGCTCGTGATCTTCTGCCTTTGGGGCGTCACGACCGGCCTCACGTTCTGGGCGTCCGTGCTCAAACGCGTGCGCATGATCGCGGGGGCGAACGAACAAGGCCGTTTTTTCGGGCTGCTCGATGGCGGACGCGGGCTCGTCGAAGCGCTGCTCGCCACTGCCGCGCTCGCGCTATTCGCCGCCGCAACCGGCTCGGGACGCGGTGAAGCGGCGGGCCTGCGCCACGTGATCTATATGTATTCCTTCACGTGTATCGCACTCGGCGCGTTGATGAGCTTCTTCAAGGATCCCGCGCCCGCGCAGGCCGAAAGCAAGCCGGTCGAGGCGAATGCGAACGGTTCGCTGTGGCGCGATCTCGCGACGCTCGCCGCGATTCCCCAACTCTGGCTGATGGCAGCCGTGGTGTTCTGCGGCTATCAGATCTTCTGGGCGACTTACAGCTTCTCCGCGTATCTCCAGCAGGGCGAGATGCATATGACCGTCGTGGCGGCCGGCATGGTCACCACCGCGAAGCTCTGGATGCGTCCCATCGGCGGCATTGGCGGCGGCTTTCTCGGCGACCGCCTGTCGAACCTGCGCGTGCTGATCTGGGCGCTGTTCCTCGCCGTCGCGGGCCTGATCGGCCTGATCGTGCTGCCCGCGCTGCGCAACATGGTGCTGCTCGGCGCGGTGGTGCTGTTCATCGGCCTCATGACCTACGCGATTCGCGGCCTCTACTGGACGCTGCTCGACTACTGCGCGATTCCCATGCGCATCACGGGCCTCGCCATCGGTCTCGTTTCGCTGATCGGGTATTCGTCGGACATCTTCCTGCCGCTCGTGAACGGCTATATCACCGAGCACTACGCGGGCATGCTCGGCTACCAGATCTATTTCGCCTATGTCGCCGCCATTGGCACGCTCGGCGGTATCGCCGCGCTCGTGCTCAAGCGTATGACCCACTCCAAACCTGCCTGAAACAGCCTGAACCATGAAAGTCGTTGCAATTGAAACGAACGTCGTCGCTGTGCCGCCTCCGCACCTCGGCGGCATGTACTGGATCTTCGTTACGCTGAAAACCGATTGTGGCATCGAAGGCGTGGGCGAAATCTACGCGGCCACGTTCCATCCCGACGTGATGGTGAGCGCGATCGAAGACGTCTTCACACGCTATCTGCTGGACCACGATCCGCACCGCGTCGAGCGCCTGTTCCGCGAGACCTATTCGAGCGGCTTCACGCAGCGCGCGGACCTCACGATGATGGGCATCGTGAGCGGCCTCGAAATGGCATGCTGGGACATCATCGGGAAGGCGGCGGACAAGCCCGTGTACGAACTGCTCGGGGGCATGGTGAACGAGCGGCTTCGTTCGTACACCTACCTGTACCCGAAGAACGCGCAAGGCGAATACGATTACGACGATCCCGATCTCGCCGCCGAATGCGCGGCCGAGAACGTGAAGCGTGGCTTCACCGCGGTGAAGTTCGATCCGGCGGGTCCGTACACGGCTTATTCGGGGCATCAGCTTTCGCTCGACGTGCTCGACCGATGCGAAACGTTCTGCCGCAAGGTGCGAGAAGCGGTGGGAAGCAGGGCCGATCTGCTGTTCGGCACGCATGGACAGATGGTGCCTTCCTCGGCGATCCGGCTGGCGAAGCGGCTCGAGAAATACGACCCGCTGTGGTTCGAAGAGCCGGTGCCGCCGGGCCAGGAGGAGGCCATCGCCAATGTCGCGAAGCACACGTCGATTCCCATTGCCACGGGCGAGCGCCTCACCACCAAATACGAATTTCACAAACTGCTGCAGGCGGGCGGTGCGTCGATCCTGCAACTGAACGTCGCGCGCGTGGGCGGCCTGCTCGAAGCGAAGAAGATCGCGACGCTCGCCGAAGTGCACTACGCGCAGATCGCGCCGCATCTCTACAACGGGCCCATTGGCGCGGCGGCAAGCATTCAGCTCGCGGCCTGCACGCCGAACTTCCTGATTCAGGAAAGCATCGGCACGTGGGACGGTTTCCACGCACGAGTGCTCAAGCAGCCGATTCAGTGGGAAGACGGCTACATCGTCCCGTCGAAGGCACCGGGCCTTGGCGTCGAGCTCGACATGGACGTCGTGCGCGCGCACTCGCCTTATACGGGTAAGCGTCTGCATCTGCAGATGGCGAGCCAGCCCGCCGACGTGCGCGATACCTCGCCCGCACGCGGCTGACCTGCCGGAGCACTCAGATGAACTACGACTACATCATCGCCGGCGCCGGCTCGGCGGGCTGCATTCTCGCGGAACGGCTCTCCGCTTCGGGGCGTCATTCGGTGCTGCTGCTCGAAGCGGGCGGACCCGACGATTCGTTCTGGTTCAAGATCCCGATCGGGTTCGCCAAGCTGTACTACAACAAGCAGTACAACTGGATGTACTACAGCGAGCCGGAGCCGGAGCTTGCCGGCCGGCAGATCTACGCGCCGCGCGGCAAGGTGCAGGGCGGCTCTGGCGCGATCAACGCCATGATCTACGTGCGCGGCGCCGCGCGCGACTACGACGACTGGGCCGCGGCGGGCAATGCGGGCTGGTCGTACCAGGAAGTGCTGCCGTACTTCCGCAAGCTCGAATCGCATCCGCTCGGCGACACGCCGTGGCACGGCGCGAACGGCCCCGTGCGCATCACGCCGATGAAGGAGGGCGCGCATCCGGTTTGCCGCACCTTTGTCGAAGGCTGCACGCAGCTCGGCTACGAGCGCAACGAGGACTTCAACGGCGCGCGGCTCGAAGGCGTGGGCATCTACGATGTGAACACGCGCGACGGCAAACGCGATTCGAGCAGCGTGGCCTACCTGCATCGCGCGGGGCAGCGCTCGAACCTGAAGATCGAGCATCATGCGCGCGCCACGCGTGTGCTGTTCGACGAGGCGCAAAAACGCGCCATCGGCGTGGAGATCGTGCAGCAGGGCGTGAAGCGCACGTTTCGTGCAAATCGCGAGGTCATCGTCGCGGCCGGCGCGGTCGATTCGCCCAAGCTGTTGCAGCTATCGGGCGTGGGCCCGCGCGAATTGCTCGCGAAGCACGGCATCGACGTGGTGCATGAACTGCCTGCGGTGGGACAGAACCTGCAGGACCATCTGTGCGTGAGCTTTTACTATCGCTCGCGCGTGAAGACGCTCAACGATTCGTTCAGCAGCTGGATGGGCAAGCTGAAGTTCGGACTGCAATACGTGCTTCAGCGCAAGGGCCCGTTCTCGATGAGCGTAAACCAGTCGGGCGGCTTCTTCCGCTCGAGCCAGGACGAGGCGCACCCGAACATGCAGGTGTACTTCAACCCGCTTTCGTACCGGATTCCGAAGTCGGATCGCGCGCAACTCACGCCGGAGCCGTACTCGGGCTTTCTCGTCTGCTTCAATCCTTGCCGGCCCACGAGCCGCGGCTCGGTGGAGATCGCTTCGGCGAACGTGGAAGACGCGCCGAAAATTCGCGGCAACTACCTCTCGACGCAGAAGGACCGCGACGAAGCGATTGCGGGCAGCCGCCTCGTGCGCAAGCTGATGACAGCGCGCGCACTGCAGGGCATCACCGAAGCCGAGGTGACGCCCGCCGGCGAAGTGACCGACGACGCGAGCATGCTCAAGTTCTTCCGCGAGCAAAGCGGCTCGATCTATCACCTGTGCGGCTCCTGCGCGATGGGGCCGGACCCGCGCACGTCGGTGGTGGACGCGCGCCTGCGCGTGCATGGCATCGAAGGCCTGCGCGTGGTGGATGCGTCGATCTTCCCCAATATCACTTCGGGCAACACCAACGCGCCGACGATGATGGTCGCGGAAAAGGGCGCAGACCTGATTCTGGAAGACGCCGATCAGGCCATCGCCGCAAAGGCCATCGAGCAGGGCCGTCAGCGCATGGCCGCAACTTCGTCCTGAAGCCATTGCCGGAAAAGCCGGAGCGGCTTCGAAGCCTTCTGTTCGGGCCGCACCACGAACCAGTATGACTGGCGGCCGTCCACGTGGATGTCGCGCACGGGCGCGAGCAGACCTTGGGCCAACTCGTGCTCGATCATGTGGCGGTCGGCCATCGTCACGCCGAGCCCTTCGATGGCCGCGCGGATCGCATGATCGAGCAAGTCGAATTCGTAGCCGCCCGAGGTGTCCACGTCTTCGATGCGCGCCGCGTCGAGCCAGTGCCGCCACGTGAGATAGCGCTGGTTGTCGCCCGCGAGCACGTGCAGCAAAGTATGCCGCGTGAGATCGATGGGCCCTTGCGCGAGCAGCGCGGGCGCGCACACGGCGATGTGCGATTCGTGCATCAGCAGCGAGCTGTCGAGGCCTTCCCATTCGCCATCGCCAAAGCGGATCGCGCAGTCCAGCGCCGTCGAATCGGCGAGACTGTCCTGCAGATGCGTGGTGAGGCTCAGTTCGAGTTCGGGATGGCGCGCCTGCAGACGCGTAAGGCGCGGCACGAGCCAGCGGCTCGCGAAGGTGGGCGGCGCGTTCACGCGCAGGCGGTTGAGGTCGCTCTTCTGCTGGATCGTGCGCACCGTCAGTTCGATGCGGTCGAACGACTGCTGGAGCGTGCGCAGCAGCGCACGCCCGGCTTCGGTCAGCTCGAGCCGGTGATGATGGCGCTCTAGCAGCGCCTCGCCAAGCTGCTCCTCGAGCTGGCGCACCTGGCGGCTCACGGCGCTCTGCGTCACGTTCAGCTGCTCGGCGGCGCGGGTGAAGCTGCCGCTCGTGCCTGCCGCCTCGAACGCCTTCAGGGCGTTCAGCGCCGGCATCTTTCGCTTCAAGGTCGTCTCCTCGCTCCGGGCGCCATGTCGAAACGACGCCTCCTGCAAACGACGCAGTATACCGGCCCGCGCCGCCATTCAGACGCCCCGCGCACGTGAGAGCGCAGCGAGCGAGAGCGTGACGACGAGCGCGAACACATAGAGCCCGCCCGCCCCCAACAGACGCATGAACAGCGAAGCGACGGTGGGTCCGGCCGCGCCGCCGAGCGAGAACACGAGCAGCAGCGTCGCGCTCGTCTGCACGCGTCGCGCCTGATCGACACGGTCGTTCACGTCGGAGACGATCACGCCGTAGAGCGTGAAGGTAAGCGCGACGTAGAGAAAGAGGATCGTATCGACGAGAACCGGTGCGCGCAGGATGGCGAGCGCCGCGGCCGCGCACGCGGAGACGAGCGAGATCAGGCCGAGCGTGGCGCTCCGCCCGAGGCGGTCCGAGAGCCGCCCCACGGGCCATTGCGAAAGCAGTGCGCCGATCAGCACGACACCCATGGCGCGCGAAATCCCGCTGGCCGGATAACCGATGCGCGCGAGATACACCGGCGTGAGCGCATAGAACGCGCTGGAAAGCAGCCCCGCGCCGATGCAGGCCGGCACGCTACGCGGCGCGACGCGGTGCAGTTCGCGCAGGCCGTCGAGCAGCAGCGTGGGGCGCTTCGGCGTGGCGAGCGCGGAAGGCGGCGCCGTGGCCGCAGGCGCGGGCGGTCCGGCTCCCGCCGATTGCCACTCGCCGATCAACGCCACCGGGATGAGCGCGGTCACGAACAAGCCGTTCACGAGCGCATGCTCGAAGATGCCGCCGGGCGCGCCCACGCCCAGCAGGAACTGCCCGGCGCTGACGCCGAGATAGGTGAGCACGAGATAAAACGCGAACGCACGCCCGCGCCGCTCGTTCGGCACCGCGCCGTTCACGCCGCTTTCGATCGAGGTGAACACGCCGACCATGCTGAAGCCGGTGATGAGCCGCAGCAGGGCCCAGATGTCAGGGGAATCGAACGAGAGATAGCCGAGCGCCGCGAGCGCGGCGAGCGCGCCAAAGCCGATGAAGGCGCGCTGTGGCCCGATGCGCCCGACGATCGGGCCGAGCCCCAGCGCGCCGACGATAAAGCCGACGTAATAGCACGATTGCACGAGGCCGACGTCGAGTGCGGTGCGCTCACCTTGCAGCATGCGCAGCGAGATCAGCGTCGTGAGGAGGCTGTTCCCGCAAACGAGGATCGTATAGCCGCCCAGCAGGCCGATGAGCGCCCGCATGTACGGCGGCTTAGTGCGTCGTCCCGGCGCGGCGCTCGACGAAGCGCCGCACGTAGTCGTCGGCGGGGCGGTGCAGGATGTCGTCGGGCGTGCCGCACTGGATGAGCCGTCCGTCGCGCAGAATCGCGATCTGATTGCCGATGCGCAGCGCCTCGTCGAGGTCGTGCGTGATGAACACGATGGTCTTCTTGAGCGTAGCCTGGAGTTCGAGCAGCTGGTCCTGCATTTCGGTGCGGATGAGCGGATCGAGCGCCGAGAACGCTTCGTCCATCAGCAGCACGTCGGTGTTCGCGGCCAGCGCGCGAGCGAGGCCCACGCGCTGGCGCATGCCGCCCGAAAGCTCGTCGGGATAGTGGTCCGCATAACCCGCGAGGCCCACCTTGCCGAGCCATTCGCGCGCGCTCGCGTGCGCCGCCGCTTTCTTTTCGCCGCGCGTGGCCAGCGCATAGGCGGCATTGTTGAGCACCGTCTGGTGAGGCAGGAGTCCGAAGCTCTGGAACACCATGCTCACGCCGTAACGGCGCAGATCGCGCAGGCCATTGTCGGAGAGCTTGAGCACGTCCTTGCCGTCGATGAGGATCTCGCCCACGGTCGGCTCGATGAGCCGGTTGAAGTGGCGTACCAGCGTGGATTTGCCCGAGCCCGACAGACCCATGATCACGAAGATCTGGCCCGAGCCGATCGATAGGCTCACGTCGTTCAGGCCTACGTTGCAGCGGGTCCTCTCGAGGACCTCGGCCTTGCCCGCGCCGCCGCGCAGCAGTTCGAGCGCGCGCTGGCTGCTTTCGCGCGTGCCGAAGATCTTGTAGACGTTCTTGACTTCGATGCCGCTCATGATCGTTACCTCATTGCATGCTCATTGCGTATGCTGGATGCGCCGGCCGGGTCTCCGCCATTGTGCCGGCGCTTTTGCCTTCGCGTTCGTTACTTGGCCGGCTGGCTCGTCAGGTCGTTGCCGCTGGCCGCGTCGGCGCTTGTGCTTTCCTGTTCGCGAACGCGGCGAAACGGGATGCGCGAGGGCTGCTTCGATTTGCGCGCGAGTCCGCGTGTGCGCCGGCCCTGGCCGTAGCCCTGGCTGATGCGGTCGATCACGATCGCGAGAATCACGATGGCGACGCCCGCTTGCGTGCCCTTGCCCACGTCGAGCGTCTGGATGCCCGCGAGCACGTCTTCGCCAAGACCGCGCGAGCCGATCATCGAGGCGATCACGACCATCGAAAGCGCCATCATCGTGGTCTGGTTGATACCGGCCATGATGCTCGGCCGTGCGAGCGGCAACTGCACGCCAAACAGCAGTTGCATGCGCGTGGTGCCGAAGGCGCGCGCGGCTTCGACGATTTCCGCATCCACGTGGCGGATGCCGAGGTCGGTCAGACGAATGAGCGGCGGCAGCGCATAGACGACCGTGGCGAGAATCGCGGGCACCTTGCCGAGGCCGAACAGCATGAGCACCGGAATCAGGTACACGAAACTCGGCAGCGTCTGCATGACGTCGAGCACTGGCAGCAGCACGCGGCGCAGCCCGCTGCTCGAAGCCGCGAGAATGCCGAGCGGTACGCCGAGCACGACCGAGATGAGCGTGGCGACGACCATCAGCGCGAAGGTCTGCATGAGCTTGTCCCACAGCCCGAAGCAGCCGATCAGCCAGAGCAGCACGACGAACAGCAGCGCCACGCCGATGCGCCGCGAGGCATGCCAGCCGAGCAGGCCCACGGCGGCGAGCACGACGACGGGAGGCGTGGCGCGCAGCAGGCTTTCGAGCGGCACGAGCAGGTCGCGCAGCATGAGCACGCTGAAGTTGTGGAATGCGTCGCCGTAGCGCTGCACGAACGCGGCGACCTGATCGTTGACCCAGTCGGCGATCGAGAGGTGAAGAAAGGGAGATTCCATGGTGAGCCTCATTCTGCGTGTGTCATGTGATGCGTACCGTCGTGCGGCCAGTGTCGTTGCTTACGTGCGCAGGCCGGCCTGTACGCGCGCCGCGACTTCCGGCGTGACCCATTGCTTCCAGATTTCCGGATGCTGCTCGAAGAACGTGCGCGCGACCGTGGAGGCGTCGAGCTTCTTGTCGTGCATCTGCTGGACCAGTTGTTCGTCGAGCGCGAGCGGCAGGCTCACCTTGCCGAAGAACGCGACGGCGTCCGGCTCGGCGTCGTAGAACGGCGTGGAGACCGCGACCTTCAGATGCGAGACCTTGAACGCGGAGGCGCACGGCGCGCCCTTCGGATCGGAAATGGTGTCCCAGCAGGCGTCGGAGTACGGCGCGCCCTCGAGCTGCACGAAGTGGTACTTCGCCATCAGGCCGGCGGGCTGCCAGTAGTAGAACAGAATGGGCTTGCCGCGCTCGTAGGCCGAGGCGATCGCCGCGTCGAGCGCGCCGCCGGTGCCGGGGCGGAAGTTCGTGTAGTCGTCGCCGAGCTTGTAGGCGGTGAGCAGGCGGTTGTTGAAGCGCTCGCAATCCCAGCCCGCGGGGCAGTTGTAGAAGCGGCCCTTGCCGGGTTCTTCGTCGTCCGTGAAGAGGGATTTGTACTGCGGCAGTTGCGCGACGGAGCGCAGTTGCGGCGCCATGGGCTTGATGCCGCGCCTGGCGTCGCCGTTGATCACATAGTCGGGGACGTACCAGCCTTCCTTGTCGCCGCCGGGAATCAGTTCGCCCACGAGCTTCACGCTGCCGTCCTTCAAACCGCGCGCGACGATGGGGCTGCGGCCCGTCCAGTGCTCGGCCCACACCTGCAAGTCGTTTTTCGTGAGCGCCGTTTCGGTGGCGGCCGTGGCGCCAGGCACGACTTCGGTCTTGCAGCCGTAACCCTTCTCCAGCACGGTGCGCACCATTTCGGTCATCAGCGCGCCGCTTTCCCAGGTGATTTGCGCGAGCTTCACGGTTTTGCCCGCCTGGCACCAGCCGGGGGCTGCAAAGCTGCTCGTGGCCGCGCAGGTCAGCGCGAGGGCGGCGGCAATACGCACGCCTGCCAGCGTGATACGTCTCATGTCGTCTCCAGTGATTGGAATTGTATGCGCGGGCCAGCGTGGGGCCGCCGCTTTTCGAATCAATCCGACCAGAGTCTAGCCGTGCCATTTCGGGTTGCGAAGCAACGAATAGTCATCGATGCATTACCTGATCTCATGCCACTTTCATCACGCGAATGATGCATGCGAGAGCGATGACTGCGCGTCATGCCCCCATGAGATTTCATAGCTTTTGGGCGCTTGCGGCGTGTGCTGGAATGCGTCTGGCCAAATTCGAACCCATGACACAGGAGACGGAAAACATGAAAGACCTGCAAGTCTATATCGGCGAAGGTTTCGCTGGACCAGGCGTAAACGCTGCCCACATCAACATCATGATCGGCCCGCGCAATGGCCCGGTGGGACAGGCGTTTACGAACAGCCTGTCGTCGCCTTCGCAAGGGCACGTGCCGTTCATGGTGGTGGCGCAGCCCAACGTGCCGGTCAAGCCCGCCACGCTCTACGTGAACAAGGCCGACATTCGCGGCGACCTGCACGGCAACGCCACGTGGGGCGCCTCGCAGGCGGCCATCGCGAAGGCGGTGACGGAAGCGATGCTCGACGGCACGCTGCCGCCGCAAGCGGAGAACGAGTGGTGCATCGTCACGGCGAACTGGGTGAACTGGTCGTGCGACGACCTCGACGCCGTGTACGAGAACAATTACGTGGCCTGCAAGACGGCTATTCGCGCCGCGATGAACGGGCTGCCGTTGCTGGACGACATTGCGAAGATCAAGGATCAGATCAGCAATCCGTTCTACACGCCGAAGGCTAAAGCGGCTTGAGTCGCGCCAATCGTTACAGGTGACTACGATGCAATACGTGCAACTTGGCCGCTCCGGCCTGAAGGTGTCGCGCCTGTGCCTCGGCACGATGAACATGGGCACGCCGGAATGGAAGCCCTGGATCTACAACGAAGAGCAGAGCGAGCCGATCGTGCGCCGCGCGCTCGAAGCGGGCGTGAACTTCATCGACCTCGCGGACTTCTATTCGACCGGCGTGGGCGAAGAAGTGGTGGGGCGCATCGTGCGGCGGCTTGCGAAGCGCGACGAACTCGTGCTCACGACCAAGGTTGGTTATCCGATCGGCAGTGGCGCGAATAACCAGGGCCACTCGCGCAAGCACATCATGGAAGGCATCGACGGCTCGCTGCGTCGGCTGCAAACCGATTACGTCGATGTCTACATGCTGCACTACTTCGACGTGAACACGCCGGTCGAAGAAACCATGGATGCGTTGAACGACATCGTGCGTGCGGGCAAGGCGCGCTATATCGGCGTGTCGACGATGTTCACCTGGCAGTTCGCCAAGATTCTGCAGGCGTGCGAGCGCTATCACTTCGCACGACCGATCAATATGCAGCTGCAGCTGAACTGCGCGTATCGCGAGGAAGAGCGCGAGATGATTCCGTTCTGCCAGGATCAGGGCGTGGGCGTGTCGGTGTTCAGTCCGCTCGCACGAGGCCTCCTTTCCGGCGACGCGAAGTCGGTGCGCAACCAGACCGACTTCTTCACCGTGCAGATGTACGACGACGAGGCCTCGCGCGATATCGCGCGTTCGGTGGCCGAAGTCGCGGCGGCGCGCGGCGTGTCGTGCGCGCAGATCGCGCAGGCCTGGGTGCTGGGGCGTGCGGGCGTCTCGTCGATGCTCGTGGGCGCGGACACCGTCGCGCAGTTCGAAAGCGCACTCGCGGCGCTCGACACGCAACTCACCGCCGACGAGCTGTATGAACTCGAGCGCAACTACACGCCGTGCGACGTGATCAACGACTACGTGAGCGCACGCATTCCGCGCGTGCCGCGCGCGGCGCGACGCCTGGAGATCGCAGCATGACGAGCTTGACGATTGACGGACTGAAAGAAGCGCGCCTGTGGCGCACCTCGAGCTTCATCGACGGCGAATGGGTGGCGAGCGAAGCGACCTACCGGATCATCGACCCGGCCACCGGCGCGCCGCTCGCGCAAGTGGCCCGCGCCGGTGCGCGCGAAGCGCTGCAGGCCGTGGCGGCGGCCTCGCATGCGTTCCCTGCGTGGCGCGACGCCACGGCGGCGGAGCGCGGCGCGAAGGTGCGCCGCTGGGGCGAGCTGATGCACCTGCATCGCGAAGACCTCGCGCGCATCATGACGGCCGAGCAGGGTAAGCCCTATGCGGAAGCGCTGGGCGAAGTGGCGTACGCGGCGAGCTTTCTCACATGGTTCGCGGAGGAAGCGCGACGCGCCTATGGCGACGTGATTCCCGCGCCGAAGAAGGGCGCGCGCATTGTCGTGACGAAGGAACCCGTGGGCGTGGTCGGTGCGATCACGCCGTGGAATTTCCCGCTCGCCATGGTGACGCGCAAGGCCGGCCCGGCGCTCGCGGCAGGTTGCACGATGGTGCTCAAGCCTTCGGAAGAGACGCCGCTTTCGGCGCTCGCGCTCGCCGAGCTGGCGGTCGAGGCGGGCATTCCGCGCGGCGTGTTCAACGTCGTTTCGGGCGATGCTCCGGCGATCGGCGACACGCTGATGGCCTCGAAGGCCGTGCGCAAGATCTCGTTCACGGGTTCGACGCGCGTGGGCAAGCTGCTCATGCGCGCTGCCGCCGATACGGTGAAGAAGGTGTCGCTCGAACTGGGCGGCAACGCGCCCTTCATCGTGTTCGACGACGCCGATCTCGATGCCGCCGTGGAAGGCGCGATCGCCTCGAAATTCCGCAACACGGGGCAGACCTGCGTGTGCGTGAACCGCTTCTACGTGCAGGCCGGCGTGCACGACGCGTTTGTCGAGAAGCTGGTTGCGGCGGTGCGCGCGTTGCGCGTGTCGGGCGGCATGGAGCCGGGCGCCACGCAGGGGCCGCTCATCAACGGCGCGGCGTTGCGCAAGGTCGAGGCGCACGTGAGCGATGCGCTCGAGAAGGGCGGCGCCATTGCGTGCGGCGGCCACCCGCATGCGCGGGGCGGCACGTTTTACGAGCCCACGGTCATCACGGGCGCGCACGGCGGCATGATGCTCGCGCACGAAGAGACGTTCGGCCCCGTTGCCGCGGTGTTCCGCTTCGAGACCGAGGAAGAAGCGATCCAGGCGGCGAACGATACCGACTTCGGCCTGTCCGCCTACTTCTACGCGCGCGACATTGGCCGCGCGTGGCGCGTGGCGGGCGCGCTGGAAAGCGGCATGGTCGGCATCAACGAGGGCATCATCTCGACGGAAGTCGCGCCTTTTGGTGGCGTGAAGGAGTCGGGGCTCGGGCGCGAAGGCTCGAAGTACGGGCTCGACGAGTAC
The DNA here is from genome assembly GCF_056155635.1 of Paraburkholderia sp. BR10141. NCBI lineage: Bacteria > Pseudomonadati > Pseudomonadota > Betaproteobacteria > Burkholderiales > Burkholderiaceae > Paraburkholderia > Paraburkholderia sp. BR10141. The sequence goes on along the minus strand of NZ_JBMIQH010000002.1, from coordinate 88,769 downwards.
CTCGAAACGAAGTACCTGATGATGGGCGGGCTCGGCTGATTTTCCTTGCTGTTGCTACGCTTGCCAGCTTCTGGCGAAAGCCGCCGCGCGAAAGTGCGGCGGTTTTTTTGAGCCTTCACTTCGATATGCGAATGGCGCTGAGACCTCAGTTGGCTGCGATGAAACGCAGCATGCCCGCCAGACGCGCCTGCCCGCCGGTGTCGTTCGGATGATTCACGCCGTCCATGACAGGGACCTCGGCGAAATCGAACGGGCTGACGCCGTCGAGGCAAGCCACGTTCACGCCATACAGGTTCGGATTCGAGCGCCGTTGAAGATGGGTGGCGATTCCGCAGCGAGAACAGAAGAAGTGCCGCGCCGCTCCGGTGTTGAAGCGGTAGTCCGTTAGCATCTCCTCGCCCTGCAGGAATTCGATCCCACTCGTTTCGGCCGCGACGATGACCGCGCCTCGCATGCGGCAGTAAGAGCAGTTGCAGCGGCGGATCGAGTTGAAGCCGTCGCTTAGCGTCGCCACGAAACGCACTGCGCCGCAATGGCACTGGCCTGCCCGTTGGTTCGTATCGCCTACCATGTCTTTAGCTTCTCCTCTCGAATAAAGCGTGTTGTGCAAGGACGCGGCGTCAACCTGCCCACGCGTTGACGTCGAGCACCGCTTTGGCGAACACTTCTGGCGCCTCCTGCGGAAGGTTATGACCTGCATTCGGCACGATGCGGTTCTCATGGCGCCCGCTGAGGCGCTTCGAGCTTGTCTCTCGTGCGCCGGGCGGCTGGACGCCGTCTGCGTCGCCGTCGAGCGTGATCGTCGGCACGGTGATCGGCGGCGTGGCGGCGAGGCGTCGCTCGATGTCGTCGAAGCGGGGATCGCCTTCGACCAGTCCGAAACGGTGACGGTAAGAATGGACCACCACGTCGACGAAATCGGGATTGTCGAACGACGCTGCCGTGCGCGCGTAGAGGTCGTCGTCGAAGTGCCAGGTCGGCGACCAGAGTGACCACAGGAGACGGCAGAATTCGCGCCGTTTTTCAATCAACCCAGTGCGGCCGCGCTCGCCGTGCAGGTAGTACTGGTACCACATGCGGTGTTCCTTTTCGGGGTCGGCTGGCTGTGCGGCAGCGGCGATATCCTGGATGTTGTAGCCGTTGACGGAAACCAGGCCCCGCGCCCTCGACGGGTAGAGCGCCGCCACGATGCATGCCGCGCGGCCGCCCCAGTCGTATCCGCCGAGGATGGCCCGCTCGATCCGCAGGGCATCGAGCAGCGCCAGCAGGTCAGCGCCAAGCGCTGCCTGCTGGCCCGAGCGCAGTGTCGTGGGCGAAAGGAAGCGCGTTGGGCCGTATCCCCGCAGGTAGGGGACGATGACGCGGGCGCCCTCGGATACGAGGCGTGGCGTCACCTCGTCGTATGCGCGAATGTCATAGGGAAAGCCGTGCAGCAGCACGACCGGCCATCCATTCGCGTCGCCCTGTTCGTCATAGGCGATGTCGAGCAGGTCGGTTTCGATATGGTCAAGCATGGGGCGCTCCTTCGAACTCAAGTTGCGTGCTCAGTTGCGTGATGCAGCACGGGTAGCAAACAGTGTGCGTGAAATCATCTCAGAGCCCGAGACAAACCGCACCGGCCGCGACGACCACGCAGGCGAGCCAGCGCGATCCGCTCACCGCCTCCCGCAAAAACATCCGCCCGATCAGCACCGCGAACACCACGCTCGTCTCGCGCAACGCCGATATTGCGCCCATCGCGCCCGCCTGCAGCGCCCAGATCACGATGCCATACGCCCCGATCGACACGAGGCCGCCGGCCAGCGACGAGGCGATCGACAGCGGCTCGGCGCGTACCGGTGTCCATAGCGCCGGGGCCCCGCGGCGCGCAACGAACAGCGCCGGCATCGTCCAATAGGACAGGAACATCCATGCGGTGTAGCTGACCGGCTGGCCGTCGGACAGGCGCACGCCGATGCCGTCGATCACGGTATAGAGCGCGATCGTTGCACCGGTCGTCAGCGCGGCGAGTGCGCCCGCGCGCGACACGTGACGCCCCTGCAGCGCGATCGCGATGATGCCTCCCGAAATCATCACGATCCCGAGACCGTGCAACGGGCCGATCGCTTCATGCGCGAACAGTGCCGCCCCGAGCGTGACGAGCAGCGGCGACGAGCCTCTTGCGATCGGGTACGCGAGCGCCAGGTCGTTGCGGCGATACGAGCGCACGAGACTCACGTTGTAGAAGACATGCACGAGCCCCGACGCGGCGATGTAGGGCCACGAAGCGCGGGCCGGCGAGGGTACGGACAGGATGACGAGCGTGGCAACCAGCCCGATGGCGATGCTCATCCACGCCATGGAGAAAAACCGGTCGCGGTTGCCGTGGAGCATCGCGTTCCAGCTCGCGTGGAGCAGCGCGGCGAACAGCACGATACCGCCGGTATAACTGAGCATGAGGGTGCGGGCAGGGATGCATGAATGGTCTAGCAAGAAGGATATCTATCTTGTGACGGGCTAACAAACCAGATAAATTGGGTGCTTACGTTAGATAAACTCTCGCGAATGAAACCGGTGTTGCCCCCACTCAACGCCCTGCGAGCCTTCGAGGCCGCAGGCCGGCTCGGCAGCTTCAAGGACGCCGCCGCGGAACTGCACGTGACGCCCGGTGCAGTGAGCCAGCACGTGCGCTTGCTGGAGGAGTGGCTTGGCGCGTCGCTCTTCGAGCGGCACAACCGCCGCGTGGAACTGACGCCGGCGGCGAAGCACTATCTGGCGGAAATCGGCCCGTTGTTCGAACAGCTCTCGGCGGCAACCGCGCGATACGGCACGCCGCAAACGGTCTCCCGAACCCTGTCCGTGAATGCGCCCGCGACATTCACGCTGCGCTGGCTGGTGCCGAGGCTGGCGAAATTCCGCGCCGGCCATCCCGACATCGACGTCAAGGTGGAGACGTCGAACGAGCCGCTGGAGAGTCTGAAGGACGACTATGACCTCGTCATCCGGGGTGGCCCGGACACCTTCTACGGCTATTCGATGCAACCGTTCTTGTCCGAGGAGCGGCTTCCGGTCTGTAGTCCTACGCTTTTGAAGCGCGTACCGCTGCGCTCGCCTGGCGACTTGCGAGAGCACACGTTGCTGCACACGTCGAGTCTTCCTCGGCTCTGGCCCGACTGGCTGGCGAGCGTGCAGATGCCCGACCTGAGGCCGGCCGCCGCTTTGACCTTCGACCACTTCTTTCTGACCTTGCAGGCTGCCATCGACGCAATCGGCATCGCGATGGGGCCCACCGCGCTGGTCGCCGACGACCTCGCCGCTGGCCGGCTCGTCGCACCGTTCGCTGGCCCACGTCTGCCATCGCGCAGCTATTGCACTTACGTGGCGGACGAGAAGTCCGGCGATGAACGGGTCGCGTTGTTCCGTTCATGGCTCGAACGCGAGGCAATAGTGAAATCCGATGCGTCGCGCAGTGCAAGAGGAAGCCGGTCATCGCGCTGATCCAACGGCAAAACCGGCGTCGTAATAATGCGACGCCTGGCAGAATTTTGCCGCCCACGCGCGACCGTTTGCGCGCGCCATTTCGCTCCCAACGCGGAAATAGCGCATCGAAGCCGTTCGATCGTTGACGGATGCAATTAAGGGAGCGGGCGATGTGACCACAAGCCCGTGGTCACGAACGGTGTGCCTACTCCATGACGGGACCGATATCAAGCTAATGATTCGGCCGCATTTTCTCCGACCTGTGCCGTTCCTTTCATTCTTATAATTTGCCGCGCGCTCGCGCGAATGGATGCGATGTCGTCGAAAAATGCGGCATCGCGTCTAGCGCCGTTTCTGGCGCGCGAATGCTTAGTCGTAGATGGTGTAGTGCACCGGCCCGTTCGTGGGCCGACAACAAGACTGTGACAACAGGAGAAATTCCATGAAGGCTATTCAGGTATTCAAGCTGGCCGCGGCGACGGCTCTCGTGGCCGCGTCTTTGCACGCCTATGCGCAGGGCGACGCAGCTAGCGGTGCGACTGCCGCAGCCGAGCAACAGGCAACCCCGTCGAAGGCGCAATCGAAGCAGGCCAAGGCCGCTAATCGCGCGCTCAGCCGTAAGGTCCGCACCGCTCTCGCCAAGGACAAGAAGATCGATGTTGCCAACATCACCGTGCGCGCGCGTGACGGCGCCATCGTCCTGCAGGGCTCGGTGCCGGAGCAGTCGCAGATCGAACACGCCACTGAAGTCGCCACGGGCGTGCAAGGCGTCACGTCGGTCAAGAACGCGCTGACGATCCGTCCGAACGAGTCCTGATCATCCCCTCACTATGGCCTTGCGCCCGGCCGGGCGCATGCGCTAAAGCCCGGAGACAGGTCTCCGGGATCCTCCTGCGGGCTTTGTCTCGCGAAGCTGCAGCTGAGCCGCATGCGCGCATTAGCGAGCGTCGCCGTGTTCGCCGGACGACTCAACCAGGTTCGGGTGACCAACGCGTAGCTTGCGCGGTTCGAAGGCTGTATGCAGCGCGAGGCCAGTCGCCGCGCCAATCAGTTGGGCAATGACGAAGGCGGGTACGCTGGAAGGCGCAATGCCTGCAAAAGTGTCGCTGAACATGCGTCCGAACGCTGCGGCCGGATTCGCAAACGATGTCGATGCCGTGAACCAGTATGCGGCGCCAATGTACGCAGCCACCATGATCGCGGCGCGTTCTCCCGGCGCGCGCAGGATCACGAGGATCAAACCTGCAGTCGCCACGGCTTCGGCAATCCATTGTCCGGTGCCTGCGCGCACCTTGCTCGATAGCTCGACGATGGGCAGGTCGAACATGGCGTGCGCGAGCCATGCACCCAGCAGCGCGCCGACGAGTTGCGCAGCGATGTACGGCAGCAATTCCTGAGCATGCAGTTCACCGCGCAGCACCATGACAGCGCTGACGGCGGGATTGAAATGCGCCCCGCTCAAGGGCCCAAACACCTCGATCAGCACATACAGTCCGGCCACGGTTGCCAGCGTGTTGGCGAGCAGCGCGATCGCCGCGTTGCCGCCCGCAAGCCGTTGCGCCATGATGCCGGAGCCAATGACGACGGCGAGCAGCAAGGCCGTGCCGATCAACTCGGCCAGGACCTTGCGCTTGAGACTCGTGACTGCGGTCATGATCCGGAGATTGCAGTGAGCGCCTGCTGAAGTTCCTCGTCGCTCATCGATTCGAGCGGCAGCGCAAGGAGTTGCAGCATGCGATAACCGATCGCCTGGCGAGTGAGTTCGAACGCCACGCGCTTGCCTTCATCGCCACCGGGCGCGAGAGACGGATCCGGGTAGCCCCAGTGAACCTTGACGGGACTGCCAGGCCAATACGGACACGTCTCGGCGGCGGCACTGTCGCAGACGGTGATGACAATGCGCATGACAGGCGCATGGCTGGCGGCAAACTCATCCCAGCTTTTGCTGCGGTAGCCGCTCACGTCGATGCCCGTGCGCACGAGCGACTCGACGGCGAAAGGATTCAGGCGTCCGCCCGGCGCGCTGCCCGCGCTGAACGCGCGCACGTCCTTGCCGGCCTTCGAAGCGAGGTGATTCAACATGGCTTCGCCCAGCACGCTGCGAGCGGAGTTGTGCGTGCACAGGATCAATACGTTGGTCGTCATGGCGTTCCCGCTGGATCGTTCGCGGCTACTCAGCAGCACGCCGAAGACCTGGCCGGATTGCCAGCCGGCTTGTCCGACGACGGCGCGCAGCACGCAGCCACTTCGCGGGCGGGTGCACCGGTCGGCGTATTGCGCGACTCCCCGAACACGGGAATTTCATTGAGCGTGTGATACGACTCCCACGCGATGCCCTGGGGATCGACGCTCCAGTACTTGTTCGACTTCGCGTAGCAGCACGCGGTATCCAGCTGCGTATCCACCGGCAATGCCGCGCTTTCCAGCCGCGCGTGCATTTCGGCCAGTTCGGCTTCGTTCTCGACCTGCACACCGAGGTGATCCAGGCCCGGTGCGGCGCCGCGCTGCGAGATCGCGAAATTGACGCGCGGGTCCTCGAGCATCCACTTCGCGTAGTCGCACTTTACGACGGTCGGTTCAGCGGCAAACAGCGCCGAGTAGAAACGGATGCTCGAAGTGAGATCCGCAACGGCGACGTGAATGTGAAAGCGCTTCATGACTGCTTCTCCGTGGAGGGTGAGCACATTGATGTCGGCGAACAGGGATTGCCGCCGCAACAGTTCTCGGTGAGGTAGGCCAGCAGGCCGTTCATCGTCGCGAAGTTCGCGCAGTAGAAAACGAACCGGCCTTCCTGGCGGCTCGTGACGAGTTGCGCGTGAGACAGCTCCTTCAGATGGAAGGAGAGCGACGAGGGGGGCACGTCGAGCAGGGTAGCGATTTGGCCTGCGGGCAAGCCTTCGAGGCCTGCCTGAACGAGGGCGCGAAAGATCGCGAGCCTGGACTCGTGCGCGAGAGCCGCCAGTGCGGCGATGGTCTGGTTCGTTTCCATGTTTCGATAATAGTCGAAATATCGAAGAATTGGCAAGGAGATCGCTCGCACGACGTGAAAATTTTGGCCTCGGTGGCCTCGGTGGCCTCGGTGGCCTCGCTCGCGCTTCGTACGGTTTTTGCCGGCACGCTGCGGGCCGCATGCCAATGCAGAGACGATTCATGACCTCGATGCGCATGCAACGAAAATCGCGCAGACCGATTATGTGTGCCGCAATGAACGCGACCGATATTCCGCAATGTGGATGCGAAATGTAGTCTCGCAAAATGCGCTGTAAATCGTTGAGGTGGATTTCAATCAGGGCGCCAAAAAAAGGCTTCTCGCAAATACCACGTCAAATCGCCGAACCGCATATCGAACCGCGCCGCGCCCGGATTACAGGCCGATAAATCCATTACGCCATTACGGGTAATTGCCAAAAAACGAAATAAATCGTTGCGCACAATGCGCTTAATTATCCGCGATTGCTTTCCTAAACTTGACATGAACTGGTAGTGGTTTGCTTTACGTACACCACTGCGAACAGTTACGCGATTTGATCGTCGTGAGCCGCATATAACGACCGCCCAATGAGAAATATCGCGGGTCGTTTGTGCCGGAATTCCAGTCCAATCAAAGGAGGAGCAAGTCATGAGCAAGACAACCAGCACATTGATCGCGGCCGTTGCCGCGCTCACGCTGTCCGCCGGTGCGTATGCACAGAGCAACAACACACTGGCAACCCCAGGCGTTACGTCGCCGGCTGCCGCAGCCAATACCAATGCAACGAGCGGCTACGGCACGCCAGGCGCCACGGGCTCGGACAGCGGCATGAGCGCTGCGTCGCCGAATAGCATGGACAACAGCGCGGCGCCGGCCCCCGGCGGCCCTGACAACAACTCGCTGGCGAGGCCGAGCGTAAGGTCGCCGGCAGCGAAATAACAGCAGCCTGTGACCATAAGCAAGACCGCTGCCCTCACGGACAGCGGTCTTTTCTTTTGCCCTGACTCCGTTGGAACAGGCCGCCGCCGCGCGGGTGTCGTCGTTCGACGCTCAAGTCTGTCCCCAGGCTGCCGTAATAGCAGGCTTCGGAATATTCTCGATGCATCGTGACACATCCCGGGACTCAGCCTTCACTGGATCTTGCTGCGCTAATCGAAACCGTTCAGCGCAACGAGCGCGCATCGAAGTCGTTCCAGGACGTGGAACTGCGCCTGATCGGCGCGCACGACTGGTGCGCTTTTCTCGAAGGGATATTCGTTTATCTGCCCGAGGTGTTCCGGCTGGCTTGCGCCGGCCTCTGGCTCGACGTCCGTACGCCGCTGCTACGCGATCTGCTCGAATCCGACTGCGGGCGCGCCGACCTCGAAGCGAACCTGCGATCGGGGCTCCAGGGCGGCCTCGCGCTGTCGCGTCTGTGCGCCGGAAACCAGCCGTGGCTTGGCCGCGTGCGCGAACTGAGCGATCTCGAGCCCGCAGTGAGCGAGACCTTCTTCGACGCGCGGACCACGATCGGCAGTGCGATCGTGTTGCCGCTTCTGAACCGCACTCAACTGCTCGGCTATCTGTGCCTCGCAAGCGATGATTCCGCGCGTTTCGATGCCAGCATGGGCACCGATCTGCTCGCGCGCTTCAGCCGCGTTGCGGCGGCGAGTCTCGACAACGTCGCTCACCGCGAGCATCTGCGCAAGACCGGCGTGACCGACCCGCTCACGGGCCTGTCTAACCGCCGCTATTTCGACGAGCGCCTGCATCAAGAGATCCGGCGCGCGAGTTCGCACGCGGCGCCCATGTCGTGCCTCTTCATCGACATCGATCATTTCAAGCAGATCAACGACACGCACGGCCACGCAACCGGCGACCTCGCGCTGGGCGCCATCGGCACCTGCCTGAAGCAGCAGGTGCGCGTGGGGGATACGGTGTCGCGCTACGGCGGCGAGGAGTTCGTCGCGCTGCTGATGTGCGAGCTGCCCGACGCGCTGGCCGTTGCGGAGCGCATCCGGATTGCGGTCGAAGCGCTCGAAGTGCTCGACGACGAGGGTGAGCGCATTGCGCTCAGCGTGTCGATTGGCGTGGCGGCGTATCGGCTCAACAGCGAGACGAATGCCGGTGCCGCGAGTCCCGAAGCGTTGGCGCGCTCGCTGCTCGACCAGGCCGATCAAGCCATGTACCGCGCCAAGCACCAGGGGCGCAACCGCGTTTCACTGCTGGAGGCGTGAAGGCTTTGACGTTCACAAACGTTTCATTAAAACGGCGTCATCGCGGCCATGACGGCCCGAGGCCGCGCTGAAACGTAAGTTTTCAAAATCCGGCACTATTTGCGGTAGCAGTGGTTTCCGAGGCCCGTTGAGCAGGCAAAACGAAATCGTGTCTACCGACCTTTTGATGACCGTTGCCTGTCTGGCCTGCGCGATCGCGATGTTCCTGATCGGCCGGCCCCGCGCGGACGCGGTGGCGCTCATCATGATCGTCGCGCTGTCGCTCTCGGGCATCGTGACGGTCAACGAGGCGCTGGCCGGTTTCTCGGACCCGAACATCGTCCTCATCGCGGCGCTCTTCGTGCTGGGCGACGCGCTCGCGCGAACGGGCGTCGCCCAGCGCGTGGGCGACTACCTGATCGAGCGCGGCGGGTCCAACGAGCGTCGCCTCGTCGTGCTGATCATGATCATCGTCGGCGTCATGGGCTCCGTCATGAGCTCGACGGCCGTCGTCGCGATCTTCATTCCCATCGTCATTCGCATCGCACGCCAGTCGGGCGTGTCGCGCGCGCGCATGCTCATGCCGGTCAGCATGGCGGCGCTCACGAGCGGCATGCTCACGCTCGTCGCGACGACGCCGAATCTCGTCATCAACAGCGCGCTCGTCTATCGCGGCTACCGGCCCTTCAGTTTCTTCGCCATCACGCCGCTGGGCGTGCCGGTTCTCGCCGCGAGCATCGGCTGGATGCTGTTCGCAAGGCGCCTTCTGACCGGCACGGATGGCGCGGAGGCGACCACGCGCCCGTCGCTGAACGACTGGGTCGCGCGCTATTCGCTCGAAGGGCGCGCCTTTCGCCTCGAGGTCGGCGGGGACTCGCCGCTCGTCGGGCAGACGCTCGGCCACACCGGGCTCGACGACGACCCCGTGGCGCGCGTCGTCGCGATCGAGCGGCGCACGCGCATGGGCGCGACGGTCCTGCCCGCGACCGCGGACAGCAGCATTGCGCCCGGCGACGTGCTGCTACTCGACGTGGAATCCGCGAGTTTCGACGTGCAGGCGTTTTGCGCGCGCTATGCGCTCGCGACGCGCCGCATGTCGGGCGCGTACTTCACCGACCAGTCGCACGACGTGGGCATGGCCGAAGTCATCGTGCCGCCGGACTCGTCGCTCGTGGGCAACGTCGCGCGCAGTTCCTCGGCGCTGCGTCGGCACGGCGTGACGGTCGTCGGCCTGCGACGCGCCGCCGCCGCGCTCGAGCAGGACCTGCAGGCCACGCAGCTCAAGGTGGGCGACACGCTGCTGGTGGTCGGGCCGTGGATCGACATCTTCTCGATGCAGTCGGTGGAGCGCGACATCGTGTGTCTCGCCATGCCGGTCGAAAGCGATGCCTACGTGCCGGTGCCGCACAAGGCGCTGCACGCGCTCGCCATCATGGCGCTCGTCATCGCGATGATGCTCACGCCGCGCGTGCCGAACGTGCTCGCGGGCCTGATCGGGTGTCTGCTGATGGGCGCATCCGGTTGCGTGAGCCTCGACAGCGCGTATCGCGCGATTCACTGGCGCAGCCTCGTGCTGATCGTGGGCATGCTGCCGTTTTCCATCGCGCTGCAGCGCACGGGCGGCATCGATATCGCCGCCGACGCCGTGCTGCGCGTGGCCGGCAACTGGGGGGCGCACGGCTTGCTGGGCGCCGTTTTCCTGCTGACGCTCGTGATCGGCACCGTGATTTCCGGCACGGCGACGGCGGTGCTGATGGCGCCCGTGGTGCTCGCGATGGCGGCGCACCTGCATGCGTCGCCGTACCCGTTCGCGATGACGACGGCGGTTGCCGCGTCGGCGGCCTATATGTCGCCGATCTCGACGCCCGTGAATGCGCTCGTCAGCACGGCTGGCGGCTATCGGTTCCGGGAATTTTTCATGGTGGGCTCGCCGGCCGCCCTCGGGGCGCTCGTGATCACCGTCATGCTGGTACCGCTCATCTGGCCGGTTTTCCCGCGCTAGCGCGAGGAAGGGCCGGCCACCCGTTCACGAGGCATTGACCGGACATGGCGAATTACTTGACGAGAGCGTGGCTCCTTCGCTGGATCAAGCGGATTTCCCTTTTCGTGCTGATCGCATTCGTGTGCATTGCCGGCGTGCGGTTCTTCGACGCGCAGCGCAAGGCGCCGTTGAGCCTGTGGCACACGTACGTGCCGGAAGACATGCACGCGCACGAAATCGATCATGCGACGTGGGAGGAATACATCGCCAACGAGAACCGCCTGTTCGACTCAGTGAAGAAGAACGTGACCGACAAGCTGCCGGCGGACGAACGCATTCCCGCCAATCGTTACTTCTCGGGCAGCCCGATTTATCCCGGGCACTTTCGTACCAACTGGAACCGCTCATACACTCTTATGCCAGAGGGCGCGCCGCGCGGCGTGGCCGTGATGCTGCATGGGCTGACCGATTCTCCCTACAGCCTGCGGCACATCGCGCAGCGCTATCAGCAAGATGGTTTCGCCGTGGTGGCGGTGCGCTTGCCGGGGCACGGCACCGTGCCCTCGGGGCTGACCGAAGTGACGGCGGAAGACTGGGAGGCGGCCGCGCGCCTCGCCGTGCGCGAAGCGCGGCACCTCGTGCCGGCGCCTGCGCCGCTGCATATCGTGGGTTTTTCGAACGGCGGTGCGCTCGCGCTGCAATACTCGCTCGAGGCGCTGGACGACCCGAGCCTGCCGAAAGCGGACCGCCTGATCCTGCTTTCGCCGATGATCGGCATTACGCGTTTCGCGCGCTTTGCGGGGCTCGCGGCATTGCCCGCGATCCTGCCTGCGTTTGCGAAAGCCGCGTGGCTCGACATCGTGCCGGAATTCAATCCCTTCAAGTACAACTCGTTTCCGGTGAACGGCGCACGCCAGTCGTGGCGGGTCACGCGCAAGATCCAGCAGGAAGTGGCGGACGCGGCGCGCAACGGCAAGCTGGCGGCGCTGCCGCCCACGCTCACGTTCCAGTCCGTGCTCGACTTCACGGTGAGCACGAGCGCGATCGTCAGTTCGCTGTATGCGCAACTGCCTGCCAACGGCAGCGAGCTCGTGCTGTTCGACATTAATCGCACGGCGCAATGGAGCCCGCTGCTGCGCGCTTCGATGCGTGACGCGCTGCGCCGTCTCTCGCCCGTGCCGCCACTGCGTTACCGCCTGACCGTGCTCACCAACGCCTCCGCCACCTCGCCGCACGTCGTCGAAGAGAGTACGGCGCCGGGCGAGACAACGGCGAAAGTCGAACCCACGGGGCTCGACTATCCGCTCGATGTCTATTCGCTTTCACACGTGGCCTTGCCGTTTCCGGTGACCGATTCGCTGTACGGCCGCAACCCCGATCCCAACGACGACCTGGGCATCCATCTCGGCGCCCAGTCCGTACGCGGCGAAACCGGGGCGCTGATCGTGGGGGCGGGGCTTCTCACGCGGCTTTCGTGGAACCCCTTCTACGACTATATCGTCGAGCGTATCGACTACCTGGCGAGCCACGGGCCGTGAGCGCGCGTCTGGCGCGCGTCTGGCGCGCGTCAGGCCCGGACCCGGCCAGGGTTTATGCGTGCGGCGCGAGCTCGACCTGTGCGGTCATTTGCTCGCCGTCGCGGGCCACGACGATCGATACGTTGCTGCGTGCCCGCGCGATCATGCTTTGCAGCTGCTCGACGTTGTCCACCTCGATGCCGTTGACCGCGATGATCACGTCGCCGGCGCTGATGCCAGCCGCCTTTGCCGCACCGCCAGCCTTCACGACGAGCACGCCGCCTTCCACGCCGATCTGCTGCGCTTCGTCGCCGCTGAGCGCGCGCACGGCCACGCCCAGACGCGGGTGCGCATTGCGGGCCAGCGTGGTGCCATTGCCGTGGCCGCCGCCCTGCACGATCTGATCCTTCATGTGCATGGCTTCGTCGATCGGAATCGCGAACGAGAGGCCCTGGAAGCCGCCCGTGCGCGAATAGATCATCGAATTGATGCCGATGACTTCGCCGTTCAGGTTGAAGAGCGGGCCGCCCGAATTGCCCGGGTTGACGGGCACGTCGGTCTGGATCAGGTGCGTCGGGCTATCTTCCGAAAGCTGGCGCGACTTCGCGCTGATGATGCCCGAGGTCACGGTATTGTCGAGACCATAGGGCGAGCCGATCGCGACGACCCAGTCGCCGACCTTGCTGTTCGCCGGATTGCCGATCTTCACCGTGGGGAAACCCGTGCCGGCGATTTTCAGCACGGCCACGTCGCCTGCCTTGTCGGTGCCGATCACGCGTGCGGGGAACTTGCGGCCGTCGGTGAGCTTGACCGTCACGTCGTCCGCGCCTTCGACGACGTGATTGTTCGTCAGGATGTAGCCATCCTGGCTCACGATGAAGCCCGAACCCAGGGCGCCCGAATGGCCGTCTTCGGAGTCCGGGTTTTCCTTGACGACCTCGACATGGACCACAGCCGGGCCGTACTGCGCGACGATCGCCGAGAAGTTGGGCGCCGAGCCCCGGACGTCGTCTGCCTTCGGCACGGGTGCCGATAACGTCGTTTTCGTGATGGGGCTTTCGTCCGCGCTGGCGTGCTCATGGCTCACGACCCAGGCGCCGGCAAGCGCCACCGCTACACCGGCGATCAGGCCCCGGCGCCGATATTTGATGGTACTCATTGCTATGGTCTTCGAAGAGAGGGTGAAGGTGCGCGTAAGGTACGTTTAGCTGCTTAAACGTGACTTAAATGCAGGAGAGATCTTTTGACCGCGCGAAGAGTCGATGTGCGCGCAACGAAAAGCCGCGGCGCGGTTGTTCGGATTCCTCGCCAGCTAGCGCGCACGTCTTCTTCAAAGCGGCTAGTCTTGCGAAGTGGCGGCCGATCGCGCCCCGAAGACGCTTTATTGAGGGCCGGATGTGCGCGGCGAGGCGTGGATGGGTTGCAAACGTCTCGTGCCGGGTCCCCGCTTCGCCGCGCGACACGCTGTACGCAACCGCTGTCTACAACATCAACGCAACGTGGTTCGTCATCCCAAGCATCTCCATGAAACAGGATCTCGTCACGTTCACCTGCGTGGTCGTCATCGCCGTCATCACGGGGTGGGTGCTGTATATCGGGCGCCCGGTGCTGGTGCCGATCGCATTCGCGATCATCACGTCGTATGTGATCTACGGGCTCGCTGAAATCCTGCGGCGCGTGCCTCACGTGGGCACGCGCATTCGCGCGGGGGCGCGCTACTGGAGCGCGGCCGCGCTCATCCTCGTGGCCGCGTGGGTCGCGACCGAACTGCTGCTGTCCGACACTGACCGCATGCTGGCCGTGGCGCCGAAATACGAAGCCACGCTGCTCGCCTTGCTCGCAAAAATCACCGCGCTGTTTCATCTGGAGACCGAGGCTTCGTGGACGGCCTTCCGCCGCGAGCTGCTCGCGACCGTCAACGTCCAGTCGCTGCTCACCTCGCTGCTCGGCTCGCTCTCTTCGCTCATGGCAACGACGCTCGTCGTTCTGCTGTACACGGCGTTCTTCATGGTCGAGATGGGGCGGTTCCGCCGCAAGCTCTCCGCGGTCATGCGCGGCAAGGCGGACATGGAGCCCGTGATCGACGCCATCAATTCGAAGATCGGCACGTATCTCGCGTTGAAAGCGCTGCTCGGCGTGGTGCTCGGCATACTCAGCTGGATCTGCATGCATCTGGTCGGGCTGGAGTTCGCGCCGCTGCTCGCCGTGCTCATCGTGCTGCTCAACTTCGTGCCGTATGCGGGGTCGCTCATATCCGTTGCGCTTCCCGCCTTGCTCGCCGCGCTTCAATTCGGCCAGTGGAACGAGTCGATCACGTTGCTCATTGCGCTCTCCGCGATCAACTTCGTGATGGGCAACGTGCTCGATCCCTGGTTGATGGCGGGGTCGCTGAACCTGAGCCCCGCGGTCATCCTGATGAGCCTCGCCACATGGACGGCGCTGTGGGGCATACCCGGCGCCTTTCTCGCCGTGCCGGGCACCGTGGCACTCACGATCATTTTCTCTGCGTTCAGCTCGACACGGCCGCTGGCGCTGCTGTTGACGAAGGACGATGTAGTCAGGCGTGCAGAATAAATGCGTAGCTTACTTTCACAGGTGAACTATGGCTTCCAGAATCGACCGCCGCGGCAATGCAATCCGCCCTGTCTCCGCCTGCCTGGGCGACAAGGCGCTCGCGGAGTTCGCCAGTCGCCGCATCAGCGCCGATCTTGCCCGTCGCGGCTTCCTGATCGGCATGGGCGCATCCCTGTTGAGCGCGGTGCTGCCCGAGTTCAGCAGCGCGCAGCAGCCTGGCGCCGCCGCTCCCGCCCAGCCCACGACCTTCACGAACTTTCGCCTGTTCGACGGCAAGTCCGCGGCGCTGCAGGACGGCATGTCCCTCGTCGTCGATGGCAACCGCATTTCGCAGCTGCGTCGGGGCGCGCCTGACGCGCAGAACGCGTCGGGCGGGCGCGTGATCGACTGCGGCGGCAAGGTGATGATGCCGGGCCTCATCGACATGCACTGGCATTCGCTTCTCGCTGCGGTCCCGATCGCGACCATCCTCCAGTCCGATCTGAGCTTCGTCTACCTGGCCGCGGGCGCGGAGGCCCAGCGCACACTCTTGCGCGGATTCACGACCATTCGCGACGTAGGCGGTCCCGCTTTCGCCTTGAAACAGGCCATCGACGCCGGCATGCTGAGCGGCCCGCGCATTTACCCCTGCGGCGCGATGATCACCACGACGGGCGGCCACGGGGACTTTCGTCTGCTGACCGACGTACCGCGCACGAGCAGCCAGATCAGCGAGATCGAACGCACCGGCGCTGCCGCCATCGCCGACACGGCCGACGAAGTGCGCCTGCGTGTGCGCGAGCAATTCATGATGGGCGCCACGCAGATCAAGCTCGTGGGCTGCGGCGGTGTGTCGACCCCGCGCAGTCCGCTCGACATGCTCACGTTCACCGAGCCGCAGCTGAAAGCCGCGGTGGAAACGGCGTCCGACTGGGGCACTTACGTGCTCGTGCACGCCTACACGCCGGAATCGGTGAAGCGCTCGGTGGCTGCCGGCGTGCAATGCGTCGAGCACGGACACCTCATCGACGACCGGACGGCCGAAGTCCTGGCGAAGAACGGCACGTGGTTGAGCACGCAACCATTTACCAGCGAAGAGGACGTTGCGCCGCTGGCGCCGTCGAGCCGCGAAAAGTTTCTCGAGGTGACAGCCGGGACCGACAACATGTACAAGCTCGCGCGCAAGCATGGGCTCAAGGTGGCGTTCGGCACGGACCTGATCTTTTCGCAGGCGCTGGCCACACGGCAAGGCACGATGCTCGGGCACATGACGCGCTGGTATTCGAATGCCGAGTCGTTGCGCATGGCCACTGCCACGAACGGACAGTTGCTCGCGATGGCGGGCGAGCGCAATCCGTATCCGCACAAGCTCGGCGTGCTGGAGGAGGGCGCATACGCGGATCTGCTGATCGTGGCGGGCGACCCGCTCCAGGACATGACGCTGCTGGCCAACCCCGATCAGAACCTGAGCCTGATCATGAAGGATGGCCGCGTCTACAAGGACGCGTTGAAGGCGTGACACTGTGGGGCGCGGGCTCGCGGCGTCACCAACGTACTTAAAAAACAGCCGAAAACAAACGGGTCGCGGTCGCGATTTGGCACGCAAATCGAGGGCGAAATATCCGCGCAGGCGTTCCGAACGCTGCGCTCATGGCGTATCAGCCACAGTTAGCCACACGATTTCTGTATCAAGATGTCACGGCGCGGGGACGCATCAAGCGGGCCCATCTGCCTGCGCAGCGCGGCCATCATGGAACGCCCGGAGCGGCCCCAGCGGGGGTCGAAATCCCGCCTGTCCTTATCCGCCATCTGGCCGATTATGCCGGTTGAACTTCGCGGCGAAGTAGCTCATATTCAAATCGACTATTTGTTACAACCGTCCAACGATCTGCGCAATAGAGTAGAGACTACAGCGAATACTTCGAATCCGGGCCGCCTGGTTGCCTCCGCTGCGACGCGCACCAGCCGCCGGTAGCCAACCCGAAACCATCCTGTCAAAGCTTCCATGCCTGCAATGTTCAACGAACCTGGCCGATCCAAGTCTGGTCCGTGGGGATGTCCATACTGCGGGACCGGTTTTAATGCGCCACTGATGATCTGTCCTCAGTGCGGCGCGAAGCAGCTTTCCTCTGGCCCGCGCACGTCGCCGGCCAGCGAATCCGTCGCGCCCGAATGGCACGATGGTTTCGCGCGCCATGCGCGCACGCAGTGGAACCCTTCTGCATTCAGCTTCAGCGGCGGCGCGCCGCGCGACAGCGATTACGAGCCGCGCGATGAGGCGCCTCGGGCGCCACGCTCGTGGTTGCCCTTCTATGCGATTGGCAGCGTAGTGTCGATCGCGTTCCTGCTGACCGCGTACATGATTTCGCACCGGACCGAGCGCGAGCCGACCCCGGGCGCCCAGATCGTGGAGGGCGCGATTCTCGGACCGAAGGCCACCACACCGGCCGCGCGCGACTCGAAGCCGCATACGGTGCTCAGCGCGCCGCCCGTAGCCGTCGCGCAGTTGCCGCCTCCGGTTGCCAGTGTGCCGCCGCCTCCGGTCGCGAGCGTCAAGCCGCCTCCAGTCAATACAGCGCCGCCGCCCGTGGTGGCCCATGTCGCGCCGCCCGCACCGGCGCCGGCGCCTCAACCGACGCCTGCTCAAGTGCAGCCGCCGCGTACGGCGACCGCTCGCGCGGAGACCGCACCACCGCCGAGCGCTGCGGAAGAGCGCGCGCTCGCTGCAGCGAAGGCCAAGGCAGACAAGGCCAACGCGGAGAGGATTGCCGCCGCGAAGGCCAGGGCAGACAAGGCGAACGCGGAGAAGGTCGCGGCCGCGAAGGCCAACGCAGAGAAGGTCGCCGCAGCGAAGGCCGCCGCCGATTCGCGGGCCGACGTCTCGAGAAGTCTGTCGATGGCGCGCGCGAGCCTCGACAAGAACAGCCTCGGGCCTGCACGCAGTGCGATCAATTCCGCGCTCGCGGCACAACCGGGCAACGGCTCCGCGCTGCAAATGCAGGCCGAATTGACGTCGCGCGAAGATCAGCGCGATTCGTTGCTTGGCTACGCGCGGCTTTGCGCGCGCGATGGGCGGTGGGTGTGCGCCTGGCATAACGCGGGGCACGCACTGACCGTCGATTCGTCGAGCGGCGAAGCGCGGGAGATCCTCTCGCGTTCGATCGCGGCTCAGGGAGCCGGCAACATGGCACAGGGCGCCGGCCACGTGGCACAGGGCGCGGGCCCCCCCGCGGCCACGATGAGACAGGTGGACTCGGGCCCGCCGGGGCCACCGATCGATCCCAACTGACGATATCCAAAGCGCAGACGCGGGTGCGTGACGCGAGTCATGCACCCGCGCTAGCGTTGCTGGCTGCCCTGTTCGCTGTGGTAGCCGACCAGCCAGTCGCTGAAGTTGCGCACGCGTAGTGTCTCTTGCACTTCGGGACGCACGTCGAGCCAGTATCCCGAAGGTCCCACCACTTCCACTTCGCTCAGTTGCACAAGCGTGCCGTTCTCCAGTTCGGGCGCGATCATGTGCCGGTCGGCAACGGCGATGCCCAGACCCGCCACGGCCGCGTGGATCACTTGATCGAGCGTGCTGAACTCCAGTTCTCCGCGCGGCGCCATCTGCACGTCGAGCGCCGCGGCTTCGAGCCATGCTTCCCAGACCAGCAGGCGCCGGTCGATATCGAGGATATAGAGCCACGGATGCTGCGCGAGGATCTCGCGCAACGCGTCCTGATCGGCGGCGGGCTGGCTGAACTCGCGCGCCGAGCCGACCAGCACGTGGCGCTCGCGCATGAGCAGCGTGCTCTGGCCGCCCGGCAGCGGTTCCATGCCGAAGCGGATCTGGCAATCTTCGTTGCGCTCCGTGCCGTGCAGCGGCCCGTATTCGTTGGTGACGGAGATGCGCAAGTCGGGGTGGCGCACCTGGAAGTCGCGCAGGCGCGGCGTGAGCCAGCGCGTGGCGAGCGTGGGCGCGGCGTTCAGACTGAGCAGGCTGTTCGACGGGTCGGCGCGAATCGTGTCGAGCGTATGGGCGATGCTGTCGAACGCGGCCTGCAGCGTAGGCAGCAGACGCTTGCCCGCGGCCGTGATTTCGAGCCGGTGATGATGCCGCATGAAGAGCGGCGTGCCGAGATAGTCTTCGAGCAGGCGAATCTGGCGGCTGATCGCCCCCTGGGTCACGTGCAGGTTCTGCGCTGCCCGGGTGAAGCTGAGCGTGCGGCTCGCCTCCTCGAATGAACGCAGTGCCGATAAAGAGGGTAGGCGGCGCATGCAAGCCTCGCGATGCAGAAGCGCCGGCGCATTGTCGTTCGCGCCGGCGCATTTTCGGTGATAAGGACAGCGTGGAAAACGTTAGAACGCGTGTGTGATGCCCACGCGGGCGACGGCCTGGTTGTCGGTGCCCGAGGGGTTGAAGCCCGTGATCTGCGCGTTGTCCGCCGAGCCCGCCGCGTGCTGGTACACGCCCATCGCATAGAGCGAGGTGCGCCTTGACAGCGCGTACTGGCCGATCAGGTTGACCTGGTGATACTTCGGCGATTTGTCGGTGGCGTGGTCCTGGCCCACCGTGTAGGTGTAGCCCGCGCCCACGACGAACGCGGGCGTCACGGCATAGGTACCCGCCACTTCGAAGTTCTGGAAGTGCAGGTCGCCGCTGCCGGTGGCCGAGGCGAAGTCCACGTTCGAGTAGTTCGTCATCAGCTTGAGGCTGCCGATCACATACGACGCGCCGGCCGAGAGGATGCCCTGATAGCGTGCGTTGGCGAGCGCGTCGCCGAAAATCGAGTTCACGAAGCTGCCGCCGCTGCCATAACCGGCCACCGCCGTGATCGGATCGTTCACGCGCAGGTAGCCCACGCCCGCGCTGAATGAGCCGAGCGTGTAGGCGGCCGCCGCGCTATACGAGGCGTTGTTCGAGAACTGGCCCGCCTGGCCGCCAAACGAATAGTGGCCTTCGAACTGGAAGCCGGCGAGCACCGGGCTCACGTATTTCACGGCGTTGTTGACAGGGAACCCGTTGTCGAGGTTGTCCATGTCGTTCGGGTGTGCGAAATACCAGCCGCCGTAGTTGCCGTTGAGCGAATACGGCTCGATCAGATCGACGGTGGCGTCCCATTGCTTGCCGAAGGTGATCTGGCCGTATTGGTCCGACTTGAAGCCGACATACGCGTTGCGCGAAAACGCGAGACCGCCGCCCAGACCGCCCGTCGCCGCGTTGAAGCCGCTTTCGAGCCGGAAGATCGCGGCGTAGCCGCCGCCCAGGTCTTCGGTGCCGCGCAGACCCCAGCGACTGCCGGCGGGCACGCCGCTTTGCATCTGTACGAGCTTGCTGCCGGTGCCCGGCACGAGTTGGCCGTGCGCGCCGTTCGCCACATTGCTGGCGTAGTCCACGCCGAGATCTATGAGGCCGTACAGCGTCACGCTGCTTTGGGCGTGCGCGCCCGCCGCGGCCAGCGCTAGCGGCAGCGCCGCGAGAATCTTCTTATTCATTTAAGTCTCCTTATCATGGAGCCGCATTGCGCGGCCCGGCTTTTCTCGTTGGAATCGTTTTATCTCGTGGGGCGCGTCGCGCTTACGCGCCAAGCGACTTCTGCACCTTCTGCGCGACATCGGCGGGCACCCAGGTCTTCCACATCTCGGGGTGCTGCTTGAGGAACTTGAGCGCTTCGTCCTGGGCATCGACCTTATGCTCGGTCATGTCGAGAATCGTCGTGTTCAGGAAGTCGATGGGGAAGTTCACTTTCGAGAAGAACGCCATCACGTCGGGCTCGGCCTGATAGAACGGTGTCGAAACGCCGATCTTCAACTGCGAGACCAGATACGAGGAGGCGCATGGCTGCGCGCTGTTGGCATCGCGCAGCGTCTTCCAGCACGCTTCGTTGAACGGGGGCATCTTGAGCTGAACGAACTTGTACTTCGCCATCAGTGCGGCCGGCTCCCAGTAGTAGGTGAGGATCGGCTTGCCGCGCGCGTAGGCCGAGGAGATAGCCGCGTCGAGCGCCGCGCCCGTGCCGGGGCGGAAGTTCGTGTAGGTGTCGTCGAGCTTGAGCAGCTTGAGCAGGCGCGTATTCACGCGTTCGCAGTCCCAGCCCGAGGGGCAGTTGAGGAAGCGGCCGCGATCCGGTTCCTCGTCATCGACGAAAAGGCCCTTGTATTTGGGCAGATCGCTCACGGACTGAAGGTCGGGCGCGCTCGCCTTGATGCCGCGCTTCGCGTCGCCGTGCACCACATAGTCGGGCACGTACCAGCCTTCCTTCGTGCCGCCCGGCAGCGTGTCGCCCACGAGCTTGACCGAACCCGCCTTGACCGCGCCGGCGATGATCTCCGAGCGGCCCGTCCATTGCTCGGACCAGATCTGCAGGTCGTTGCGCGAGAGCGCCGTTTCGGTGGCCGCTGTGCTGCCCGGCACCGTGTCCGTCTGGCAGCTATAGCCGTTCTTGAGGATGTAGCGCAGCACTTCGCTCGTGAAGTTGCCGCTTTCCCATGTGACGCCAGCGAAGCGCACGGGTTTGCCCGCGCTGCACCAGGTGCCGGCGGCGTGCGCCGGCAACGCGGCGAGGGCGAGCGGGGCCGCCAGGCAGGCTGCGCGCAAGAGGGTGGTGAAGCGTTTCATTGTGTGTCTCCGTTTTATTGAAATGTTTCGGAATGCTTTAGATGGGGCTGGCATCTGGTTCGTTGCTGCGGCCCAAAGAGGTTTCAGTCGTAACGGCTGTCGTGTGCGCGTGTCGCGGCGAGCATGGCTTCGTCGAGTTCGATGCCAAGTCCTGGCGCATCGCTTAGCTCGATCCAGCCGTTCGCGTCGATGTCGATCACGCGCTTGATCGGGAAGTCGCGCCGCGCCGGCGTCCATTCAGGCGGGTCGTACGGAAACTCGACGAACGGTGCGTGCGCAACGCCTGCCACGACATGCAGGTTCGCCGCGAGGCCAATGCCGTTGCCCCACGTATGCGGCGTGAACACCTTGCCGTGCGCCTCGATTTGCGCCGCGAGCCGCCGTGCGCCTTCCATGCCGAGCGTGCAGACGACATCGGGTTGATAGACGTCGAGGCAGTCGTGCGCGAGGAGCGCTGCGAACTCGTGCGCGTCGCGTGTCATCTCGCCGCCTGCGATCCGCACGGGCGTTTGCTTGCGCAACTGCGCGTGGCCCGCGTAGTCGCCGCGATGCAGCGGTTCCTCGACCCAGTACACGCGATGCTTTTCGATCTGGCGAATCACGGCGAGCGCTTCGTCGGCGCGCCACGGCGCCTGGGTGTCCCACGGCATGCGCCAGCCCTGGTTGCAATCCACCATCAGTTCGATGTTCTCGCCTGCGGCTTCGCGCACGGCGGCGAGCGCGGCGAGATCGTCGGCGAGGGTCGGGCGGCCGAAGCGCACCTTGAGCGCCGGGAAGCCGCGGGCGACGGCATGCTCGGCCCACTGCGCCATGCCGTCGAGCGTGCGATGCACGCCCGAGGACGCATAGGCCCGCACGCGTTTCGATCGGCCGCCGGCCATTTGCCAGCACGGCTCGCCGCGAATCTTCCCGGCGAGGTCCCAGAGCGCGACGTCGAGCGGCCAGAGGCGTCCCGCGTGGAAGCTGAGGTTCTCGAGCACTGCCGAGTGCCGCGCGAGGTCGAGCGGGTCGGCGCCGATGAAGAGATCCCGGTAGTCGTCAAAGCCGTACATCGCGTCGCCGGAGCCGATGCCAACGCGGCCTTCGCTATCTTCTACGCGGACGATCGTCGCGGGGAAGGCGCGCCGCGGGCGGCTGTCCCACGAGGCGGGGAACGGCGGGTCGAGCGGCAGCCGGTGCTGGCTCATGGTGATGCGTGCGATGCGATTCGTCATGGCGCGTGGGGCGCCGCCTTGGGGCGGGCGATTGTCTCCTTGGCCTTGTCAGGCGTTACGGCATCCTAGAGGGTCAATTTCGTGCACTCAATGAAGTCAATTGAAGTAAATGACAGCCTTCATTTCCGCGGATTGGGCGCGATAATGACGCAGCCGTCGCGCCGTGCCGCAGCGTGCTGATCTCCTTCGGGAAAACCATGAATGGCTGGATGCCCACGCTCTCGCGCAGCAGCGAACCCAAGTACCGGGCGATCGCCCAGGCCTATTCACAGGCCATTCACGGCGGCCAGATGCTGCCCGGAGAAAAGCTGCCCGCGCACAGGCTGCTCGCGAAGAAGCTCAGCGTCACAACCGGCACGGTAAGCCGTGCTTATGCGGAGCTGGAGCGCGGCGGTCTCGTGGTGGCGCGCGTGGGAGACGGCACCTATGTGGCCGAGCCCGACGCCGACGGCGCGCGCATCCAGGACCGCACGCGCACCGTGCCCGAGTCCAGCGAGCGGGCCGCCGCCGCGCAGGTCACGCCGGGTGCGCCGGGCGTCCATGCGCCGGGACGCCTGATCGATCTCGGTCAGAACGTGCCGATGCCGACCGACGAAGCCTTCCTGTTGACACAGACCTTGCGCGAGCTGGCCGCCGACGAGCGGCTCGCGGGCGAACTGCTGCTCTATCAGCCCGAAGGCGGGCGCCGCTCGCACCGCGAGGCGGGTGCGCGCTGGCTCGCGCGCATGGGCTGCACGGTGGCTGCAGAGCGTGTGCTGGTGACGCAGGGCGCGCAGCACGGTCTTGCCTGTGTGTTGCGCGCGGTGCTGCGGCCAGGCGACACGATCTTCGCCGAGGCGTTGAGCTATCCGGGCATCGTCGCGCTCGCGCGGCAGCTGCGGCTCAATCTCGTCGGCATCGAAATCGACGAAGAGGGCATCGTCCCCGCCGCGCTCGAGCGCGCGTGCGGGCTGCTCGCCCCGCGCGCGCTCTTTTGCGTGCCGACGCTGCACAACCCGACCACGGCGACGCTCTCCGAAGCGCGCCGCGCGCAGATCGCGGAGATCGCGATGCGCCATCACCTCGTCGTGATCGAGGACCTCGTGCCCGCCGCGTTGCTCGACGCGCCGCCCACGCCGCTCGCCGCGCGGCTGCCCGAGCACGGCATCGTCATCAGCAGTCTTTCGAAAGCAGTGGCGCCGGGCCTGCGCGTGGGCTATGTGCAGGCGCCGCAGGACTGGGTCGGCAAGATCCTCGCGGTGATACGCAGCGACTGCTGGATGACGTCGCCGCTCGCAGCAGAGATCGCGGCGCGCTGGATCGTGGATGGCGAGGTCGATCGGCTCGTCGCGCAGCAGCGCGCGCAGGTGGACGCGCGCCATGCGATCGCCGCCGAAGTGCTGGCGGACTGGACGTATCGCACCGATCCGGCGAGCCCGCATCTCTGGCTGCCGCTCGCCGAGCCCTGGCGCGCCGCCGAATTTTCCGCGGCGCTGCGTCAGGCCGGCGTGCTCGCGAAAACGGCGGACAGCTTCGTGATCGGCCGCGGGTCGGCGCCGCACGCGGTGCGCCTGAGCCTCGGCGGCGCGCGCAGCCACGAGGCCCTGCGAGAAGGGCTGGAACTGCTGGCGCGCACGCTGCGCAACGGGCCGGAAGGGCTTTATTCGGCCTGACGGCCCGCCTTTCGCTTCCGCGCGGCGTTACTCCGCGATGAACGAGACCGTGCGCTTGCGCCGTTCGTCGACCGAAAGCGCGAACACATCGGGCCGTGCGTAGTGGCCCACCACATCGAAATCGTAGCGGGCGCGCGTGAGTTCGCCGGTATCGATCTCGGCGACGATGAGCCCGGTTTCACCGCGCAGCGGGCCGGCCAGCACATCGCCGAGCGGCCCGACGATCAGGCTGCCGCCGTTGATGAGCGGCCGGTTCTCGTCCCAGCCCGGCACTTCGACGCCGAGCGCCGCGGGCGAAGGCTGCACCTGGCACGCGCTGATCACGAAGCAGCGTCCTTCGTGCGCGATATGGCGCATGGAGCATTGCCAGATGTCGCGCTCATCCACGGTGGGCGCGCACCAGATCTGCACGCCCTTCGCGTACATCGCCGTGCGCAACAACGGCATGTGGTTTTCCCAGCAGATGGCCGTGCCCGCGACGCCTGATTCCGTGCGAACGGTCGGCAGCGTCGAGCCGTCGCCCTGCCCCCAGATGAGCCGTTCCGTGCCCGTCGGCATGAGCTTGCGATGCTTCGCCACGAGCCCCTCACCCGGATTGAAGAACAGCGCGGTGCAAAAGAGCGTGCTGCCGTCGCGCTCGATCACGCCGATCACGAGCGATGCGCCGCAACGCGTCGAAAGCTCCGCGAGCGCTTCGGTTTCCGCGCCGGGCACGTCGACCGCATTTTCGTAGTAGCGCGCGAATGCCTCGCGGCCTTCGGGCAAGCGGTAGCCGAGGCGCGTGCCGAATATTTCTCCCTTCGGGTAGCCGCCGAGCAACGCCTCGGGCATGACGACGAGCTTCGCGCCCGAGGCGCGGATCTGCGCTTCGAACGAGAGAATCTGTTCCAGCGTGTGCGCTTTGCCGGCGGCGGACGAACCGATCTGCAGCGCGGCGACTTTCGACTTGGCCATGATGGCTCCCAGGGGTTGGACTGCCCACATCTTTCCACGGCGATAAAATCGCGAGAACGTATATCGATACTATGAGATATGAATCATTTTGATATCGCCGGCGTGGACCTGAATCTGCTGAAGATATTCGAGGCGCTGTTCGAAGAGGGCGGGGCGAGCCGCGCCGCGATTCGCCTCGACATGACGCAGTCGGCCGTGAGCGCGGCGCTCAGGCGTCTGCGCGCGCTCTATGCGGACACGCTGTTCGTGCGCACCGGCCGCGGGCTCGCGCCGACCTCGCGTGCGCAGGAGCTCAAGCCCGTGATCAGCGAAG
The DNA here is from genome assembly GCF_056155635.1 of Paraburkholderia sp. BR10141. Lineage (NCBI taxonomy): Bacteria > Pseudomonadati > Pseudomonadota > Betaproteobacteria > Burkholderiales > Burkholderiaceae > Paraburkholderia > Paraburkholderia sp. BR10141. The sequence goes on along the minus strand of NZ_JBMIQH010000002.1, from coordinate 63,359 downwards.
CGCTCGACCGTTGCCGCCATAGCCTCGCGATCGCCTCGCCCGATGCCACCACGTTTCACGGTCGCGCAGTTTCCATCGGGCTTTCGGACGACTTCGAAGTGGCTTTCGGCCGGCGCATCATCGAAACGCTGGAAACCAGCGCGCCGGGTCTGCGCATCATCTTTCGCCAGACGCACAGTCAGATCGTCGCCGATGCGCTTGCCAATCAGGACATGGATCTGGCCGTCGCGGCGGGCGGCTTCGCTTCGCGCGGGCTGAGTCACCGGGTGCTCGGCGAGGGCAGCTATGCGTGCCTCGTGGACGACGCACCGCGCACGCCGCGGCGTTTGACGCTGAGCGACTACGTGTCGAGAGGGCACATCCTGGTGTCGTCGGGCGGCGTGGTCGGGATCGTCGACGAAGGGCTCGCCGCGCGGGGCCTGAAGCGCAATGTCGTGGCCTCGACGACGCATTTCGCCGCGTTGCCCTTTCTGCTCAAGGGCACGCGCAGCGTCGCCACGATTCCGCGCCACGCGGCCGAGGCGATCGCGCGCGTGACGGGCCTGAAGCTGCTCGAGTGTCCGATCGATCTGCCGCGCTATCCCGTGGAGCTCGGGTGGCGCAACAGTTCGCTGCGCGACGCCGCCATCGTCAAGGTCCAGGCGGCCATCATCGCGTGCTTTCCGGCAAAACACTGATCGACACGCATGCGCCATTCGCGTTGAATGGGCGGGCACGAGAATTGCGTCGACGTACCGATTTCCCGGAACGACGATAACGACCATATCGACGGACTCGACAAGGAGTTTCTCCGCATGCGCGCAATGCCTTTCCCCGACGGCTATACGATCGAGTCACATTTGCAGGAACCGCGCGACCTGCGCCGAGTGCCCATTCATCCCGATCACTGGTATCCGCTTGCCTGGTCGCGCGAACTCAAGCCCGGCAAGACGCTGGGCACGCATTTCGCCGGCGAGCCCATCGTGCTCTTTCGCACCGCGTCCGGCGCGGTGCACGCGCTCGAAGACCGCTGCGCGCATCGCCAGGTGCCGCTGCATGCTGGCGTGGTGGAGGGCGAGTCGCTTCGCTGCGGCTACCACGGCTGGACCTACGATTGTTCGGGCCAATGCGTGGACGTGCCTTACCTCGGCAGGGAGCGCCTGCCCAACGGCGTGCGCGCCTATCCGTGCCGCGAGGCGCACGGCATGATCTTCGTCTTTCCCGGCAACGCCACGCTCGCCGAAGCAACGCCGCTGCCCGTGCTGGATTCGGTCACGGACAAGGCATACAAGACGCGCCGCTTCGGGCAGGAGGTGAAGTGCCACTACTCGTTCATGCACGAGAATCTGATGGACATGAATCACCAGTTTCTGCACCGCCGCCAGATGGGCCAGATGCGGGCGCGTTCGCTTGGCCGGCGGCGTGGCGAGAACTCCATCGAAGTGGACTACACGTTCGCGCGCATGGCGGGCAAGCAGCCCGCAGGCGAGGCGCTCGTGTTTGGCGCGAGCAAGAACCGCGCGGACCCGAGCGATCAGAGCGTGATGACGATCCGCACCGAATATCCGTATCAAACGCTGAAAATACGCTCGGGCGACGACTCGCTCCTCATGGACCTGTGGATCGTTTATGTGCCGCTCGACGCGCGGCAGCGCACGAACCGGACTTTTGGACTCCTTTCGATCCGCCGGCCCGCCATTCCCTTCCTGCTCGATGCGGCGTGGCCGCTGCTGGTCTGGTTCACGGAGCGCATCTTCAAGGAAGACCGCACCATCGTCGAACTCGAACAGGCCGCGCACGACAACCAGGGCGCCGACTGGAATCACGAAGTGTTTCCCGTCATCAACGAATTGCGCGACCTGCTGCGCGATTGCGGCGCGCGCACCGTGATTCCCATTCGCGAGATGATCGAGGCCGACGCCTGAGGCGAAGGTGCTTTGACGCGCGCCGCCTTGCGCTCGCGTCAGGCGGTTTTGCGGGCGCGCGGTTTGGCAGGCGCCTTTTTCTTCGCGTTGCCCTGGTTGAATTCGATCGCCGCGCGAATGAGCGCTGTGAGCGCGCGTTTGTCGACCTTGTCTCCCTCGAGCCAGTCGATGGCGCGTCGCGCGTTGCCGTCGAGCCCGGCGTTGAACAGCTGCTTCGGGTCGGGCAGGCTCGCGCCGTACAGGAACGTGAGCTTCACCTTGCCCTTGTGCGCGTTGCCCACGGCGATCATGCCGTCCCGATACCACACGGGGCTGCCCATGTATTTCCATTCCTCGACGATCGCCGGGTCGGCTGCGAGAATGGCCTCGCGTATCGCGACGAAGGTTTCGCGGCGCCAGTCGGTGAGTTCCGCGATCAGCTGGTCAATCCGTTCCGATGGGGTCATTCGCGCTCCGTGCTTGCATGACTTCCTGTTGTCGGGCAATCAGGATCGTAATGTAGCACCGAGGTTGCCAGGTCGAAGCCATGCAGGCAACCGAAGCAATCGTTAAGTGTTGGTCGTCGCGCTCGAACCGGGCGTCTTGGCGGAGGTGGATGCGTTGTGCGCTTCCGGCTCCATGAGGGAGATGGTGAAGAAACTGCCCATGACCGCGGAAAGAATGATGAAGATCGATGCGGCATCGACGAGGAAGCCGAAATAACGGAATACGAGGAAGCAAATCGAAAGCGTCAACAAGTTAAGCGTAAGGCCGATGATCGCGGAGGCCTTCGGCACGGCGCGCATGAAGACGGCAAGCCGCGAATCGTTGCGCGGCACATACCAGATGAAGAACAGGCCGAGCGCGAGGATGAAAACCGTCTCACACCAGATCAGCCAGTCCGGGCGCTGCAGGAATCTGCCCTCGAAAATCGTTTCGATGACCTGCGCCTGAATCTCGATGCCGGGCACCAGTTCGCCTAACGCCGTTGTGCGCATGTCGGTCAAGCCCGTGCCGGTGAGGCCGACGAGAATCAGCTTGTTGCGGATACGGCTCGCATCGACCGCGCCTTGCAAAACGTCGCGTGCGGAAACATAACGCTGCTGCGTACGCGCAATCGAGGCGAAATGCAGCCAGATATCGCCGTCGGGCTGCGTGGGCACCCGCACATCCGCCACGCCGACGGCGCGCACGCCGGATGGGCCCGCGAACACCTCGATGGCTGGCGAGCCGGTGGCCACGCGCAGTATCTCGATGGGCAGGCTCGGCACAAGTTTGTCGCCAAGACCCAGCACGAGCGGAATGCGCCGTACCGTGCCCTGTTCCTGTGCAACGTTGAGCATGGCCTGGCCGTGGGCGGCGCCCTGCAATTCGGGGAGGCTCGCGAGCACGTAATTGAAGCGGTGAACGTTCGCGAGGGCGTCCGGGCCGTGCACGAGCACGGGGGCGCTCAGGATGTCGGTGCGCGTCGTGGAGGTCGCGTAGTCGAAGGCCGCTGCACCGAGAATCGAAGGCGATGCGCGCAACGCGGTCGCGAGAATGCGCTCATGGCTGGGCAGCGCGCGCAGTTGCGTAGCGAGCGCGGCCTCCGAGGCGGGCAGATTGTCGGCCACGATGCCAGGCGAGGTCTGGTCGGGCTCGGGCATGTAGATGTCGAGGCCGATCGCCAGCGGTCTGTTCGCCTCGATCGCATCGACGAGCCCGGCGAGGCGGTTGCGCGGCCAGGGCCATTGGCCGAAGGTTTCGAGCGTCTTGTCATCGATCTCGACGATGGTCACCGGCTGCGTCGTTGGCACACGCGGAAAGCGGCGCTGGTAGTGGTCGAAAAGAAGCTGGCGTGCCGAGCCGAAGGTGTCGGGCAACACGGTATCGAGCGTGTCGAGCAAGGCCGGCCGCGCAATATCGCCGGGCCATTCGCTGCACAGGTTGATGAACAGAAGCGTCAAGAGCACCGCAAGCGCCCAGGGGCGCCCTTTGCGCGCCCGGATCATGCGCCTGAGGAAGGCGATGCATGAGTTGCGGTAGCGTTTCATGGTGGCATGGGATCGATGAAGCGCATCGCGGATCGATACGGATTACTGAACGGTGATGACCGCGCGACGGTTTGCCTGGTTGGGTACGCCGTCCGCGGTATGGACGAGCGGCTCGCGCTTGCCTCGGCCTGCAACTTCGATCTGCTGCGCGGGTATGCCTGACTTGACCAGAAACGACGCCACGCTTTGCGCCCGGCGCATGGAAAGCCGGTCGTTGAACTCCTGGGAGCCTGCCATATCGGTGTGGCCGACCACCGTGAGGTGAGGCGCGGGCCAGTTCGCCAATACCTTTTTCAACTCGGCGACGGTGGCCGCGGACTCGGGCGCAAGCTGCGTGGCGGAGTCGAATACGAAGTTGATCGTGAACGTTCGGGGCCTGGGCGGCTCTGCGGCCAGCAGGTCGCCGTACTGGGCATCCACCGCGGCTTTGTTGCCGGCGGTTTGCTCGATCGCACCGCCTTTCGAAACATCGGCGCGCGTGTAGGCCTTATTGATGACTTGCGTCTTGCCGCCGTTATGCACGATCACGTTGCCGACGCTGCCGTCCGGGTTGGGCAGGAGCGTGATCTTGTCGGGCGTGCTGCACGCGCAGAGGCACGCGCACAGCGTAAGCGCCATGCATTGCGGCAGGCAGTGTGCGGCGTTCGTCGTCTTCAATGATCGGTCTCCCCGCTTCCTCCCACCTCGATGATGAACTCCGTGCCGCGTACGCCGAGTGTGGTGGTGGGCGTGCTGTAGCGCACGGCTTCCGGATTGGCCTTTGCGAGCTTGCCGTCGACCACGGCGAGCGAGCCGCGCTTGATGCTCACGTCGAGCGCGCCGTCGTAGGTGGTGGTGTCGAATGCGAACTTGTTGAGATCGAGAACGGAGTTGGCGCCCTCGGTCAGCAGCGTGTCGTCGCGCAGGGTGATGCCGACGGAAGACGCGGGGCCGGTCAGGACGCGGTCGCTCGCGAACACCTCGCTGCCGACCGCGACGCCGACCGGCTGACTCGCACGCTCGATATGCACCGAGCCTTTGATCGTCTTGACTATGCCAATTGCATCGGCTGCGTGCGCATCGAAGGCTGGCGGGCACCCGCAGGCGAGAAGCAAGGCATATTGGATGGCTTGGCTACGCACTGGCGATACCGTTTGGCGAAACGAACGTGGGGGCTCGCGCCGGGTCTCTCGGGCACCCGGCGAGGATAATGACTCCGCGCGGCCTGCTCCGTGCGCTAGCGCACATAGTGCAAGCGCACTCAACGTGCGCCAGAATCGGCAAAACTCGGCCGATGCCCGCGCAAGGGCCTGCCTGCTTTCAGTGATCGTGCCTTACCTGCGCCATCACCGGCTGGCTCGCCTTGCGGCTCAGCATCAACGTCACGACCGCGGAAAGCGCGAGCGTCGCGCCAACGACGTACAAGCCCGCGGCATAACTCCCGGTCTGGGTTTTCAGCCATCCGATCACGGCGGGCCCGACGAATCCGCCGAGATTGCCGATCGAATTGATCATGGCGATGCCCGCTGCGGCCCCGGCGCCGGAGAGGAACATGCTGGGCATGGCCCAGAGCGGCGCCTTGGCGGCGCTGATGCCGACATTGACCACCACGAGCGCCAGCACGATCATCAGCGCGGTGCTGGCCTGCCCCGCGAAGATGAAGCCCACGCATGCCAGGACGCAGGGAATCACGACGTGCCAGGTGCGCTCTGCGGTGCGGTCGGAGTGCCGCGCCCAGAGAATCATGGCGACGACCGCCACGATGCTCGGAATCGCGTTCAGCAGCCCGGTTTCGAGCGCGCTGAAGCCATATTGCCGGATGATGAGCGGCGCCCACAGACCCAGCGTGTACAGGCCGGCCGAGGTGCCGAAGTAGATCAGCGCGAGCGCCAGCACGCGCGGGTCGCGCAGGGCGCTCAGCGCCCCGGCTGTGTGGCCTGCGTGGCCTTCGCGCGTTCTCGCTTCGTCGGCGAGCTTCGCCATGAGCCAGTCGCGTTCTTGCGGCTTCAGCCAGTGTGCTTTCGAAGGCGCATCGGTGAGAACTTTCAGGACCACGAAACCGAGCAGCACAGCGGGAACCGCTTCGATCACGTAGAGCAGCTGCCAGTTGGCGAGCCCGAACAGGGTCGGCAATTGCATGAGCGCGCCGGAAATCGGCGAACCGAGCGCCGTCGAAATCGGCGCCGCCGCCATGAACCACGCCGCGGCTGCCGCGCGTTGCTTCGTCGGGAACCAGAGGCTCAGGTAAAGGATGATGCCGGGGAAAAAGCCCGCCTCCGCTACGCCGAGCAAAAAGCGCAGCGCATAGAAACTGGCGGGGCCGGTCACAAAGGCTGACGCCGCCGAAACGATGCCCCACGTGACCATGACGCGCGCGATCCAGATGCGCGCGCCGACGCGGTGCAAGATGAGATTCGAAGGCACTTCGAACAGAAAGTAGCCGATGAAGAAGAGGCCGCCGCCGAGGCCGAACGCCGTGGGCGAGAGGCCGATCGCCTTGTTCATCGTCATTGCCGCGAAGCCCACGTTGACCCGGTCGAGAAAGCTCACGAAATAGAGCAACATGACGAACGGGATGATGCGCCACATGAGCTTGCGCGTGACGATTGCTTCGGTATCCGAATTCACGTGTCTCCTCCATGGAGGGTTCGGCGGGGGCATGCGGGTATTTTTGGTGTCACGCCCCCGTGTCTGCTTTTTTAACGGCGCGCTAGCGCTCAGGCAGCGACGGCCGCCTTCTCGACGAGTTCGCACACCGCGGCCGTGACCTGCGCGGTGGTCGCCTTGCCGCCCAGGTCGCCGGTGTGCAGCGCGGGGTTCGCGGTCACGGTCTCGATGGCCTGCATCACATGAGCGGCGGCTTCGGTCTCGCCGAGGTGCTCGAGCAGCATCGCGACCGACCAGAACGTGCCGATCGGATTCGCCAGCCCCTTGCCCATGATGTCGAAGGCCGAACCGTGGATCGGCTCGAACATCGACGGATAACGCCGCTCGGGATCGATGTTGCCGGTCGGCGCAATGCCCAGGCTGCCCGCAAGCGCGGCGGCGAGGTCGCTGAGAATATCCGCGTGCAGGTTGGTCGCGACGATCGTATCGAGCGAAGCCGGGCGGTTGACCATGCGCGCCGTGGCGGCGTCCACCAGTTCCTTGTCCCACTTCACGTCCGGGAACTCCTTCGAGATCTGTTGCGCGATCTCGTCCCACATCACCATGGCATGGCGTTGCGCGTTGCTTTTGGTGATGACCGTGAGCAGCTTGCGCGGGCGCGACTGCGCGAGGCGGAACGCAAAGCGCAGGATGCGCTCGACCCCGGCGCGCGTGAGAATCGAGACATCGGTCGCGGCTTCGAGCGGATGCCCCTGGTGCACGCGGCCGCCCACACCCGAATACTCGCCTTCGGAGTTCTCGCGCACGATCACCCAGTTCAGGTCTTCGGGCTTGCAGCGCTTCAGAGGCGCGTCGATGCCGGGCAGGATGCGCGTGGGGCGCACGTTCGCGTACTGGTCGAGGCCCTGGCAGATCTTCAGGCGCAGGCCCCAGAGCGTAATGTGGTCGGGCACGTCGGGGTCGCCCGCGGAACCGAACAGAATGGCGTCCTTGTTGCGGATGGCATCGAGCCCGTCGGCCGGCATCATCACGCCGTGCTGGCGGTAGTAGTCGGCGCCCCAGTCGAAGTTTTCGAATTCGAACGCGAAGCGCTGCGTGGTTTTCGCAAGCGCTTCCAGCACTTCCTTGCCCGCGGGCACGACTTCCTTGCCGATGCCGTCGCCGGGAATGGTCGCGATGCGATAGGTCTTCATGTCTCGTTCCTGTGAAGTGAGGCCAGTGTGGGTTCACTTTACCGAACTCCCGGTTCAAAAACCGGTGCTAGACTCAAAGCATCCTTAACTTGAATTCACAAGTGGCGACCGTGACCGACACCGTTCTACCCGCCGATCTTGGCTTTTTCTCGACGCTCGCCTCCTCGGGCAGCCTGAGCGCCGCCGCGCGCGAACTGGGCCTCACGCCCGCCGCCGTGAGCAAGCGGCTCGCGCAAATGGAGGAGCGCGCCGGCGTGCCGCTCGTGAACCGCACGACCCGCCGCATGATGCTGACGCCAGAAGGCGAGGTGTATCTGGAGCACGCGCGCCGCATTCTCGACGAGATCGACGAGCTGGGCGAGCTGCTGGGCGGCTCGAAGAAGCATCCCAAGGGCTTGCTGCGCGTGAACGCGACGCTCGGCTTTGGGCGCAGCCATATCGGGCCCGCGCTTTCGCGTTTCGTCGCGCAGTATCCACAGGTTTCCGTGCAGCTTCAGCTTTCGGTCATGCCGCCGCCGCTCACGGAAGATTCATACGATGTCTGCATCCGCTTCGGCGAGCCGCCCGATACGCGCGTGATCGCGCGGCGTCTCGCAGCGAACCGGCGCTTGCTCTGTGCTTCACCCGCCTATCTCGCGAGCCGGGGCACGCCCGTCACGCCGCACGACCTCGTGAAGCACAACTGCATCAGCATTCGCCAGGGCGACGAAGCCTATGGCGTGTGGCGGCTTTCGCACGAGCGCGGCAATGCGCGCAAATCGGAAGCCGTCCGGATCAATGGCAATCTCACGACCAACGACGGCGAGATTGCCGTGAAGTGGGCGCTGGACGGGCATGGCATTTTGATGCGCGCGGAATGGGACATCAACGAGTATCTGGCGGACGGGCGGCTCGTGGTCGTGCTGCCCGAGTATGAAACGCCCGGTGCGGATATCTACGCCGTGTATGCGCAGCGGCACCAGTTGTCCACGCGCATTCGGGCTTTCGTCGACTTCCTCGCTATCGAATTGAGCAAGTCGCAGCGATATCCAGTAGCCCGAAGCGCTTAGCGATGCTTCATGTCGCCGCCGTGGCGATCACGGCGGCGAGGCGCTCCGCGGCCGCTTTCATTTGCGCGCTGATAAAGCCGCCAAAACCCAGGATGAGCCCTGGGCGTGCGGTGCCCGCGGCGAACATCGGCGACGCTGCGCGCACCGCGATACCCTCGTTCGCTGCAAGCCGCACGATCTCGTGATCGTCCAGCCTCGCGGCGAGCCAGAGCACGAGATGCATGCCCTGATCGCCGGGCTCGATCCACGCCAGTTCACGGGGCAAAAGCGCTTCGAGCGTTTCGATCAGGCTGAGCCGCTGCTCGGCATAGACGTTGCGCACCTTGCGGACGTGTCGCTCGAGGTGCCCCTCGGTCATAAAGGCGGCGAGCACGTGTTGATCGGCCGTTGGCGGATGGCGGTCCATGAGCACGCGCGCGCCGCAGAACGCATCTACGAGGCTGGGCGGCACGACGACGTAGCCAAGCCGCAGTGACGGAAACAGGATCTTGCTGAAGGTGCCGAGATACACCACGCGATCCGGCGCGAGGCCCTGCAGCGCCGGAAACGGAGAGCCCTCGTAGCGCAGTTCGCTGTCGTAGTCGTCTTCGACGACCCAGCCATGGGCCGAGCGCGCCCAGGCGAGCAACGCCGCGCGCCGCGCCATGCTCAGCGGCATGCCGAGCGGATATTGATGCGAAGGCGTGACGAACGCCACGCGCGCCTTCGGAGCCATGCGAATGCCGGCCTCGACGTCGAGACCCTCGGCGTCCACGGGCACGCGCACCATGGCGTCGCGGTAGGGCAGGCTTTCGAGGATGGCGGTGACGCCACGATAGGCCGGGTTCTCGACCAACGCCTGGTCGCGCGGCCCCAGCAGCACCTGGCTTGCGAGAAAGAGCCCCTGCTGGGTGCCGCTCGTCACGATGACCTGATCCGCTTCGCAGCGCACCGAGCGGGACTTGCGCACATAATCGGCAATCGCTTCGCGCAGCGCCAGGGCGCCCAGCGGGTCGGCATAGCCGGTCGGCGAGGCGGGGCCCCGCGCGCGCAGACGGTTGCCGAGCCGGCGCCAGACGTCGCCGGGGGCGGTCATACCCGTTGGCACCGATATGGCAAACGGTACTGGAGGAAGCGGCTTGAACTCGCGTCCGATCCTGGCGAACGCTTCGGCGCGCTCCGGCAGCCCGGCTTGCGCCGCCTGCGATGAAGCCACGCGGGGCTCGCGCGCGGGCGGCTCCGCCAGTGCGAGCGCCACGCGGGTACCTGCCCCGGCTTTCGATTCAAGAAAGCCTTCGGCTATCAGCTGTTCGTAGGCCTCGACCACCGTACCGCGCGCGACCCGGAGCGAAGCGGCGAGCGCGCGAGTGGAAGGCAGCGCATCGGCGGGCCGCAGATCGCCTTTGCGCACCGCTTCGCGCAGCGCCTCTGCGACCTGGCGGCTGAGATTGCCGGCCTCCCGGTCCAGCGTGCCGAACGATGGCATCTCGGCGGCCTGCGCGGTTCTGGGCATGATTCTGGTTCACTGGGATATGAATAAACTGGATCTATAGAATAAACCACTTTTGCGGCAGACTCGGGTTTGTGGCGGCTGCGGCCGCGCTCGCCCATCACCTTACGAGCAGGGACAAACGCATGTACGTACCAGCCCATTTCGCCGAAAACCGCCAAGACGTTCTGCACGATTGCATCGCCCAACATCCGTTCGGCACGTTGATCACGCAGGGCAAAAGCGGGCTCGATGCGAATCACATCCCCTTTGAACTCGCGGCGGGCGAGGGCGAGTTGGGCGTGCTGCGTGCGCACGTCGCGCGGGCCAACCCGGTTTGGCAGGACGTGGCGAACGGCGACGACGTGCTCGTGATCTTCCGCGCGGGCGACGCGTATATTTCACCGAACTGGTATCCGAGCAAGCACGAGGCGCACAAGCAGGTGCCGACCTGGAATTACGTCGTGGTCCATGCTCACGGGCGCATCAAGATTCTCGACGACGAGCGCTACGTGCGCGGCGTGATTGGCCGCCTGACGCGCACGCACGAAGCCACGCAACCCAAGCCCTGGAAGATGGCCGATGCGCCCAAGGACTACACAGACACGCTCGTCAAGGCGATCGTCGGCTTGGAGATCGAGATCACGCGTCTGGTCGGCAAGAGCAAGCTCAGCCAGAACAAGGAAGAGCGCGATATTCGCGGCGCGGGCGACGCGCTCAAATCGAGCGGCGAGTCGCGCATCGCCGACGCCATGCTTGCCGCTGCCGACGCGAAGGCGCAATAACGCGCACCCGCGCACACGAGGGCACCGTCATGGCAAACGACCCTTCGCTCGCGCCTGGGTTCTCAGGCATCGATTCAGCGAGCCTGCCATGGGTGCCCTCCCGCTTCGCGCCCGGCGTGGAGGTCAAGAACCTCGGCAAGGCAGACGGCCGCGCGATGCAACTGGTCCGGTTCGCTGCAGGGGCAACGTTCCCTGATCACCGCCATACGGGCCCCGAGTTCATCTACGTACTCGAAGGCGAGGCCGTGCAAAACGGCCGGCGGCTCCCTGCGGGATACGTGGGCATTGCCGAACGGGGCACCGTTGACGCGGGATTTCATAGCGACACGGGCTGCGTGTTCCTGCTCGTTTACGACCTGGACCAGGTGTTCGACAAAACCTGATTGCCACACAGGCTCGCGGGTAAACACGGGTAAACCACATTCCAGGCGCTTGAAGAAAATCTTCACAGGCCTATTCAACTAGTATTTAATAAACCGGCGCGGCAGTGAGCGATCGGTCACGCGCGTCGCCGTGACCTGACCCTGACGGTACGAGGCCGGAACGATGAATCCCCACGAATACGAAATCCACGATGCGCGCTTTCGCATGCTGCTGCAGCCCAACGCGCAGTTCGAGAAGCTCGCGGGCGGCTGCATGTGGGCGGAAGGACCGGTGTGGTTTCCCGCCGGCGACTTTCTTGTCTGGAGCGACATTCCCAACAACCGGATGATGCGCTGGGTGCCCGGCATCGGCACGGGCGTGTTCCGCGCGAACTCGAATTTCAGCAACGGCAACACGCTCGACCGCGAATGCCGGCTCGTGACCTGCGAGCACGGCACGCGCCGCGTCACGCGCACGGAGCACGACGGGCGCATCACCGTCATTGCCGACCGCTACGAAGGGCATCGGCTGAATTCTCCCAACGACGTGATCGTGCATTCGGACGGCTCGATCTGGTTCACCGACCCCGACTACGGCATTCTCGGCGACTACGAGGGCTTTCGCGCGCCGAGCGAGATCGGCGCATGCCATGTGTATCGCGTGGCGCCCGATACGGGCGTGGTGCAGCGCATGGCCGACGACTTCATGAAGCCCAACGGGCTCGCCTTCTCGCCCGATGAATTGCGGCTCTATGTGGCCGACTCGGGCGCGTCGCATATCGAGAACGGCCCGCATCACATCCGCGTATTCGACGTGGATCCGCACGGCGGGTTGCACAACGGCCGCATATTCGCGGACGTTTCGCCGGGCGTGCCGGACGGCATGCGCGTGGACGAGCATGGCAACGTCTGGACGAGCGCGGGCGACGGCATCCACTGCTATGCGCCCGATGGCACGCTGCTCGGCAAGATTCTCGTGCCGGAGACGGTCGCGAATCTCGTGTTCGGCGGCCCGAATCGCAATCGCCTATTCATTGCAGCCAGCACGTCGCTGTACTCGCTTTACGTGGGCGTGCGCGGCGCTGCCTACGGAGACCGGCTATGACACTTCTCGACCCCGCCTCGCTTTCGTCCGTGCTCATTCTCCTCGATCGGCGCGACGACGTTGCCATCGCGCGCGGGCAGTTGATGCCTGGCTCGGCACTCTATGGCGACCAAACGGTCGCGGGCATGATTCCGCCGGGCCACAAGGTCGCGCTGCGCGACATCGAGGCAGGAGAACCGGTGCGTCGCTACGGGCAGATCATCGGCTTTGCGAGCCGGCCGATTCGCTGCGGCGAACACGTGCATACGCAGAATCTCTCGATGGGCGATTTCGAGCGCGACTACGCCTTCGGCGTGGACGCGCACGACACGCCCGCGGCTGCGCAACCGGCCACGTTTCTCGGCATTCGGCGCGCGGATGGCCGCGTCGCGACGCGTAATTACATAGGCATCCTGACGTCTGTGAACTGCTCGGCCACGGTCGCGCGCGCGATTGCCGATCACTTTCGCCGCGACATCCATCCCGAAGCGCTGGAAGCGTTCCCCAACGTGGATGGCGTGGTGGCGCTCACGCACGGCGAAGGCTGTGCGCTAGCGGCCGAGGGCGAGCCGATCACGGTGTTGCGCCGCACGCTCGCGGGTTATGCGCGGCACCCCAACTTTTACGCCGTGCTGATCGTCGGGCTCGGCTGCGAGACGAATCAGATCGACGGTCTCGTGGAAGCGGAACAACTCGAGCGCAGTACGCGCCTCTCGACCATGACGATTCAGCAGACGGGCGGCACCGCGCGCACGGTGGCAGCGGGCATCGAACAGGTGCGTGCGCTGCTGGCCGATGCGAACCGCGTGACGCGCGAGCCGGTCGATGCGCGTCACCTCATGGTCGGCTTGCAGTGCGGCGGCTCGGACGGCTATTCCGGCATTTCCGCGAACCCGGCGCTCGGCGCGGCCGTGGACCGGCTCGTCATGCACGGCGGCACGGCGATCCTCTCCGAAACGCCCGAAATCTACGGCGCCGAGCATCTGCTCACGCGGCGCGCGGTGTCGCGCGAGGTGGGTGAAAAGCTGGTGGCGCGCATTCGCTGGTGGGAAGCGTATTGCGCGCGCATGGAAGCCAACATGAACAACAACCCGTCTGCCGGCAACAAGGCGGGCGGCCTCACGACCATTCTCGAAAAGTCGCTCGGCGCAGTGGCGAAAGGCGGGACGACGCGGCTCGTCGAAACCTACGAGTATGCGCAGCCCGTGCGCGCCCAGGGTCTCGTGTTCATGGATACGCCGGGCTACGACCCGGTGTCCGCCACAGGCCAGGTGGCGGGCGGCGCCAACCTGATCTGCTTCACGACGGGCCGCGGCTCGGCCTACGGCTGCGCGCCTTCGCCGTCGCTCAAGCTCGGCACCAACAGCGCGCTGTGGCGACGCCAGGAAGAGGACATCGACCTGAACTGCGGCCGCATTCTGGACGGCGAGCAAAGCGTGGACGAGGCCGGTGCTGCGATCTTCGAGCTGATGCTCGCGACCGCCTCCGGGCAGCGCACGAAGAGCGAACTGCACGGCTACGGCCAGAACGAATTCGTGCCCTGGCATCTGGGGGCGGTCATGTAGAGCGGGAGCGATTCGAACAGGCGCCGCCATTCACTGGATAGACGGCGCCACATTCAGAAGGAGTGCTTTCGATGAAGGAAAAATCGCGCTGGCTGGTCATTTTCTTCTGTTTTCTGGCGATAGCGGTCAACTACATCGACCGCGCCAATCTCGCGGTAGCGGCGCCGCACATCATGAAGGACCTCGGCATTGGTCCTGCCGCCATGGGGCTGCTGCTCAGCGGCTTCTTCTGGACTTACGCCGTGATGCAACTGCCGTTTGGCTGGTTCGTCGACCGGGCCGGCGCGCGCATCGCATTGCCGTTCGCCGTGGGCTGGTGGTCGGTGTTCACCGCGGCCACCGCGGTGGCGGGCGGCTTCGCGGCGATGTTCGGCTGCCGGCTCATGCTCGGCGTGGGCGAGGCGGGGGCGTATCCGTCGTGCGCGAAGCTCGTGAGCCAATGGTTCTCGCGCGATGAACGCGCGCTCGCCACGAGCATCTTCGACAGCGGCTCGCGGGTGGGCTCCGCACTCTCGCTGCCGCTCGTGGCCGCCATCATGGCCGCGTGGGGCTGGAAGGCGTCGTTCGTGATTACCGGCGCGCTCGGGCTCGTGTGGATCCTGGGCTGGATCGTGATGTACCGGGAACCTGAGGCGCGGGCCGCACTCGACAAGCCGCGCGCCCCCGCGCCGGCCGCCGCCTCGATACGCTGGAGCGGCCTGTTCCGCTACCGCACCGTGTGGGGCATGATGCTCGGCTTCTTCTGCCTGAACTTCGTCATTTACTTCTTCATTACGTGGTTCCCGAGCTATCTCGTCGAGGCGCGCGGTTTCTCGCTCAAGTCGCTCGGTACGCTCGGCACCTTGCCCGCCATCGCCTCGATACCGGGCGGCTGGCTGGGCGGCTGGCTTTCCGATGCACTCGTGAAGCGCGGCTGGAGCCTGACGGCTGCGCGCAAGACGTGCATCGTCGGCGGCATGCTGCTTTCGTCCGTGATCACGCTGACCGGCATTGTTCAGGATATCTATGTAATGCTCGCACTCTTCGCGATTGCTTATGGGAGCCTCGCGGCTGCGGCGGCCAGCATATGGTCGCTGCCTGCCGACGTCGCGCCCACGTCGCGGCATGTCGCTTCGCTGGCGGGCATTCAGAACTTCGCGTCCAATCTCGCAGGCATCGCGTTGACGACGTTTACCGGCGTGATGCTGCAGCTCACGCGCGGCTCGTTCACGATTCCGCTCGTGGTCGCCGGTGGGTTTTGCGTGCTCGGCGCGGTGAGCTATCTTGTGATTGTCGGACGCGTCGAGCCGCTTGAGGCTCCCGAGGCCAGCCGCGTCGACCAACCGGCTTACGCGCCGCGCACGTAAGCACGTAACCACGAAGGCGCGGCCTCTTACTCCGCTGCCATACACAGGGTCACGTACATGTCGAATGCCGCTGCTGCAAAAGGTTCAGAAGTCGTTATCGAGGCTCGTGCGCTGCACGCCTTCGTCGTCGCCATCTGGCGCGCGGCCGGCAGCGAGGCGCGCGAGGCGACGCTGGTTGCCGATCATCTCGTCGAAGCCAATCTTGCCGGGCACGACTCGCACGGCGTGGGCATGATTCCGCGCTATATGCTGTCGTGCCGCGAAGGCGAACTCAAACTGAACGCGCACGCGCAGGTCGCGCGCGACGCGGGCGCGGTGCTCACGATCGAAGGCGGGCGCGGTTTCGGGCAAGTCACGGCGTTCGAGGCGATGGAACACGGCATCGAGCGCGCGAAATCGCTCGGCGTGTGTGCACTCGGCCTGCGCAATGCGCATCACATCGGACGCATCGGGCACTGGGCGGAGCAATGCGCGCGCGCCGGGCTCGTGTCGTTCCACTTCGTCAACGTCGCGGGCGATCCGCTCGTCGCGCCGTTCGGCGGCATCGACAGGCGCTTCGGCACCAATCCGTTTTGCGCGGCGTTTCCGCTCGAGGGGCGCTCGCCGCTGGTGCTCGACTTCGCCACGAGCGCGATTGCGGCGGGGAAAGTGCGCGTGGCCTACAACAAGGGCGTGGATGTGCCAGCCGACGCCCTGATCGACAGCGACGGCCGCCCCACGCGCGATCCGGGCGCGCTGTTCAGCGATACGCAGCACGGTGCGCTGCGCGCTTTCGGCGGCGCGGTGGCGGGCCATAAGGGTTCGGGGCTCGCCGCGATGTGCGAAATTCTGGCGGGCGCGCTCTCGGGCGGCTTCACCACGCGCGAGCAAACCATCGTCTCCACGCACGCGATCGTCAATTGCATGACGTCGGTGATCGTCGATCCGGCGGCGTTCGACGCGCCCTCGCGCGAGCACGAAGCGCTCGCGTTCGTGGAATGGCTGAAGGCCACGCGGTGCGCAGCGGGTGTCGACGAGATCCTGCTGCCCGGCGAGCGCGAGGACGCGACGCGGCGGCAGCGCGAAGCGCAGGGCATTCCCGTGGATGCGACGAGCTGGTCGCAGATCGTCGATGCCGCGCGCATGGCGGGCGTGACTGAGGCGGAAATCGCGGCGTGCGAGCGCAGCGCGCGTTAACTGCCAGGCTAACTACGTTCCGCTCACTCGTCGCACCTCACCTCGTTTTTGGGCGCGACGATGATCACCGGGTAGGTGCCGCGATCGAGTTCGACGCGCACGACGATGGCGGTGGTGGCGGGGTCGCTATCGTCGTACACGCTCACCTTCTCGTTCTTCAATAGCGTGACGCCGGTGCAGCCGGACGCGTGGCTGTCGTCGTCGGCGATCTTGCATTGAATCTCGTTGTCCTTGAGGTAGCGAATGCGGTCGCGGTCGGGCGTGGTCAGATAGTCGCGCACGCTTTGCGCCGAGCCTGCCACGCCCGTCACATAACCGATCGCGCAGTCGCGCTTCGAATTCGGATCGCCCGACGACGTCTGGGCAAGGGCGGGCGTCGCGGCCAGCGCCATGGCAGCGAAGGCAGCGAGGACCGGCGAGAGGGTAGGACACTTCATGAGTGATCGATTGCCGCAAAAGTGGAAGCGCCGATTTTAACGCCTGCGCGATATCCGCTAAGATCGACGCGGAATTCACAGAGCGAAGCGACCGCAAGCCAGAACGCGCAATGGACCGAATCGACGCCATGAAGGTTTTCGTCGCCACGCTCGACGAGGGAAGTCTCGCGGGCGCGGGCCGCCGGCTGGGCCGCTCGCCCGCCGCGGTGAGCCGGGCCATTGCGTTCCTCGAGGAGCACACCGGCACGGCGCTGCTGTACCGCACCACGCGCACGATCCGCCTGAGCGAGGCGGGCGAGCGCTATGCGCTGGCATGCCGGCGCATTCTCGCCGATCTCGAGGAAGCCGACCTGCTCGCCGCCGACGAACGCTCCGCGCCGCGCGGGCTGCTGGGCGTCACGGCGGCGGTGGCCGTGGGCGAAGAAGTGCTGCGCCCGATGATCGAGGCGTTCATCGACCGCAACCCCGAGGTGTCGATCCGTCTGCACCTGCTCGACCGGCCCGCGAGCCTCATCGACGAGGGCATCGACGTGGCGTTGCGCATTGCGCATCTGCAGGATTCGACGCTCGTAGCCATCCCGGTGGGCGAGGTGCGGCGCGTGGTGGTCGCCTCGCCCGACTATCTCGCCACGCATCCGGCTATCGAGACGCCCGCCGATCTCGCGAGCCACCCGATCATCTCGATGACGCATTTCGGGCTCGACTCGTGGAGCTTCCCGGCGGCGCGTCAGACCGCGCTGCCCCAGGTCGTGCAATTCTCGCCGCGCTTCATCGTGAATACCATACGCGCGGCGCGGGCTTCGGCCGTGGCGGGGCATGGCGTCACGCGGCTCTTTTCCTATCACGTGGCCGAAGAGGTGGAGGCGGGCCGGCTCCGGATCGTGTTGCGCGACAGCGAGCATGGGCCGCTGCCCGCGAATCTCGTCACGCCGCACGGGCGCCTCTCGGTGCCCAAGGTGCGCAGTTTCGTCGATTTCGCCGCGCCCCGGCTGCGCGCGTACTTCGAGGAGGCCCGGCGCATTACCGACGCCGATTGAGCAAGTCCTCACCATTCGTTCGCCTCACGGAAGAATGACTTACGTATCGCGGTGATTCTCTCGCTGCGCGATCTAACCTAGACTGGCTCCCATGCGGCGTTCGGGCTCGCGCTCTTCGTCGATCTCTTCTCTGCGTTGAGGGCCAAGTGAATACCACTGTTTCCTCGCCCGCGGCTACGCTGCGGCAGTCAAAGCCGCAACCGCGCGGCTATTCGGAGCGCAATGCGCAGTACTGGCGGCGCAATCTCGTCGTGTGCGTGATCGGCTCGTTCACGACGCTCGTGAGCCTCAGCATGCTGCTGCCATTCCTGCCGCTCTACGTTCGGCAGCTCGGCGTGAGCTCGCAGTCCGCCGTGATCCAGTGGTCGGGCGTGGCATTCGGCGCGACCTTCCTCGGCACGGCGCTCACCGCCCCGATCTGGGGCCGCCTTGCCGACCGCTATGGCCGCAAGCCCATGCTCGTGCGCGCGGCCATCGGCATGGCCGTGGTGATGTCGATGATCGGCGTGGCGCACAATGTGTACGAGCTCGTCGCGCTGCGTCTGATCGCCGGCCTCGTAGGTGGCTACGCGTCGGCTTCCACGGTGATGGTCGGCACCCAGGCGCCGCGCGAGCGCGCGGGCTGGGCGCTCGGCATTCTTTCCACGGGCGCGCTCGCGGGCAATCTCGTCGGGCCGCTGGTGGGCGGCGTGCTGCCCGGCTGGATCGGCATTCGCGGTACCTTTTTCGCCGGCGGCGCGATGATCGCCGTGGCGGCGCTCCTGACCATCTTCGTCGTGAAGGAAGAGTTTCATCCAGAAAGCGACGCGAAACCGCACGCAAGCAACGCGGCGGCCGGTTCGGGCAGCGGTGCGCGCCGCCCCGACTATGCGGTGGTGGCCGCGCTGCTCGTGACCGCGATGATGGTGCTGCTCGCCAATATGTCGATCGAGCCCGTCATCACGGTGTATATCGGCAGTCTGGGCGTGGGCGCGGCGCATCTCGCGCGCGTGGCGGGCGTGGTCATGGCATGCTCGGCGCTTGGCAGCATGCTCACGGCGGCGCGCCTCGGCGCACTGGCCGACCGCTTCGGGAGCTGGCGCGTGATCGTCGCCTGCCTCGTGCTCACCGGGCTCGCGATGGTGCCGCAGGCGTTCGTCACACACTGGTGGCAGCTCGCGGGCCTGCGCGTGGTGATGGGCATGACGCTCGCGGGGCTCTTGCCTTCCATCGGCAAGCTCGCGCGGCAGTCGGTAGACGAAAGCAAAACCGGCCGCATGCTCGGCTATTTGCAGTCGGCGCAATTCAGCGGCCAGGTGGTGGGGCCGGTGATCGGCGGCGTGGTCGGCGTTCACTTCGGTCTGCACGCCGTGTTCTTCGCGACCGGCGCGCTGCTGGTCGCATGCGGCGGACTCGCGCACTGGGCGCAGCGCCGCGCTCACGCTTGAAACGGGAACGGATCCGGAGGGAACGCAACATGAGCACTCAAGTGGACCAGCGGGCGTTGCTGCGCTCGCTCGGCATTCAGAAGCCGATCATCCAGGCGCCCATGGCGGGCACTACCACGCCGGCGCTGGCCGCCGCCGTGTCGAATGCGGGCGCGCTCGGTTCGCTGGGCGTGGCCGCGATGAACGCGGAGAACGCGCGTCGCGCGATCCACCAGACGCGCGAGCTGACGGCGAAGCCGTTCAACATCAACGTGTTCTGCCATCGCCCGGCCACGCCCGACGCGGCCGTGGAGCGCGCGTGGCTCGACTGGCTCGCGCCGGTGTTCGAGCAATACGGCGCGAAGCCGCCTGCCTCGCTCTCGGAGATCTACATGAGCTTCGTCGTCGACAAGGCCATGCAGTCCATGCTGCTCGAAGAGAAGCCGGCCGTGGTGAGCTTCCATTTCGGCCTGCCGCCCGATGCGGTGATCGCCGAGCTCAAGCACGCGGGCGTCCGGTTGTTTGCGAGCGCAACGAGTCTCGACGAAGCGGCCGCAGCGGTGGAGGCGGGCGTGGATGCGATCGTCGCGCAGGGTGTGGAGGCGGGCGGCCATCGCGGCGTGTTCGATCAGAACGCCCGCGACGACGGCCTCGGCACGTTCGCGCTCACGCGCCTGCTGGTGAGCGAATTCGACGTGCCCGTGATTGCGGCGGGCGGCATCATGGACGGCGCGGGCATCGCGGCCGCGCTCGCGCTGGGCGCGCAGGCGGCGCAACTGGGCACGGCGTTCGTGGCCTGCCCGGAGAGCGCGGCCGACGAAGGCTATCGCGCCGCCTTGCTCGGCGACCCCGCGCGCCATACGACGTTCACCTCGGCAATCTCGGGGCGGCTTGCGCGCAGCATCGTCAATCGCTTCACCGCGCTTGGCGAGGACCCGAAGGCGCCGCGCGTTCCGTCTTATCCGATCACGTACGACGCGGGCAAGGCGCTGATCGCGGCTGCGAAGGCCAAGGGTGAATTCCGCTACGGCGCGCAGTGGGCGGGCCAGGCCGCGCCGCTCGCGCGCGCGTTGCCGGCGGCGGAGCTGGTGGCGCAACTGGAGCGCGAGACGCGCCAGAGCATCGCACGGCTGCAGTCGGTATGGGCTTGAGCGGCATTTGATCGACGCAAACGGGAACATCGGCACGCGCGATGGATGCGCGTGCCGATGTTCCTTTAGGCGGCGGAAAAGACGGCTTCAGGCAGGCAGAATCTGCGCGATCACCACGAGTTCGACGGGCAGATCGAGGGGCAGTCGCGCATGCGAGAACGCGGAGCGCGCGTGCCCGGCCTTCTCGCCGAGCACGGCGGCGAAGAGATCCGATGCGGCGTCGAGCACGGCAGGCTGCTCGAGAAAGCCTTCTGGCCTTGTAGTTGCCGAGCGGTTGCGGCGCGGCGGCCAGAGCGAGACCGAGATCGGCAAGTTTTTGTTCGACGGACACCATGTTCTCCTCGAGTGGCGATGCGTATTCGCCTCATGTTGGACGCATCAGAATAGAACTAAAGCATCTGGCGCGAGCTGGAGCCATCAGGAGAAAAGGGCATGCAACGTAAATTCGACGATCTGCTGCTGGGCAGCATCGAACTGTTCTGCCAGGCGGCGGAGCTGGGCAGCTTCACGCTGGCGGCCAATGCGGCGAGCGTCACGCCCGCCGCGGTGAGCCGGTCCGTGGCGCGGCTCGAAGAGCGGCTCGGCGTGCGCCTGTTCGTGCGCACGACGCGCCAGATTCGCCTGACCGATGCGGGGCGGCGCTACTTCGAGCAGTGCCGCCAGGCGCTCTCGCAACTCGTGGACGCGGAGCGCGAAGTCACGGGCGAACAGACCACGCCGGCTGGCGTGCTGCGCATCAGCATGCCCACGCCCTACGGGCACTATCGCGTGCTGCCGCTCTTGCCGGCGTTTCGCGAGCGCTATCCGGAGGTGCAGGTCGACACGCATCTGAGCAACCGCAACATCGACTTCGCCGACGAAGGCTTCGACCTGGCGATCCGCGGGCGCGCGCCCGCCGATTCCAACCTGGTGGCGCGCAAGCTGGAAGACGCGGAGATGGTGGTGGTGGCCACGCCCGCCTATCTGAAGCGCGCGGGCGTGCCCAAGACCGTGGCGGATCTGCAGTCGCACGAATGCATACAGTTCGAACTGCCAAGTAGTGGGCGCCATCTTGCCTGGACGTTCGACGGCAATGCCAATGAAGATGGCGACGTGATCACGAGCGGAAGTTACGGAACGTCGGGCGACGCGCTCGCCGGCGTAACGCTCGCGCGCGCGGGAGCGGGGCTGTTCCAGACGTATCGCTTCGTCGTGGCCGACGACCTGCGCGAAGGCCGGCTCGTGGAAGTGCTGCGCGAGGAGGGGGGGCGTACCCGGCCGTTCATCCTGCTGTATCCGCACGCACGTTATTTGACGTCGCGGGTGCGGGCGTTCGTGGATTTTCTGGTGGAGCAGCTTTCGGCGCCTGCGGTTTCGCCAAAAGCGAAAATCGGAATGGCAAAGCGTTGAAGCGCGACTAGCGGAATAGCCTCGCCGCTGGATCGTTTACGCAAAACGCGGGGCGCGCGAAGCATGGTGCGTTCACTGGCCGCGCGAGTCGTCCTGGCGTCCGGACCGTCCCCGCGAGAAGGAGGTGTCAGATGAAAGCTTCCCGCTCGTTGTCTGCATGTCGTTCATACTTCGGCCGGAACCGGGCGGCGTTCGTGCCGCGACTGCGTCATCTCGCATTGGGCGCCGGGCTCTTCGCCCTGACGCTTGGGACCGTGCGCGCCGACGGCCTGCAGGCGATCCTGCCGCCGGCCTTTGCGACTTCATCGACCGTGCCGTCCAATGGCGACGTCAATCCGTACGGCATCGCATTCGTACCGTTCGGCGTGCCCTCATGGAGTACGCTCAAGCCCGGTGACGTGGTGGTGTCCAACTTCAACGCGAAATCGAATCTGCAAGGCACCGGCACGACGATCGTGAAGCTCGTTCCGAATAGCCCGCCAGTGACGTTCTTCCAGGGCGCCAACCTTGGTCTCACGACGGCGCTCGCCGTGCTGCGAAGCGGCTTCGTACTGGTGGGCAACGTGCCGACCACGAACGGCAAGGACGTCATCGCGCCGGGCTCGCTTCTCGTCATCAATCCGCAGGGCCGGCTCGTCAAGGAACTGAAAGATGCGCGGCTGCTCGACGGCCCCTGGGACCTCACCGTGCTCGACGGCGGCCAAATCGTGAAGGTCTTCGTCTCGGACGTGCTCGACGGCACCGTCGCCCGGATAGACCTTGCGATCGGCGAGGACGGCGTGAAGGAGTTGCCCTCCTCGACCATCGTCGCTTCGGGCTACATGCATCGCACCGATCCGGCTGCGCTGGTCGTCGGCCCGACGGGGCTCGCCTATGATGGCCAGCACGACGTGCTCTACGTCGCTTCGACAGGCGACAACGCGGTATTCGCCGTCTACGGCGCGGCGGGTGCGAATCATAGCGGCGGAGTGGGGCGGCTGATCTATCAGGACAATACCCACCTGCACGGACCGCTTGCCCTTGCGCTCGCGCCCAACGGGCATCTCGTCACGGCCAATGGCGACGCCGTGAACGCCGACGCGCAACAGCCCAGCGAGATCGTCGAATTCACCGTGGACGGCCAGTTCGTCGCGCAGATGTCGGTCGATCCCACGACGGGTTCCGCGTTCGGGCTCGCATTTGGCATGGACAGCCAGCACCACTCGCAGTTCGCCGCCGTCGACGACACTACCAATGCGGCAACGGTCTGGACGTTGCGCACGGGTAACTGATCGCCAACAATGCACGTCACTTCCCACGGCTCGCCCCGAAGCACAGGGGTGAGCCGGGCAATGGCAATCGATGAGCCGCATCGCGGCGAGCGACCTTGCGGCTCTTTGGTTCTCTGCCGGACAAACGCGGGTAGATCGCGCACGTGGAGCCGCCGGGCCGAAACCGGATGCGGCATACTGGAAAGCGAACCACGCGTTTGTTTTCGCAGAGAGCCGCGATGATATTTCGCCAGCTTTTCGACCCCGTATCGTCTACCTATACCTACCTGCTCGGCGACCCCGAAAGCGGCGAGGCGCTGCTGATCGACCCGGTCTACGAGCAGGTGCCGCGCGACCTCGCGCTGCTGCGGGAGCTGGGCTTGCGCCTGCAGGCGACGCTCGATACCCATGTGCACGCCGATCATGTCACGGGCGCGTGGCGTTTGCGCGAGCGCAGCGGGAGCCAGATCGCGCTCGCCGACGCGGTGGGCGCCGAGGGCGTGAACCGTCCGCTGCGGCACGGCGATCGCATCGCCTTCGGCAAACGGTATCTGGAAGTGCGCGCCACGCCTGGTCACACCAGCGGCTGTCTGACCTACGTCCTCGACGACGCGAGCATGGCCTTTACCGGCGACAGCCTGCTGATACGCGGCTGCGGCCGCACCGATTTTCAGGGCGGGAGCGCGGAGCAGCTGTTTACTTCCGTGCGCGAGCAGATTCTCACGCTGCCCGACGACTGCCTGCTCTACCCGGCGCACGACTATCGCGGCATCACGGTCACGAGCGTGGCGGAGGAGAGGCGCTTCAATCCGCGCCTGGGCGGCGACGTCGATCTCGGCGACTTCGCGGGCTACATGCACAACCTGAATTTGCCGCACCCCAAGCAGATGGCCGTCGCGGTGCCCGCCAACCTGCGCTGCGGCAAGCCGGAAGGCGACGCGCCGATCCAGGAAACGCCCGACTGGGCGCCGCTCACGCTGCGCTTCAGCGGCGTATGGGAAATCGAGCCCATGGCGCTGCTGGAGCATGCGGCGGCGCTGCAGATCGTCGACGTGCGCGAGGCGCCCGAGTTCATCGACCATCTTGGCCATCTGCCCGACGCGAAACTCGTGCCGCTCTCGCAACTGATGTCGCGCATCGACGAGCTCGATCGCGATCGGCCGGTCGTGGCCGTGTGCCGCTCCGGCGTGCGCTCCGCGCAGGCAAGCGTATTGCTGACCAAGGCGGGCTTCGGCAAGGTGGCCAATCTCGCTGGCGGCATGTTGCGCTGGAAGGCCGAGGGATTGCCCGTCGCGCCGTGCAGCCCGTGATGACGCCCTGGAGGAGACGAACATGGCAGCCCACGACTTCGCCGAGTTTTCCTGGGATGAACAGGAAGACGTCAAGGCTGTGCTCGCGAGCCGGGGGCTCGACCTGGGCGAGTTCCGGATCTCGGACAACGAGAAATCCGCTGCCGGCGGTGAGCGCGCGGCGATTCGCCAGGTATCCGTCACACGGATCGCCAACGGCAAGACGGCCACCTACGACACCGATCACTTCGCCCCGTGGATCACGGATTTCGACGAAGCGCTGCAGGCCGGCGAGTTCGACGATTGAACCCGATGATCGAGAGCCGGCGCCGATCACGCCGACGAGGCCACGTTCTGTCATCCGCGCATGGCCGGCGTACACTCGTCCCCTTGGGAAAGGAATCGGGAACGAGGAGCCAGGCTTGCCATGACGAACGCCACGGTGACTGAGGGCCGGAACGATCACTGGCTCGTCGCGCGGCGCGATGCGCAGACGGGCATCGAGAGTCTGCGGGCGCATTTCAGCGGCCACGCTTACGATCCCCACGATCACGACGACATGCTGATCGGCTATACGGAGCAGGGGGTGCAGCGCTTTCAGTGTCACCGGTCGCTGCATACGAGCGTGCCGGGCCGCGCGATCCTGATCGAACCGGGCGCGCTGCACGACGGCCACGCGCCCGAACCGGGCGGCTTCACCTACGCGATGCTGTACCTGCCGCAGCCGTGGGTCGAGCGTGCGGCGCGCAGGCTGAACATTGCGGGCCTGGGCGGCGTGGCGGCCGCTTTCGGCCAGACGCTCGTTGACGATCCGCGCCTGACCGAGTCGATCCGCCGTGCGTTTCTTGCGCTATACGGCGAGGAAGGCCGGCTCGCGCGCGACGAGGCGCTCGACTGCTTGCTGGAGCGCCTGGGCGGCCATCTGCTCGATACGACCGCAGCGGCGCGCCCCGCTTCGCCCGCCCTTGCCCGTGTGCGCGACCTGCTGCACGAACACATGAGCGCGAACATCGGGCTCGACGAACTCGTCGATAGCTCGGGCATCGACCGGTTTCGTCTGACGCGCCTGTTCCAGCGCGAATTCGGCACGTCGCCCCATGCGTACCTGGTGCGCTTGCGCCTGCGTGCCGCGCGCAGGCTGCTGGCGGCGGGCCACACGCCGGCGCGGGTCGCGGCTGAAGTGGGTTTCGCCGACCAGAGCCATCTCGGCCGCTGGTTTCGCCGCGCGTACCGCATGACGCCGGCCGCCTACCGGCGCATGTGCGCGCGCATGGACGCGCACACGCCGGACTGAACGCATCCGGCAGGTCATGTCATATCGATTCCAGGCGCGATGACCGGCGCACACCATGACACCGCGGCGCTGCTCGGCACGCTATCGGCTCAACGCGGCCTGAGCCCGTTGCAGCCACTCGCCATTGTGCTCGCGGGCGTGACGCGGCCAGTGCTTCGCGTCGTGCACGATCTCGGCGTAAAGCTCGCGCGAGCGCTGGCGATCGGCGTCACCGGGCTGCTTTGCCAGCCAGTCGGCGAAGAGACAACGCGGGGCGGCGTCGCTCGCGCACGAGAGCGCGGCTTCGAACGCGGCGCGGGTGCCCGCTGCGCCGTTCGCGGCGAGCGCCCGTGCATACAACAAGGAGGGATCCGGCTGCTGGCGGGCGACAGGCTGGAGGGCGAACAGCTTTTCCAGCGTCTCCTGCGTGGCTGCGGTATTGCCATTGGCAAACTGCGCGCGTGCGAGACCTTCGAGCAACGCGGGATCGGATGCGAACGGCCCGGTGGCCGCCGCCTGGTAGTGCTGCAGCGCTTCGACGGCGTTGCCCGCGTCGAGCAGCGCAGCGCCCAGGCGCATACGGTGCGCGACGGTCGGCGCGCGGTCGAAATCGTTGCGCGCTTCGCGCACGGCGCGGTTGGGGTCGACCAGTTGCGAGATGGCCCGGCCTGTTGCCCTCGCCCCGCGCGACTGGCGCAGGCTCGGCAGATAAATGACGAAGAAGTAGACGAGGCTGCCAAGCCCGGGGAAAAGAAACAGGATCAGCAGCCAGTACATGTTCTGCTGGTTGCGGATCGCGTGTACTGCAAAAAGCAGCGCGATGATGACGTAAAGGCTGATTCCGAAAATGCGCATTGACGAGAGGGCCCGTTGTGTTGCGTGGTTGTGTTACGTGGTTGTGTTACGCGTCGCAGGCGTCGAAATGACTGGAAGCTGGCGGATCAATGGCGACGCCCAGGCAGTTTGCGCTGCAGCGACTCGAGCTTTTCAATGATACCCGCCGGCAGCTTGCGTTCGCGCGCGATCGCCATGCTATCGCGGCCTTGCGGGTCGGCAATGGACGGATCGGCTCCCGCTTCGATCAGATTCGTCATCGCGCCATACGGCTGCCCAAAGCGAATAGCTGGCGTTGGCGCCTTGCTCGAGAAGGAACGCCGCATTCAAGCAACTGCCGGATTGCGCGGGCGGCGCAATGCCCCCGCGCGTGACCGCATCCGCTGCCAATTTGCACGCAAAGACCCGGCACAGGCAGAATACGAAATTCCGGCCGACTCAAATCGGGCTGGACTCCGCGGGCGAATGGCCATGAGCGGCCGCCCGCGCAACAATCAAAAATCGAGCTTAGGGGAAGTTGAACATGATCGGACGGATTCTGGCGGCGGTATCGATGATCGGCGCTTTGGCTGCTTTGGCTGCTTTGGCGGGCTGCAACACGGTCGCCGGTTTCGGGCAGGACATCACAGATTCCGCCCGGGCCGTCCAGCGCGTTCTGTGACGACTCGCTGGTCGGCAGGCCAGGAATTGAGCCCCGCGACGTGGTGCGCGTCATGAAGGGCGCACTGCCGCAATAACTCCTGCCGGTATTTCCCTTGGCAGAGAACTCTCGAACCGGGTCTCTCTGCTTTGCACCAAATCGATCAGTAATCCTGTTTGAATTGACTGCACCGCAGTCATCATTCTGAATAAAAGCCATTTTTATTCAGAATAATTAAAAGCATAAATAACACCGTCGCTCATGGAAATCCCGTATAAATCCGCGTGACCCGCGAAAGCTTCGGGAAGGGTTTGAATCACTAGAATCCCCGAAACGATCGAAGTGGCGAGCATCGCGCCACCGGCCTATCCCGACGGAGACAATCAATGCAATTGAGTTTTGGGGGCGCGCTGCGTCGAGTCGCACTCGCTGGTGGCCTGCTGTTTGCCATGGCGCTTCAAGGCGCGCATGCCGCCGACGATGCCGGCGAGAAGATCACCATCATGGTCGGCGGTATCACGAAGCTCATTTACCTGCCCGCGCGCCTCACCGAACAACTGGGCTATTTCCGCGACGAAGGGCTGAACGTCGAGTTGCTCTCGCAACCCGCGGGCGTGGATGCGGAGAACGAACTGCTCGCAGGCGCGGTGCAGGCCGTGGTCGGCTTCTACGATCACACTATCGACCTGCAGACCAAGGGTAAGGACGTCAAGGCGATCGTCGTGTTCGGCCAGGTGCCGGGCGAAGTGGAACTGGTGTCGTCGAAAGCGGCGGGCACGATCAAGTCGATGGCCGACGTCAAAGGCAAGACGCTCGGCGTGACGGGCCTTGGGTCCTCGACCAGTTTTCTCACGCAGTATCTGGCGAGCCAGCATGGCATCGCCTCCAGCGCCTACACCATGTTGCCGGTGGGCGCGGACGCGAGCTTCATCGCGGCCATCAAGCAGGGCCGCATCGACGCGGGCATGACGACCGAGCCGACCGTATCGGCGCTGCAAAAAGCCGGCGATGCGAAGGTGCTCGTCGATATGCGCACGGTCGAAGGCACGCGCGCCGCGCTCGGCGGCACCTATCCCGCCGCAAGCCTTTACGTGCAGGACGCATGGGCCCAGTCGCACAAGGCTCAGGCGGTGAAGCTCGCGCACGCGTTCGTGCGCACCATGCAATTCATTCACACGCACAGCGCCGAGGAAATCGCCGCGCAAATGCCCGCCGACTATCAAAAGGACAAGGCGCTTTATGTGAGCGCACTCAAGGCCTCGCTGCCGATGTACACCGCAGACGGCAAGATGCCCGCCGACGGTCCGGCGACCGTACTGAAGGTGCTCTCCAGTTTCAATCCCTCGGTGAAGGGCAAGCACGTGGATCTGTCCGGCACCTACACGAACGAATTCGTCAGCGCGAAATGAAGCAGGTCCGGAGCTGCCGTCCTGCGCTCGCCGTCTGGCGGTCCGGTATCTGAGAGAGCGCGACATGGTGCATAGCCTGCGTGGGCGGTTGCTGTTGTGGCTGCTGGTGCCGCTCGCCGCGTTTGTCGTTGTGACGAGTTGCGAGTCGTACGATGCCGCGCGGCAGACCGCGGATCTCGTGCAGGACCACTCGCTGCTGGATTCGGCGCGCACGATCATCGAGGACGTCGACTGGGACAACGGCTCCCTCAGAGCGACGATCCCGCCGGCGGCGTTGGAACTGTTCGAATCGCCGTGGCAGGATCATGTGTTCTACAAGGTGCTCGCCGGCAATGGCCGCTTGCTGGGCGGCGCGCCGGACTTGCCATTGCCGCGCGCGAACACCGCCGAGGTGCCTGTGTTCTACGACACCACGTATGCGGGATTGCCGATTCGCGCCGTGGCCTACGAGCGCATGCTCTACGACTCGGGCCGGGCCGAACGCGTCATGGTGATCGTCGGCAAGACGATCGCGTCGCGCGAGGCGATGATCAACGCCTTGTGGAGGCCGCAACTCGCACGCCAGTGGTTCATGCTGGCACTCGTCGCGCTGCTCGTGCCGCTCGGGCTTACGCTCGAGCTGCGGCCACTCATGAAGCTCAAGGACGACGTCGCGGACCGCGAGCCCGTGCAACTGGAGCCGATCCGCCCGGACCATCTGCCATCGGAACTGAGGCCGATTGTCGAGGCGATCAACCAGTGCATCGCGCGGCTCAAGGTGCATGCCGCCATGCAGCGGCAGTTCATCGCCGACGCGGCGCACCAGCTGCGCACGCCGCTCACGCTGCTCACCACGCAAACGCAATTCGCGAGTCAGTGCGACGCGAACGATCCCGCGCTTTTCGACGCACTCAAAGGTGTGCGCCGCACCAGCCAGAAAATGGCGGAGTTGACGAATCAACTGCTCGTGCTCGCACAGGCGGAATCGATGACGCAATCGTC
Organism: Paraburkholderia sp. BR10141; assembly: GCF_056155635.1. Classification (NCBI taxonomy): domain Bacteria; kingdom Pseudomonadati; phylum Pseudomonadota; class Betaproteobacteria; order Burkholderiales; family Burkholderiaceae; genus Paraburkholderia; species Paraburkholderia sp. BR10141. The sequence continues at coordinate 33,733 of NZ_JBMIQH010000002.1, read as the reverse complement.
GCCGAGTCAGACGCGCGTCGATCTCACCGAGGTCGTGTCTTCCGTGCTCGAAGAGATGGTCCAGGCGGCGGAGCGGCGCGGCATCGATCTCGGCGCGGAACTCGACGACGACGTGCACGTGGCGGGCAACACCGGCCTGCTGGCCTCGCTCGTGTCCAACCTGATCGACAACGCCATTCGCTATACGCACAAGGGCGGCCGCGTGACGGCCGTGTGCCGCAGCGAAGGGGGGCAGGTCATGCTGCAGGTGGTGGACAACGGCCCCGGCATTCCAGCCGAGGCCCGTGCGCACGTGTTCGAGCGCTTCTATCGCGTCGCGGCGGATACCGACGGCACGGGGCTCGGTCTCGCCATTGTGCATCAGGTCGCGCGCTCGCACGGCGGCTCGGTGAGCGTTGCCGCGGGGGCCGAGCGGGTGGGTCTGGTCGCGACGGTGCGTTTGCCCGTCTGGCCCGGATGAGGAGGGTAAGAAGGACCATGAAGCTGCTGCTCGTAGAAGACAACGCCGAACTCGCGCACTGGATCGTCAACCTGCTGCGCGCCGAGAATTTCACGGTGGACTGCGTGGCCGATGGAGAAGCCGCGGACTCCGTGCTGCTCACGCAGAGCTATGACCTCGTGCTTCTCGACATGCGCCTGCCGCGACTGAGCGGAAAAGACGTGCTCAATCGTTTGCGGCGCAGGCGCAACAACGTGCCCGTGCTCATGCTGACCGCGCATGGCTCGATAGACGACAAGGTGGCGTGTTTCGGCGCGGGCGCCGACGACTACGTGGTCAAGCCGTTCGACAGCCGCGAACTGGTTGCGCGCATCAAGGCGCTGATACGGCGGCAGACTGGCGAGAAGTCGGGCTGGCTGACCTGCGGCGACCTGCAGTACGTTTGCGACACGCGCGAGTTTCGCCACAAGGATGCACCGCTCACCCTGCGCCGGCGCGAGCACTCCATCCTCGAAGCACTCATGCTGCGCCAGGGCAAGGCGGTGCCGAAGCAGGCGCTGCTGGATCGCATCTGCAGCCTGAGCGACGAACCGAGCGTGGACGCGATCGACATCTACATCCATCGCCTGCGCAAGCATCTGGCGGAATCGAGCGTGCAGATCACCACGCTGCGCGGCCTCGGCTACATCCTTCGCGTGAAAGAGGCGGTGGCGGCCTGAGCAGGCCGGCTTTATTTACGGTATTAGTGGATCTACTTAGGAATACCCATCGTTCGTGAAAGAATCGCGAAGGATTCACCTCTCTACTATTCGTCTCACCCGCTGATTCACACGGCTCGCCGAAACCGGCGAGTGATGGCAGCGGGTCCATGAAAACTTCCAACGAAGCAACCCCTGGAGACGATCTTGAAGAGAAAACAACTTGCTGTCGCTGCCGTAGGCGCGACCTTCGGCGCACTCGCAGCGAGCGGCGCACACGCGCAATCGAGCGTTCAACTCTACGGCCTCATCGACCTGAGCGTCCCCACCTATCAATCGCACGCGGATGCCAACGGCAACCACGTGATCGGCATGGGCATTGCCGGCGAACCGTGGTTCAGCGGCAGCCGCTGGGGCTTGAAGGGCGCCGAAGACATCGGCGGCGGCACAAAGGTGATCTTCCGGCTCGAAAGCGAATACCGCGCGAGCGATGGCCAGATGGAAGACCCGGGCCAGATCTTCGACCGTGACGCCTGGGTCGGCGTGGAAGACGAGCGCTTCGGCAAGCTCACGGCGGGCTTCCAGAACACCATCGCGCGTGACGCCGCGGCCATCTACGGCGACCCGTACGGCAACGCGAAGCTCACGACGGAAGAGGGTGGCTGGACCAACGCGAACAACTTCAAGCAGATGATTTTCTACGCGGCGAGCGCAACGGGCACCCGTTACGAAAACGGCCTCGCGTGGAAGAAGGTCTTCGATAACGGTATTTACGCGGCAGCGGGCTACGCTTTCGGCAATTCGACGAGCTTCGGCAATAACGCGAACTATCAGTTCGCACTCGGCTACAACGCCCCGACGTGGACGGCCTCGACCTTCTATAACCACGTGAACCGCGACGGCAACACGAACCAGGCGTTCTCGGTTGGCGGCAACTACACGATCGGCATCGTGCGCGCCAATGCGGGCTACTTCCGCTACTGGGGCAATCAGGGGGCGCTCGGCCAGCGTCAGGACAATGCGTGGACGGTCTCGTTCAAGCTCGTGCCGAAGGGCGCGCTCGACTACGAACTGGGCTACCAGCAAATGCGCACGCACAACGCCGCGTATAACGTCGATGGCAATATTCCGAACGCCAACATCGGCGCATTCGATCCCACGAGCGGGCTGCACAACGGCTTCAAGGAAACGCTCTACGGCTCGATCTTCTATCACCTGTCCAAGCGCACCGAAGTGTATCTGGCAGGCGACTACATGAAGCTGCACGGCGGCTACACGGTGGGCACGACCTTCGGTGCGACCAACCAGGTCGAAGTGACGACGGGCGTGCGCACGCGCTTCTGATCGGTCTTCTCACTCAACTTCGTAGCACGCGGGGCTCGATTCGTCAGGCGAATCGAGCCCCGCGGCGCTTTCTGCGGCATCAACCCGCGTCCACGCAGGCAACGCTCGGCGCCGTATAGGCAGAGGGGTAAGGCGATGCCGGTCCGCTCACGAGCCTCAAAGGCTGCGTGGCGAGGACATCGGCTTGCACCTGCTCGCGACGCGTGAGCGCGGCCGCTTCGCCGGCAGGCTGTGGTGCGTTCACGCTGCAAAGCAGATTCCTTCCGCTCGATAACTGCACAGGCGTCTGGTAAGCCGAACCCGGCGGCGCGGCCAGCGCGCCGGCACTCCATAGCGCCGCGGCGCAAACGACGGCGCATCCTGGCAAGACGATCTTCATGGCTCACTCCTCACATTGCGGTGATCCATCTTCTGCCAACGATCGGCGCCGTTCCAGAGCGAATTCTGAAACTCACTCTTGCCATACACTCAACGGTCGGGTCGAGGCAGGCCGAGATTTCGGCCTCCGGCTCGAGCCGATTCTGAAATCTCGGATCGATGGCGGATTCGAGCCGAGTGGCGTTCCGGAAAATGGCAAAGAAATCAATGTGTTGCGGATTGTTCCAGACGTCGATGCGCGCTGGCACGGCTACTGCTTTATAGAGCTCCGACGGCCTATCCCTAATAGCCCGCAGCCCTCATTAAACAAGCACCGGAGATGCGACGCAGTCCGGTCGCGAAAACGAAGGAGACATCCCGTGCAGAACAGTGCATCCGTATCCGCCGCCTCGCAGGTCAACCAGGCGGTCCCCGAGTCATCCCAAACAACGCAAACCCGCTTCTGGCCCGAAGGCTGGTGGAAGCTGATGGAAATTCGCATCGGCATCATTCCGCTGCCGATCTACGTGATCCTGTTTGCGCTGATCGCGGGCTTCGCGGTCACCGGCAAGGTGCCCGGCGAGATCTCGATGGCCATCGCCGTGCTCGCTTTCTGCGGCTTCACGTGCGCCGAACTCGGCAAGCGCCTGCCGCTGCTGCGCAATATCGGCGCGGCGGCGATTCTCGCGACCTTCGTGCCCTCGGCGCTCGTGTACTACCACGTGCTGCCCACGCCCGTGCAGCACCTCACGGTCGAGTTCACGAAGCAGACCAACTTCCTCTATCTCTTCATCGCCTCGATCATCGTCGGCAGCATTCTCAGCATGGACCGGCGCGTGCTGATTCAAGGTTTCCTGAAGATCTTCATTCCGCTTGCGGCCGGCACGGTGGCGGCGACCATCGTGGGCACCGCGGTTGGCGCGGCGCTCGGTCTCGGCGTCAAGCACACGCTGCTCTACATCGTCGTGCCGATCATGGCCGGCGGCGTGGGCGAAGGCGCGATTCCGCTTTCCGTGGGCTATTCGGAAATCATGCACGTCGCGCAAGGCGACCTGTTCGCGCAGGTCTTGCCGCCCGTGATGCTCGGCAGCCTCATGGCGATCATCCTCTCGGGCATGCTCGACATGCTGGGCAAGCGTATGCCGCATCTCACCGGCAACGGCCGTCTGCAAGTCGGCGCGAGCGACGAACTGGCGTCGTCGAACGACGAAGCTCGCGGCCACGTGGACGTGAGCCACATCGCGGCTGCCGGCATCACCGCGATCACGCTGTACCTCATCGGCCTGATGGCGAACAAGCTGTTCGGCCTGCCCGCGCCGGTGGCGATGCTGTTCCTCGCCGTGCTCGTGAAGCTCGCGCGCGCGGTTTCGCCGCCGCTGCAGGAAGGCGCGTTCGTGGTCTACAAGTTCTTCTCGACTGCGGTCACCTATCCGCTGCTGTTCGCGATCGGCGTGGCGATGACGCCGTGGGACAAGCTCATGGCCGCGTTCACGCTCGTCAATGTCGTGACGATCGCCGCGACCGTCGTTACGCTGATGGGCACGGGCTTCGTGGTGGGCCGCCTGATGAAGATGTACCCTATCGACACCGCAATCGTGAACGCGTGCCACAGCGGCCAGGGCGGCACCGGCGACGTGGCGATCCTCACCGCCGCGAACCGCATGCAGCTCATGCCGTTCGCGCAGATCGCCACGCGCATTGGCGGCGCCATCGTCGTGACCGTGACGCTCATTCTGCTCGCGCGTTTCGGCGCATGACGCGCTGCTGTGCGCCCCTCGTACGCGCCTTCGCGATCGTGGCGCCGGTGCATCCGGCGCGCGGTATCCGCTGAACCCGCCGTCTGGCGGCAGCCAATCGACGAGGGCGAACGTGCAGATGCGTTACAAGGGCATTCCATGGTGGGGATGGGCGGCGGCGGCCGTGCTGTATGTCGGTGCGGCCGCCGCCGCGGTGGAGTTCGCATGGAACCGTGCGATCGATGCGCTGGCCGACGTCGGCGAGCATCGGCTCGATCTTTACGCGGCGAGCCTGAAAAGCGAGCTGGGACGCTTCGAGATGGTCCCCGCGCTCGTGGCGCGCCAGGACAGCGTGCGCGCGTTGCTCAAGGCGCCGCCCGCTGAAGCGCATGGCATGTTGCCCGCGGTCGATGCTTATCTCGAAGCGGTCAACAACGATGTCGGCAGCGGCGCGGTCGACGTGATCGACGCGCACGGCACGGTGGTCGCCGCGAGCAACTGGAATCAGCCGGTCAGCTTCGTCGGCACCAACGTGTCGTATCGCCCGTACTTCAAGGACGCGCTCGCGCAGGGCCGCGGCCGCTTCTTCGGCATCGGCACGAACACCGGCATTCCCGGGCTCTACTTCGCCAGTGCGATTCACGACGGCGACACGGCGATCGGCGCGGCAGCCGTGAAGGTCAGCGTCGACGCGCTCGAATCCGCGTGGCGCACGCCTGGCGAGGCGGCCATCGTCGTCGACGGCAACGGCGTGATCGTGATCTCGACCCAGCCCGAATGGAAATTCACCGCGATGCGCGCGATGACCGAGCCGCAGCAGCGCGATATCCAGGCATCGCGCCAATACGCGGGGCGCATCGTCGAGGCGCTCCGATACCGGCGCGTGGGCGACTGGAATGACAGCGCGTGGATCGGCATCTTCCCCGACCTGCGCCGCGCGGGCCGCACGGCCCGCTTTCTCGTGATGTCGCGCCCCGCGCCGCAAGGGCAGGACACGATCATGGTGCTGCTCGACACGGCGGGCGCGCGGCGCCAGCAACGGCTTGCGTTCGCGTTCGTGACGGGCGTGTTTCTGATCGCCGCGCTCTACGCGCTGTATGCGGTGCAGCGCCGCCGTGTGATCGTGGAGAAGCTCAAGGCGCAAGAAGCCTTGCGGCGCGCGAACGATCAGCTGGAAACGACCGTGGCGCAGCGGACCGCCGCGCTCACGCAAGCGAACGCGCAGATGCAGCGCGAGATCGCCGAGCGCGAACGCACCGAGCAGCGTCTGCGCGCCACGCAGCAGGAAGTCGTCCATGCCGGCAAGCTTGCGGTGATCGGCCAGATGGCGGCGGGGCTCACACACGAACTGAACCAGCCGCTCGTCGCGATCCGCACGCTCTGCGACAATGCGCGTACCTTCTTCGAGCGCAATCAGGGCGCACAAGCGATCGCCAATCTCGAGCGCGTCGGCCGTCTCGTGGACAGCATGGCGGTGCTCACGAGCGAGCTGAAGGCGTTCGCGCGCAAGCCGGAAGTGGAGCGCGTGGCGGTGTCGCTCGGCGAAGCGGTCGCACATGCGCGGCTCATCTACGAGTCGCGAATCCGCGACGAAGCGGTGCGGCTCGATGTGCGGATCGCGCCGGGTACGACGGTGTATGCGGAGTCGAGTCAGCTGCAGCAGGTGATCGTCAATCTGCTCGGCAATGCGCTCGACGCCGTGCGCGCCGCGAGCACGCGCGTGATCGCGATCGAGGCGAGTGAGCCTGACGCGCAAGGCCGTGTGCGCTTCACGATCGAGGATAGCGGCCCCGGCATCGCGCCGGATGTGCTGGCGCACCTGTTCGAGCCGTTCGTGACGACCAAGCCGCGCGGGCAAGGACTCGGGCTCGGGCTCGCGATCACGTCGCGCATCGTCGAAGGCTTTGGCGCGAAAATCACCGCAACGAATCGCGACGAAGGCGGAGCCCGCTTCACGATCGAATTCGCGGCCGCCGAGCCGCAAAGGACAGAACATGGCAGATGAGATTCGGGTGCTGGTCGTCGAGGATGACGAGAATGTCCGCATCGGCGTCGAGCAGGCGGTGGCGCTGGCGGGCTTTCCGGTGAGCGCCTATGCGTCGGCGGCCGATGCGTATGCCGACATCGCGCCGGGCGCGCCGATCGTGATCGTCTCCGACGTACGCATGCCCGGCATCGACGGCCTGCAACTGCTCGATCACGTGATGGCGATCGACCCGCAAATTCCGGTGCTGCTGATCAGCGGGCATGCGGACATTTCGACGGCGGTCAGCGCGATGCGCGTGGGCGCCTACGACTTCATCGAAAAACCCTTCTCCTCTGATGTCATCGCGGGCCGCGTGGCGCGCGCGGTCGAGAAACGGCGGCTCACGCTCGAAGTCGAGGGCTTGCGCGCTTCGCTGCACAACTGGCAGGGGATCGAGGCGCTGGTGCTGGGCAAGTCGCCGGCCATGGCGGAGGTCCGCAAGAAAATTCTGCGTCTCGCGGATACCTCCGTGTCGGTGCTGATCACCGGTGAAACCGGCACGGGCAAGGAGCTGATCGCACGCAGCCTGCATGACTTCAGCGCGCGGCGCGACGCGCATTTCGTGGCGCTGAATTGCGGCGGTTTGCCCGAGCAGGTGTTCGAGAGCGAACTGTTCGGGCATGAGGCGGGCGCGTTCACGGGCGCGATCAAGAAGCGCGTCGGCAAGATCGAATGGGCGAACGGCGGCACGCTCTTTCTCGACGAGATCGAAACGATGTCGATGGCGCTGCAGATCAAGATGCTGCGCGTGCTGCAGGAGCGCGTGGTCGAGCGCCTCGGCGCAAACGAGCTGATTCCGGTGGATTGCCGGATCGTTGCCGCTTCGAAGGCCGACCTCGCGGAAGTGTCTGCGCAAGGAGGCTTTCGAGCCGACCTGCTGTACCGGCTGAACGTCGCGCAGATCGAATTGCCGCCGCTGCGCGAGCGGCGCGAGGACGTTCCCCTGCTGTTCGAGCATTTCGTGCTCGCGGCCGCGCGGCGTTTCGGCACGCCGGCGCCGGTCGTGACGGCTGCGCAAGTGTCCGAGCTCATGACGCACGCATGGCCCGGCAACGTCCGCGAACTGCAGAATGTCGCTGACCGCTTCGTGCTCGGGCTGACTGGCGACAGCCTGCTTTCAGCGGGCGCGGCTACCGTGAAAGGGGAGACGCTGGCGGACCAGCTGGCGTATTTCGAGCGGATGCTGATCGAGAACACGCTGCGCCGCCATCAAGGCAACGTCGCCCAGGCGAGCGAGGAGCTTGGGATGCCGAAGAAAACGCTGTATCACAAGCTGCGTCAGCTGAAGATCGCGGATCGCGACACGCAGGGCGACGAGAAGGACGACAAAGACCTCTGACCGGATTAATTGGTGCGGTACGTGGTCGTCGACGATTGCAGCCTGGTGAGCGCGCCGTTCTTCAGCCGGAACCAGCCCTCCGAGCCTTGCATCACGACTTCGTCGGGTTGCCAGAACACGCGCTTGATCGTCATGCGCGTGTTCACGTGCTGCACGAGCGGCGGATTGTGGCGAAAGTCGTACAGCACCGGGCCGTATGCGGTTTGCACGAGCATGCGCGTAATCGTGCTGTTGTCGTGGCCCACTTCGTCGAAGTGCGCGAGCGTCTTCGCGTCGAAGCGGTCGAAGATATCCTTGCCGAGGACCGCCACGAAGTCGCGGTCGTCGCGCACGAATTGCACCGTGCCTGCGGCGGTGGCGAACGAGCCGGTCGCGTCGCTTTGCGCATGAGCGCAGGTCACGAACGAGGCGGCGGTGAGTGCGGCGAGTAACAGTCGTTTCATGTTGCTTTCCAGTGGCTTCGCAGGATTTTCGTTCATTTCTGTCGCTGCGTCGAAAATTTTAGGGTTCGAGAGTGCCGCGAGCAGGCGTCGCGATCACGTACGCCGTGCAGAGCGATGCCCTCGACAATCACTAACCGATGAGGCCGTGAAGGACCTGTGCAGCCGGATGTCGACGTCGAATTCTCCATGTTCCGGCTCGCGGATGGACAGAGCGCAAGTCTACCGCGGCAAGCATGCCTCGCCGACGGTAAACGGAAGAGGCGCCCGGCCCGCAGAACAATGTCCGCGGGCCGGGCGCCTCGGGGTACTGCTTGTTTCGCGCGACCAGGTGGCCGCCCGGTTCGATTAGTTCGCCACGTAGCCCGTGGGCAGCGTCGCATTGGCGCTCGCCACCGAAGCGTTCTGCGAAATCACATACACCGGCGACTCGGTCAGGCTCAGCGCGACCTTGCCGTTGGTGTAGCTCTTCGTGGTCGGATTGCCCATTTCATCGAGCACGGTGACCGTGCCACTCGTGCCGGGTGCATCCACCGCGAGGCTGTAGCCCACGCTATAGGTCGAGCTGTAGCCGGCGCTCGCGCTCCACACACTGTTGTTGTGCGTCCACAAGGCCGTGATGACCGCGCCGTTGTTGAGCTGCTGGAACGCGTAGGCGTAGACGCCCGAGGGGGTCTTCTTCACCGGACCGAGCGTGTTGGTGCCGTCGAGAATACGCGTCATGGCCGCGACGGACATGGCCGCGGGCTTCGGGCTGATGTTCTGCGCGCCATACTGACCCTGTGCGTCGGCGAGATCGAAGAACGTGCCGTAGCCCACGAGGCCCGGGAAGTCGGCACCGTAGAAGATCCAGGTTTGATCGGCGCCTTCGCCCAGAATGATCAGGTGGCTGCGCGCCACCACTGCGCCTTGCGCGTACAGGATATTGCCGGTCGGATAGTTGGGACCGTACGACGAACCGTTGTCGTAGCTGATGCCAAGCTCCGTGCTGAACAGCTTCGTGCCCGGCTTGTAGTCAGCCGCCATTTCGCTGCGCAGCGCGCGCATTTGTCCCATCAGCGAGCCGGACGCGTTGGCCGGATCGGTTTCCTGACGCTCGGGCGGGAACGAAGGCGAGCTGCCGTTGATGTCGTAGTAGCCGTGCGTCGTCACGCCGTCGATGTCCTGCGCGTAGCCGAGCGGCGCGAGGGCCTTGAGGTGATCGGCCGTGCCGGACGGCGCCGTATCGGTCGGCCCCATCACGACTGCGTGCGGGTCGGTCGAGTGAATACCTTGATAGACGGCCTGATAGAGCTGCACGAATTGCGTGTTGTTGCCTTGCCATTGGGCGTCCGGCTCCCAGGTGAGCTGGTAGTAGTTCGACGCCTGCTTCGGAAAATAAGCCGTCCGAATGAGGTTCGACTCCGTACCGATCCGGCTCATGTAGTTCTGGTAGTACGAGAGGTTACTCGGCGGAAGGGCTTCGTCCTCGAACGCGCCGGTCGGGCTCGCCCAGGCGGGAATGCCGTCCAGCCGCACGAGCCGCATCACGTTGCCCGTGTTGTAGAACGGGTCGAGATTGTTGACGTTCGGGTTGAAGGTGTTGGGGCCGTTCGGCTCCATGTTGTACAGCTCGCGATGGTCGTACGTCCACGAGATGCCGAGCGAGGAGAGCACCGAAGTGTTGTCGTCTTCGCCTTGCATGCCGAAGCGGTGCAGGTCCTGATGCGAATACGTCACAGTCGGCACGATGCCGGCCAGATTGGGCAGCACGCCGAAGGTCGCGGTACCGGCGGGACGGGTGCCCAGTTCGGGGAGCTGACCGCCGGCGGTCGCGAGCTTGGCGGTCACGGCAAAGTAGCCCGCGAGCGTCGACGAGCAGCTCAGCGTGGTCGTCACCGGGCCTGCCGTCACGCGCAGGCTGCCGCTCGTGACCACCTTGCCGAGATGGTCGCTGATCGACCAGTTCACGGTGTCGGCCGCGGGCGCGTTGGTGGTGAACGCGAGGGGAAATGCCGCGCCCGAGGCGAAGACACGGCCGCTCTGCGTGGTCGGCGTATCGACGCTCACCAGTTCGCTGCTGGAGCTCGCGCCCGATTTCACGGCGGAGCCGCAGTGCAGTGTGCCGCGCGTGGTGGTGGCCGCATTTGCGGTGGCGTCCATGGCAGTCGCGTCACTCGCGCTTTGTGCCGTGGCCGAGGCATTGGTTGCATTCGCACCGGAGTTTCCGGAGCCGCCGCCGCACGCCGCGAGGAACAACGACGACGACAGCAAGAGATAGAAGAGTTTCATCGATCGAAGAAAAAAAAGACAAAACGACGCCCAGCCGGCGACGGCGCGCGATAGCGCTCGGATGCTGGCTAAGGTCTGAAGAATGAGATTTAACGGACGCTGCACAACGGCTCGATGAGCCCTGCGCCCGCTACGTGCGCCGCGCGGCTCGCGCTATTGCGCGAACGTGCGTATCTGTCCTTGCTTTCACGTGGGTAAATCTTGCACCCTCGCTACGGCTGCCCCGTCGGGAATTCGGCCCTGCGCTGGATCCCTGAAGGAGGGGAGACGTGCGCAATTTTTTCGGACGAAGATTACGAAGTCACTGCTTGAAGTCAGACGCGCGGCGGATATTACCGATAATTCCCCCTGCCATGTGAAAATCAGACGTAACAAAATGTCACACGAATTGGCTCGAGTTTCAATTACCGAAACTTAGTCAATTTTCGCCAATAGCAAGGTATTAATTACCTCAAATGCAGAAGGTAATGCTTACTGCATGGATCGCGTGTTTCGCCTGCTATTGCCGGCTATATCGGCAGTTCTGGGATGGTCTGAAGTGTATCGATGTAATTTATTCTTTCGTCTATATTTCCCTTTTAAATTGCTTTCTGTTTTATTCGGGTCGGATTTTAATTGACTCTATTGATATTATTGCGAGCACGTAGGGCGTCGAGTTGACCGAGGCGGGCCGTCACGCGTTTTCAAGCGCGGTGGCGGTGCACGACCAGTTGCAGTCGCTGGCGCGGGAAGTCCGGTCGCTCAGCGGCGAGGTGGCGGGCGTGGTGCGCCTGTTCGCTAACGCGTCCGCAATCATTGGTTTTCTGCCGGAACGGCTCAAGGACTTTCAGGCGCGCTACCCGCTCGTGCAGATCGCCCTGACCGAACAGATCAGCGACGGTGTAGTGCGGGCCTGTATGGAAGACCGCGCGGACGTGGGGATATCCTCGAGCGCCAGGTGCCGATCGAGCACTTCATCGCGCCGCACGCCGCCGTCTAGATTTCCCCTCAAGGAGAAATTGGATGGCAACACTGGAATTGACCGGCCGCGTACTGTTTCTTTGCAATGACCCGGGGCAGGTCGAGCGGCAATTGAACGGCGCCGATCTGCCCGGCGTCACGCCGGACGCATTGAAAGACACGTGTCGACCGATGAGATCACGCCGATGAGCGTGCTCACGCGCTTCGACGACCGCCTCGGCCACGTGCCTTATCTCGGCTTTCAGACCGGCGAGCGCAATCCTGTTGGTATGGATTCCATACGAAATGGCGGATTCAGCGTGACCGTGGCCGGCAATCGCTACGGCAAGGGATCCCCGAAACAACTCATGCTGGCATTTGCGCTCAATAAATCGAGGCTCGTTCGCCTGATCGAGCATCGATATCCTCTACTCGTCAACGAGCGGATCACACTGGCAGCCACCGATCTCTGAGTGCGTTCCGGACGGCTCGCCAATATTTACCCGACTGATCAGCGCGAAGCCCCCGAGACCTTTCGTCAACGGGGGCTTCGCTTTTGCCAGGCGCATCGATGGCGGCGTTTCCACGAGCTGACCCTTGCACGCGGCGATAGAACACGCCTCTGCCTTCGCGCTTCGCCGCAGGTCGGATTCTCGACTCGCGTAGTAGCTGCCAGGTTCTATCGGTTCCGATGAATAGCGAGGAATGTCGAACCGGCGGATCTGTAGCCGGCCCATTGCCGACGGACATGGCACGTGCGCGCAGGCTCAGCGATCCACCCGCTGCTGCCACTGGGCCGGATAGCGGTCGCCCACGACCTGGATCTCGTTGAGCGCCGCTTCGATCGCGGCGAGATCGCCGGCGCTCAACTCGACACTGGCCGCGCCCACGTTCTCGTCGAGCCGGGAAAGCTTCGTGGTGCCAGGAATCGGCACGATCCACGGCTTTTGCGCGAGCAGCCAGGCCAGCGCGATCTGCGCGCGCGTCGCGCCTTTGCCGTCGGCGAGGCGGCCGAGCACGTCGACCAGCCCCGCGTTCGCCTTGCGGTTCTCCTGCGTAAAGCGCGGCACCATGGCGCGGAAGTCGCTCTGGTCGAACGACGTGCGCTCGTCGATCGCGCCGGTCAGAAAGCCCTTGCCGAGCGGGCTGAACGGCACGAAACCGATGCCCAGCTCCTCGAGAACCGGCATCACCTTGTGCTCCGGCTCGCGCCACCAGAGCGAATACTCGCTCTGCAGCGCCGCGACGGGCTGCACGGCGTGGGCGCGGCGGATCGACTGCTCACCCGCTTCGGAAAGGCCGAAGTGCTTGACCTTGCCCTCGCGGATCAGGTCCTTCACCGTGCCGGCCACGTCTTCCATCGGCACGTTCGGATCGACGCGATGCTGATAGAACAGGTCGATGCGGTCGGTCTTCAGGCGCTTGAGCGATGCTTCGGCCACCGCGCGGATGCGCTCGGGGCGGCTGTCCATGGGCTTCTTCGAGTCGCCGTCCTGAAAGCCGAACTTCGTGGCGATCGCCACCTGATCGCGAATCGGCGCGAGCGCCTCGCCAACCAGTTCCTCGTTGACGAAGGGCCCGTAGACTTCGGCCGTGTCGAAGAACGTGACGCCGCGCTCGAACGCCGTGCGGATCAGGCGGACAGCGTCGTTCTTTTCGGTGGCGGGGCCGTAGCCGAAGCTTAAGCCCATGCAGCCAAGGCCCAACGCGGAAACTTCGAGGCCGTTCTTGCCGAGTGTGCGCTTTTGCATGTCTTGCTCCTTTTTGCGTGAACTGAAATGACCGGCGCTCCTGTTCGCACGGAAGCCGCCTTCTACCCGACCGAGTGTAGGTTCCTGCAGGCCACTCAACAATGCCGCTAAACTTGCATGGGGTATTGAAGGAAATTCACAGATGGTGCGCACCGGCTTATCCGAACTGACGGCCTTCGTGACGATCGCCGAGCAGCATAGCTTCAGCGGCGCGGCGCGCATGCTCGGCGTTTCGCCTTCCGCGCTCAGCCACACCGTGCGCAACCTGGAGGCGAAGCTCGGCGTGCGCCTCCTGAACCGCACCACGCGCTCCGTGGCGCTGACCGAGGCGGGCGAGCGGCTGCTTAGCCGCGTTCGGCCTGCCATGGCCGATCTCGAAGACGCCGTCAACGACGTCGCGACCGCGAGCAACCGGCCTTCGGGATCGATCCGCATCAGCGCCTCGGAATCGGGGGCGCGCCCGCTGATTCGCCATGTGCTGCCGGGGTTCCTCGCCCGCTATCCGGACATCCGCGTGGAGTTCGTGGCGGACTCGCGGCTCGTGGATATCGTGGCCGGTGGCTTCGACGCCGGTGTGCGCGTGCTCGAAGACGTGCCGCGCGACATGATCGCCGTGCGCTTCACGCAGGACATGCGCTTTGGCGCGGTGGCCTCGCCCGCGTATCTGGCGCAGCATGCGCCGCCGCGCGCGCCGCACGACCTCGAGCAGCACCGCTGTATCCGCTTTCGCTTCGAGAGCGGCGCGCTGTTCCGCCGGGATTTCGCGCACCGCGGCAAGAGCGCCAGCATCGACGTGGACGGGCCGCTCACGCTCGGCAACCTCAACCTGATGGTCGAGGCGGCGCTCGCCGGGGTGGGCGTGGCCTGGGTGCCGGAAACGCTCGTGGCCGAGCATGTGGCTGGCGGGCGGCTCGTCCACCTGCTACCCGAGTGGGGGCCGGTGTTTTCGGGGCTCTGTCTTTACTATCCGGCCAATCGCCATCCGCCCGCGGCGCTGCGCCTGTTCGCGCAGGCCGTGCGCGAATGGGCCGATGCCGCACCGCAGCGCAAGCCGCAAACATGAAAGGACGCGGTGAAATGAACCGACCTGCAATGTATTGTGTCCCGTGCCCGCGCCGATACAGTGGGATACAAAGCCGCTCGCGGCATGGGGTATAAACGCATCATTCCCTGCACACGGAGTCCGAACATGCACGCCGATGGACTTGCGGCCCGCCGCACACCGCCGGTTTTAGCGGGCGGCGCGGCAATGCGCGCGCTGCACTGGCCGCGCACGCTGTTCGCGCGCCTCGCCCTGATCCTTTGCGTCGGCCTCGCGCTCGCGCAGGGGCTGTCGTTCAAGCTCACGATGACCGAGCGCAACGACGCCACCGCGAACATGATGACCAATTACATCTCGCGCGAAGTCGCCATCTCCGTGGCGCTGCTCGACCATCTGCCCGCGGCCGAACGTGCCGCGTGGCTGCCGCAACTCGCGCGGCGCACTTATAGCTTCATCCTCGGTCCCGGCACGCCGGGCGAGCCGCCCGAAGCGAGCCGCTCGAAGAACGTGGCCTCGGCCATCGCGGCGGGCCTGGGTGACAAGTACGCGCTCACGACCAATTCGGTGCCCGGCAAGCACGAACGCCTGCAGATCCACCTGCGGCTGTCGGACGGCTCGCCGCTCACCATCGATTACCGCCCGGGTCCCGCGCTGCCCCTGTCGGGCTGGCTGCCGGCCGTGCTCATCGCCCAGCTCGTCGTGCTGGCGGCGTGCTGCTGGTTCGCGGTGCGCACCGCCACGCGGCCGCTGCACGAACTCGCGCGTGTGGCCGACGCGCTCGGCCCGGACCTGAAGGCGGAGCGTCTGGAGGAAGAAGGGCCCTCCGAAGTGGCGCGCGCGGCGCGAGCGTTCAACGCGATGCAGGAGCGCATCTCGGCGCACGTGGCCGAACGCATGCAGATTCTCGCGGCCATCTCCCACGATTTGCAGACGCCGATCACGCGCATGCGCCTGCGCGTGGACCAGATGGACGACGAAGCGCAAGCGGGCAAGCTCGCGCAGGACCTGCACGAGATGGAGCAACTGGTGAAGGAGGGCGTGGCCTACGCGCGTACGCTGCACGGCACCGGCGAAGCGCCCGCCCGCGTCGACCTGGATGCGCTGCTCGACAGCCTCGTATGCGACTACGTGGATGCGGGCTCGCCCGTGACCTTCGAGCGCCGCCTGAACGTGGCGATCGTCACGCGCGTGCAGGCGCTGCGTCGCATCGTCGGCAATCTCGTCGATAACGCGCTGAAGTACGGGAGCACGGCGGCCATCGAGGTGAGCGCGTCGCCGCGGGACAAGACCGTCACGATCTCGGTGCTCGACAGCGGTCCCGGCATTCCGGAGGAAGCGCTCGAGAAGGTGTTCGAGCCGTTCTACCGGCTCGAAACCTCGCGCAACCGGGGCACGGGCGGCACGGGTCTCGGTCTCGCAATCTCGCGCCAGCTCGCCGTGGCGATGGGCGCGGAACTCACGCTGCGCAACCGGCCCGAAGGCGGCCTGGAAGGGCGGCTCGTGCTGCGCGGCGCGCAGGCGTGAATGGCGGCGCGCCACGAGCGCCCGGTCGTGCGAATCAAGCGGTTACTCAGGCGAGCGGAATGAACACGTTGAACTGGCCTTCCTCGGGATGGCGCGAGCGATGGCCCTTGCCAATGGTGTCTTCGCACAGCACGACCGTGCCCGGCTCGCAGTGGCGCGTGTCGCCGTCGCTCGTTTCGAGCTCGACCCAGCCGGTCATCCAGATCACGAACTGACGAACCGGCGTGGTGTGCCAGTCCGCCTCCTTGAGGCCGGCCGGCACCCAGCCGAAGCGCACCGCCTTCGCCGGCTCCCACGTCGACAGGTAAATGGGCGGGATGTTCGGAAAGAGCTCGAGTGGCGTGAGCGGGATATCGATGTCCTCGAAATGGGACTCACCCTGGGCGTCGGCGTAGATGCGCAGACATTTCATGGGGACCTCCTGGAGCCGTTCTCTGCGTTTCGCTCGCTATCAGCTTGCGAGCATAAACAATGCCGGTTTGTGGCTGGCCCGGCTGTGGTCATCGCCGGCCATTTCAGGTCGATATGCGTCGCGCCGGATGGGCGCTAGCGGTCATTGTCGTCCCGAATCGGGCGGGGCGGTTCCAGGTTGTACGCGGCGGGTGGCGCGCTATCCATCACCCATCGAAATAATGGAGAGCAAGATGAGCACGTCGACGAGCACGACCCGCTGGAAGGGTTCCTGTCATTGCGGTGCGGTAAAGTTCGAAGTCCACACGCCGATCGAGCCGGCCGGGCGTTGCAACTGCAGCCTGTGCCGCCGCAAGGGCGCGCTGATGAGCCCGCCGTTCGAGGGCCGCGAACTGACGATCCTCGCGGGCGAAGACGCGCTCACGCTGTACCAGTTCAATACGCGCGTGGCGAAGCACTTTTTCTGCAGGCACTGCGGCATTTATCCGTTTCATCAGACGCGCAGGGACCCGGCGGGCTGGCGCGTCAATCTCGGCTGCCTGGAGGGCGTGGACGTCTACGCGCTCGAAGCGTCGGTTGCCGACGGTGCTAGTCTTTCCCTGGTGGAGGACGCATGAAACGCCTGCTCGCCATCCTGTTCTTCGCGGCGAGCGGCCTGGCTGCGGAGATTGCGCATCCGGTGTACTGTTCGTGCATCGCAGAAACCCGTTCACGCCTCGGGCGCAAGGAGAAAAATACCAATGACGGAAAAGATGGATCACGTTCTGATCGTCGATGACGATCGCGGCATACGTGAACTGGTCGGAGCCTACCTCGAAAAGAACGGCATGCGCGTGTCGCTGGCCGCGAACGGGCGCGAAATGCGCTCGGTGCTCGAGGGCGGCGCGCCCGACCTGATCGTGCTCGACCTCATGATGCCCGGCGACGACGGGCTCGTGCTATGCCGCGAGCTGCGTGCGGGCAAGTTCCGCGCCGTGCCCGTGGTGATGCTCACTGCGCGCAACGAAGAGACTGACCGCATCGTGGGCCTCGAAATGGGCGCCGACGACTATCTACCCAAGCCGTTCGCCGTGCGCGAACTGTTCGCCCGCATCCGCTCGGTGCTGCGCCGCACACGCATGCTGCCGCCGGGCATGGAAGTGAGCGAGGCGGCGCAACTGCTCGCGTTCGGCGACTGGCGACTCGACACCACGGCGCGGCATCTGCTCGACGCCGAGGGCACGATCGTCGCGCTGAGCGGCGCGGAATACCGGCTGTTGCGCGTGTTTCTCGACCATCCGCAGCGCGTGCTGACGCGCGACCAGCTGCTGAGCCTCACGCAAGGCCGCCAGGCCGACGCGTTCGACCGCTCGATCGACCTGCTCGTGAGCCGGTTGCGCCAGCGCCTGCGCGACGAGGCGCGCGAGCCGCGTTACATCAAGACGCTGCGCAGCGAGGGGTATGTGTTCTCCTCGGCGGTGACCACGGTCGAAGCGCCGGAGTAACGCCGGCCCGAGTCAGGTCCGGCCGAAGAAATGCAGCAGTGCTTCGGCCACGGCCGCGGGCTGCTCCTCCGGCAGGAAATGGCCGCAGTGGGCCAGCGTCGCGCCTTGCACTTCATCGGCGTAAGGGCGCAGCGGACCGGCCATGTCGGCAATCGAGCCCTGATCGGCGCTCAGCGCGAGAACCGGCATCCGCAATTTGCGGCGCGTGCTCAACTCGCGATTCTGACGCGCCGAAACATCGGCCGCGCGGTAGTAGGCCAGCCCCGCGCGCAATCCGCCTTCCCTCGTGAACACGCGCAGATATTCGTCGATATCGGCATCCGTGAAGGTCTGCGGATTCGCCGTTTTGCGGCGCAGAAACCACTCCAGATACGCGCGCTCCTTGCCCGCTATCAGCAGCTCCGGCAGATCGGGCACCGCATGGAAGGCGAAGTGCCAGGTGCGCCACGCGCGCTCGGGCGCGACTGGCAGCGCTTCCGGCAGCGTGATGCCGGGAATGCCGGCGTCGAGCAATGCGAGGCTCGACACTTCATCGCCGAAAAGCGCCGCATAGGGATAAGCGACCCATGCGCCGACGTCGTGGGCGGCGAGGTGGTAACGGGGCGCTCCGAGCTTGCCGATCAACGCGTGCAGGGCGGTTGCGAGCGATTGCGTGTCGTAGCCACCTTGTGGGCGGTCGGAATCGCCCTGGCCGGGCAGGTCCGGTGCGATCACGCGATAACGCCCGGCGAGCAGCGGCATGACCTTGCGCCACGCGAACCAGCTTTCCGGATAGCCGGCCAGTAGCACAACTGTTTCGCCATCCTTATTTCCGCCGATTACGTAATGGAGCCGTGTGCCTTCGATGGTTTCGAAGCGATGCGCGAAGCCGGGCAGGACGGGGTCAGGCAACGAGGCCGGCCCGTGATCGATGACGTGTGAGAGCGTACTCATGACGTGAAGCTCCGTTGGTTTTGAGGAACACAGGCATAGATTGGAAAAATTCGTTTCCAAATTAACCAAAAAAATTTCAACGCAGCAAGCGCATGGCTTCGTCGGCCGCGGCAAGCATGTCGCGCTGCGTGCGCCCGGATTTGCCGATCAAACGAAAGCCGTGGAGCAGGGCGAGCAACGTGCGCGCCATCGCCGGGACATGGACTTCCGCTGCAACCGAGCCGTCTTGCTGGCCTTGCTGGAGGAGTTCGCGCAGCATCTCTTCGGTGCGCCGCATGGCGGCTTCGATGCGCGTGGCGACTTCGTCGTCGAAAGTGGCGAGCGCCGTTGCGCTGGAAACCACGAGGCATCCGCGCCGACCCTCGCTGCCATGGGAAGATTCGGCGTAGAAAAGGAAGATGACGCGGATCTTCTCGCTTGCTTTGGACTGCTTGTCGAGGCGATGACGCAGTTCGGCGTTGCGCGTAGTGACGTAATGGTCGAACGCGGCGAGAAAGACACCGCGCTTGTCGCCGAATGCCTTGTAGAGGCTCCCTGCTGTCAGGCCCGTTGCTTCGCTGAGATCGCCTACGGAGGTGGCGTGGTAACCGCGCTCGCGGAAAACGCGCACGGCGCCGTCCACGACGGTTGCCATGTCGAACTCGCGTGGGCGGCCGGGGGAGCGGGACAGGGGTTGGGATGGGTGCTCGGATGCCATGGGGAGATTATAGGAAATGTTTATTTCCTAATCAACAGCCTCATTTCAAACACCTCACTCCACACTCTCCCCCCGCCCCTTATGCTGCGCCGCGAGCCTTTCCTGATGCGTCGGCGGCACCGGATCGTAGTGGCTCAGCTGAATGCTGTAATTCCCATGCCCGCCCGCGAGTGAATTCAGCCGCGACTGATAATCGTTGAGCTCGGCAAGCGGCACCTTCCCCGCAATGACCATGGCCTGCCCGCCCATCGTGCGCGTGCCATGCACCTGCCCACGCCGCGCCGAAAGATCGCCGATGATGTCGCCCATCGCGGCCTCGGGCGTCATCACCTCGATATCGACAATCGGTTCGAGCACGATAGGCTGCGCTTTCAATACCGCATCGATAAACGCCTTGCGCCCCGCGGTAACGAACGCCACTTCCTTCGAATCCACCGGATGGTGCTTGCCGTCGTACACGATCACGCGCACGTCCTGCATGGGAAAGCCCGCGAGCGGCCCGCTGTCGATCACCTGCAAGATGCCTTTTTCCACGGCAGGCATGAACTGCGAAGGAATCGCGCCGCCTTTCACTGCATCCACGAATTCGAAGCCCGCACCGCGCGGCAAGGGCTCGACGCGCAACATGACTTCGCCGAACTGGCCCGCGCCGCCGGTCTGCTTCTTGTGGCGGCAATGGCCCTCGGCTTTGCCGCCAATCGTCTCGCGCCACGCAATCGTCGGCGGACGCGTCACGACATCGAGTTTGTACTGATCGGTGAGCCGCTCCAGCATGTAGCGCAAGTGCAGTTCGCCCAGGCCGCGGACCACGGTTTCATTGGTCCCTTCGGGGTGATCGATCTGCAGGCAAGGATCTTCTGCCGCGAGCTTTTGCAGCACTTCCCACACGCGTTGCTCGTTGCCGGGTCGCGCCGGCTCGATAGCGAGACCGTAAATCGGATTGGGAAACGCAGGCGGCGTGAGGTGGATGTTGCCGTCTTCGGGCGCGTCGTGCAGCACGGCGTCGAAGCCGATATCGTCAGCCTTCGCCACCGCGCAGATATTGCCGGGCCCCGCGCGCTGCACCTCCGTATGCTCCTTGCCCTGCAGCATCAGCAGATGCGCGACCTTGAACGGCTGTCGCGCGTTGCCGATATAAAGCTGGCTGTCGCGCGTCACCGTGCCCTGATGAATGCGAAACACCGCCACCTTGCCGATATACGGGTCCATCACGATCTTGAACACATGCGCGAGCACGTGCTTGTCGGCATCCGGCTCGGCGCGCACGGGCTCCTTGCCTTCCTTGCCCTCCACTTCGCGGTAGAACAGCGGTGGATTGCCTTCGGTGACATTGGGCAGGAGCCGCACGAACACGTCGAGCAGTTGCGCGATGCCCGCACCCGTCGCCGTAGAAGTGAAGCACACCGGGACGAGATGGCCTTCGCGCAACGCGCGTTCGAACGGCTCGTGTAGTTGCTCGGGGCTGATGGCTTCGCCTTGTTCGAGGTACAACTCCATCAACTCGGGATCGAGTTCGATCACCTGGTCGACGAGCGCATTGTGCGCTGCCTCCACGGAATAGAAATCGGCCTCGCCAGCCGGGTTGAAAAAGCAGTCCACCACTTCGCGGCCGCCTTGCGCAGGCAGATTGATCGGCAGGCAGGTCTTGCCGAAGGTCTCCTGGATCTGCTCGAGCAGCCCCGGCAAATCGACCTTTTCCGCGTCGATGCCGTTCACGATGATCATCCGGCACAGCTTGCGCTGCTGCGCGTACGCCATCATGCGGGTCGTCGTCATCTCGATGCCGGTGCGCGCATTGATGACGATGGCCGCCGTTTCCACCGCAGGCAGCGCGCTCATCGACATGCCGGCGAAGTCGGGGTAGCCGGGTGTGTCGAGCAGGTAGATGCGCGTGTCCTGGTGGTCGAGGTGGGCGATGGCGGAGTTGAGGGAGTGGTGGTATTTGCGTTCGAGGGGATCGAAATCGCAGAGGGCGGTGCCGCGATTCACGCTGCCTGGCGCGTGCAGCGCGCCGCCCTGGTGCAGGAGCGCTTCGGCAAGCGAGGTCTTGCCGCAGCCGGCATGGCCGACCAGAGCGATCGTGCGGATGGCTTCGGGACTGTAATCCATTTGTCGATCCATTGTTGTACAGATTTATCCGGTATGACCCACGAGCGTTTCCAAATTTCACTGTATAATCAATAGGTTGCCAACATAATGAGTCCGGTTCGATCCATTTTGTTCCGACTGCTGCCATGTGTCCAGTGGTGGGCTAGATGGTGGGTCAAAATCCTGGGAAATACCCTATGCCGATGCTGACCGACCGCGCGCTGCGCAACCTGAAACCCGGCGACATGCCGCTCAGTGATAGTCAGGTACCCGGACTGATGATTCGACCCAATGCTAACGGCGGCAAGTGGGCGCTACGTCTACGTCGCTGCGCGACGCCCGAGCGCGTGCGCTGGCAATGCGCAGCCAGATCGATGGTGGCCATGACCCCATCCAGGAGCGCAGACGCGAGCAGGTGATTATCGAGCGGGATGCGAAGGTGCCCACGTTCTTGCAGGCCGCCGTGAAAACGCATGAGAAGGCTAAGAGTGGCTGGAAGCAAGCCGACGGCAGAAACGCGCGGCGGTGGCTCAGTAGCGTGAAAGCGCACCTGGCGCCGCTGCTGGAGCGCCGGGTCGATACGCTCAAGCCGCGTGACTTTTTCGATGCGCTCGCGTCCGCATGGATCGAGTGCCTGTGTGTCGCGGATAACGTCTTTCAGCGTGCTAGCGCAATCATGGAATGGGCGTTCGCGGCGTACCCGGAGCGCGCGATGTGTAATCCGGTGCCAAGCGCGCGCGTTGCTGCCGAGCAGAAGCGCGCGGCAGTCGAAGCCAAAGCACCACCCCGCGATCCTGCATACCGATGCACCCGTGTTCATGCGAGCGCACCTTGCGGGCATTGAGCCGCACGAGCTTACGCGCGTGCACGTTCGTTCTGCTGCACACGGCGGTTCGGCCCGGTTTCCGATGTGGATCTGCAGACGTTCTTTCGGGAAACCGGCATTGTGTCGGATACTCCGGGCCGCACGCCTGTGCCCCATGGTTGTCGTGCGTGCTTTCGCGGTTGGGTCGACGCCCAAGGTTACGATCCCAGACATGGCGAGCGACAGCTTGCGCACCGGCCACGCGGAGAGACGGCGGTGGCATATCAACGAGATACGATGTTTGAGCGCCGCGCGGTCCTCATGGGCGCATGGACGAATTACCTGCACGGGCGAGCAGCCGCAGGTGACAACGTTATTCCGCTTAACGTGAGTGCGGCAGCATAAAAGAACCGCGCCTTGTGCGAATATCGAACGTTTGAAGCTGGCCAAAGTTTGAGCCGACTTGAAGATCGAGGCGTTCGATCTGAGGTATGGCAAGATCGCCGAGGGATCCGGTCTGGTCCCGTCACGGGTGGACGCCGATCGGCGGCAGCACGCATTGGTGTACGAGTGCTGAAATGCGAAGCCAGAGACGCTTCGCGACCCTTCGGAGACGTTCACGGCACGTTCAGGTGCGACCGCTTCCGAACCGCCTGCGGACGATCAAACCATGCGGTTGACTTCCTGTCGATAGCGATGCACGTCCCGCGTGACGAAGCCGATTTCGCGGCTCGGGATATCGAACCACTCGGGGTGGCCGAACGAGCGGCGAATATCCTCGAGACCGCTCGCCCAATGCTCGCGCATCGTATCCTTGCTGAATTCATAGTCCTTGTAGTGCCCCTCGAACGATTTATTCTTGTAGATCAGGTGCACGACATTCACCGCACTGCCATCCGCCGTGTTCTGTGCCTCCCGCAACAAGGGGTGCGCAAGCCGCACCTTTTCGGGAATGTGTTCGAGCAGCGCCTTGATCATCTGGGCGTGCTTCTGGTTCTGCGACATGAACGCGGTGATCGCTCGCGTCCGGCTCGAATATTGAATGTCTTTGGTGCGCTCGCTGACGTCGAGGAAGTCACCTGGTAGCTTGCCTCGCGAGCTCCACAGATCGATCTGGAAAACGAGTGTGTCCTTATGCTGGCTTTCCCTGATGATCTCGGTGAGCGGTGTGTTGGAAACCAGTCCGCCGTCCCAGTAGAACTCTCCATCGATCTCGACGGCTGGAAAGCCCGGCGGCAGCGCGCCGGATGCGATGAAATGCTCCGGTGCCAGACGCATTGTCGAATTGTCGAAGTACACGAGATTGCCCGTTCGCACATTGACCGCCCCAACGGATACGTGAATCTTCCCGTCATTGATCCGATCGAAGTTTGCGTATCGCAAAAGCGTTTCACGCAACGCGGACGTGTCGTAATAGCTGACCTTGTCAGGACGTTTCCGGCCGAGCCCTGCGAGAGGCGTAGGCGTGCGCGGGGAGAAGAACCCGGCCTGACCTT
This sequence comes from Paraburkholderia sp. BR10141, assembly GCF_056155635.1. Taxonomy (NCBI): domain Bacteria; kingdom Pseudomonadati; phylum Pseudomonadota; class Betaproteobacteria; order Burkholderiales; family Burkholderiaceae; genus Paraburkholderia; species Paraburkholderia sp. BR10141. The sequence continues at coordinate 9,913 of NZ_JBMIQH010000002.1, read as the reverse complement.
CCATCAGCGTGCGCGTCGCCGCCCATGCGCTCGACCACCGGCGCCCCATATCTTCAAGCCCCGGCCACGTTGGAATGCGCGCACCGACATGCGAGAAGAAATCCGCGGGCTGACTGATCGTGTTCCAGAAGCCGCGCAGCGCCTCCATCCGGTCCGCAGGCGCATTGCCGGCGATGATCGCCGTATTCAGCGCGCCGATGGATACCCCGGATATTCGCGTCGGTTCCACGCCGACTTCGGCCATACCTTCATATACGCCGGCCTGATATGAGCCCAGTGCGCCGCCACCCTGCAGCACGAGTCCGATTTCGTCATATGCCGGGAGCTTGATGGGATGGGGCTGCTGCAGCTTGTTACGCTGGCTCGGATACATGGTTGCCTCCTTACTGCATGAACCAGCCGTGGCTGACCACAATCGATTGTCCGGTGAGAGCGCTAGACTCGAAGCCGGCGAGGAATGCAACCGTGTTCGCGACATCTTCCAGCGACGTGAATTCGCCGTCGACTGTCTCCTTCAACATTACGTCCTTCACAACCTGCTGCTCAGAGATTCCCAAGGCTTTGGCCTGCTCGGGGATCTGCTTGTCGACCAGCGGGGTTCTCACGAAGCCCGGACACACGACATTGGCGCGCACGCCACGTGGTCCACCTTCTTTCGCGACAACCCGGGCGAGACCGAGCAGCCCGTGTTTCGCAGTCACATAGGCCGACTTGAGCTGCGACGCCTCGTGCGAGTGCACCGAGCCCATGTAGATCACCGCGCCACCATTGTTCGCCGCGTACATATGCTTGATGACGGCCTTGGTCGTCAGGAATGCGCCGTCGAGGTGAATCGCCAGCATCTTCTTCCAGTCGGAAAATGGGTAGTCCTCGATCCGGTTGACGATCTGGATGCCTGCATTCGACACGAGCACGTCGATGCCGCCGAGCCGGTTTACCGTTTCGGCCACACCCGCATTGACCGCTTCTTCGCTGGTCACGTCCATCGCAACGGCGAACGCTTTCCCGCCATTGGCGGCGATTTCCTTAGCGACATTTTGAGCGTTCGCGAGATTCAGATCCGCGATCACGACCGTCGCGCCGTCTGACGCAAGCTTGCGTGCACACTGTTCGCCGATACCGCTTGCTGCACCCGTAACGAGCGCGACCTTATCATTCAATGCCATACGTCCTCCGGGGGTTTACTGGTTGACCGCGAGTTTCAACGACTCGGCAGGGGCGAGATAGTCATAGACCACGTCGCCGACATCAAGCGTCAGATTTGCAATGACGTGACGTGCGCCGATCACCTTGCGAACCGGCAGATCAGCAACCGATGCGAGTGCGTGCGGATGTAGCTCGAGCGCTGCAGGTCCCTCCCACGCGCCGATCACGTCGACGTCACGCAGGAAGAAGCGCACCAGTTCGCAAATGCGTACCGAGCCATCTACGTGGGGAATGACCTTGAGCAGGTAGTTGGGCGTGTCGGCGAGCTTGCGGCACTCGGCCGCTGTGTCGAGCGCGCGATACTTGTAGCCCATCGTCCCGGTGGCGATGCGCTGCGTTCCGTAGTCGAGCGTGCCGAGGAGCGTGTCCTTGCCATCGACACAGAGCTTTGGCGAAGCCAGCTTCTTGGGAAACCCCCAGATTTCGCGTCCACCGGCGATCGGGCCTTCGTCGTCCAGATACATCGCGTGCGTGAAGTTGGCGCGATTGCCGTCCTCATCCCGCACCGAAATCACCTGACCGCTTTCCGTGTAGTTGCCGAATCCCGACGAATCGGGCATGCGGATAAATTCGTAGTGGACGATAGCGTTGTCGACCGTCAGCGGTTCCGGAACGACGGCCCTTAGCGCATCCATGTCAGTTTCATACGAGATGATGAAATACTCCCGATTGATGAAGCGGAAGGGCGGACGGGGATACGCCGGATTGTGTACGGGCATCGCAAAGGCGTTGTTGCGGATATCTTCTTCTGTCACGGGTCGTTCCTCGCATGGTGAGAGGTTGCGCAACGCGCATCGCAACAGCTTTTGCTGCCGCGACCAATGACGTGCACGCGCAAGGCAGTGAAGACTTGCTGTGCGCGTTTGCACGTTTCTTTTGTAGTGTTGTGTTTCACGGCTTGCATCAGGCATCGTGCGCCATCGCCGTCAGGACAAAGCGTAAGCGTGGTCGTCTTGCGGCAGTAGCCCTGCAAAGGAACTCCCCGTGTTGTCTATGCGACAACAATCAACGGCAGGAGGGTAGATGCACAGCGTGTCGCACCTGGTGGTATTTCTGGTGGTATGTTTTTCCGCGTAGAATCGCGGATGCCTGTTGGTGAAGGATGACGCGGCAATTTTCGAGTCTGGCCCACGGCCCGCACTGCAACTTGAGCGGCCACTGGTTGATTTGGCTCGGCGGCGTAGCGAAATCGCCCCAGCGAAGTGTCAGGACGGTCTGAATGCGAGCACCGGTCAGGAGCGCGACGTAGTGCATTAGCTCGTCTCGCGATTGCCCAGATGCTTCAGCGCGTTGACCAGTGCTTTCTGCTCATGCCGGGTCAGTGGCAGCAGAGTGCCCCCGTCGTTAATTCGGCGATACCACGCGTATTCCCGCTCGGGAACCCTGATTGACACGTCGGTCGTCGCCACCGCCTTGGTTTGCTTAAAGCCCTTACCATCGATGTATTCAAGACCGACGGTTCGATCAATCCATGGGGCGTTCTGACCACTGCTGCATGAAGTGAATCTGCAACATCGTCTCAACCGGAAACGGCGGCCTTCCAGTCTTACCCTTCGGATAGTGCGGTTTGATCAACGCAATCAACCTCGACCATGGCACAAGGCGCCTCATCTCATCGAGAATTCCCGCTTGCGTGTGCGTTTCGTTGAAAGATCCAGGCCAAGACCGAGCTGTGTCATCGAGGAACTCCTTTAATTCGCGTTCTTCCAGGAGAGGACAACCAGACTTCAACGCCAGGACTTTTGCAGACCTTCCCTAGGGCTCAGTTCCGGCACGTCCGTGATTGTCACTGCCAATGCGCACTTGCCTTTGAGAACCAAGCGCTCGCCGCCTTGCATGGTCGTCATGCTGCAACCGTTGGAGAATCCGCCTGCGTTGAGCGTTAGACATTTCGGTAGCCAGCCAGATGGTCGAGGAGAAAGTCGACGAAGGCCTTGACCCTCGGAGGCGTTCGCGGACTGTTGCGGTAACAGATGAAATATCCACCGCCCCGGGGCGCAAGTCCCGCCAATACGGGGACCAACTCGCCTCTTTCAATGTGTTTTCCCGCTTGCTTGCTGTCGAGCTGAGCCAGCCCGCACCCGGAAAGCGCCGCCTGTTGTATGAGATCCAGATCGTTGGCGACAATGTAGCCATCGAAGCGACGCTTGACCGCCTCGCCGTTCTGGTAAAACAACCACTCAACCGGCCGACCAGAATCCGCGCGCCGATGCAGGATGAGCCTGTGCTGGCGAAGATCATCTATCGTTAGCGGGGTTCCGTGTTCGATGAGATATGACGGTGACGCGCATACCACCAATCCAGAGTCGCAGAGGCGCCGCGCAACGAAATCTCCCTTGCTCACCTCGCCGTATCGGATCCCAACGTCAATACCGTTTCGCCCCGGATCGAGACTGAGATCATTGAGATCGAGGTCAATCTGAATGCCCGGAAACGTTGCGCAGAACGACGGCAGCATGCCAATGACATACAGCCGGCCGAAACTTGGTGAGCAGGCGACACGAAGGTGTCCGGCAGGTATAGCAGTAGTTTCAGTTAAATCTCCCGCAACACGAATGATGTGATTCACAGCCGGAAAACACTCTTCAAAGAATATTGTGCCTTCGGCGGTCAGCGCTATTTTTCGATTGGAGCGCTCCAAAAGTCGCACATTCAGCTGGGACTCAAGCCGAGCAATGCTCTTGCTTAGCGAGGGCGACGACACACCAAGGCGACGTGACGCCTCGGTGAGGCTGCCGCTGAGTGCGACATTGATGAAACCGATAACACCGGAGAAATTCCGCGAGATCCCGGGTCGCCGTAGCGACGCGGACCCTCGAGCCTCGAGTCCCAGGTAGGTTCGAGGGTGTGCGGCCGTACCGGTCATTTTCTTTGTCATTCGAAACTACCCTGTTACGTATGCCGAGGGGAGCTGGAAGCCGCCGTTACGGACCACGGCCCCATGGAGCATCGTGTCGTCTCTGAACCTTTGGGTCCGCCGCAAGGTGTTCGCGGGCTTACCACGCACTGCAGTCGGACACTAAGACTAACGGCGGGGGCTCCAAAGCGTGGAGCGGACCCTTCAACGCATAATCAGCCGTGTGTCGCGGACAAGATAGCTGTCGAGTAGGGCGGCTGTGGACACAACGTGGTCATTGGCACATGTTGTGTACCCGCCTACTTCGCGACTTGCAGACTGCGAGGAAATTTCGGACCAGCTTCGGCGATTGCTGAACGCCGTTGATACGTCGCACCATGAGTTGCGCTTTGCGGTGTCGGATAAGCCCCGAGCCTTGCGGATGCCGTTAGTGCAGTTCGCCGCAACGCGTCATCGTAGGAGGGAGTAGCATGTGGTGGTAGACATGCGAACGGGCTCATAGTGTTGCCCGCATCGCACCAGTTGGCGATATGAGCAACATGTGTGCGTCGGGGCAAACGAGCTTCAGCCGTTGGCGCATGGCGCCACTATGTACACGGGCTGGTCTGGGTTGCACCGCATAGCGATTTGAAAAAAGCACTCGCAGACCGTTTCGAACATCTGCGACGAACCGGGCTCGCCTTCAATAAGCGCAGCAACGATCGCGATTACTGACTACGGCAGAACATGGCGCGTTCTCAGCTGCGCGCGATGCGAAACGAGACGATTCCATACCTTGATGGAAAACGCGTCGTGTGCTGGCAACATGGACTGCAGCTGGAGCGGCTCGCTGTTCAAGGTGATAGAAGGGGCAAGTTGGCGCGCCGCGTAGCCGGCCTGTTCGATTGTGCGTGTGCATGAACTCGCGGGCACGATTTCGCTGGTTAACGCGCACGCAGTCGGAAACTCCGTAACCCTTCGCACCGGATGGTGGCGAGGCGCATGCATCCTAACGACCCACTCAATCCGGAATGGCAGGCACATATCGAGTCTAGTGCGTTTGGGCTCACATGCGTTCAGGGGCGGGGGAGCGATCACTGTTCGGCGATTACCCCCAACGGCAAGGAAGCAGTTTGCTTTAACCTGCGTTACAGGCGCGTTAGACGGCCGGCCTCAGAGCACTGCCACGGGCGCGGAATCGCAATTCCTGCTGCCAGGCTCGCTTCACATTCGGCGAAGACGTCAGGCGTAAGGACTTGCGATTTCTCGCCGCGTATTGCTCAATCAGAGATTGAAGAGTGCCTGATCCACGTTTTGCTGCGTCTTAATGGTCTGTGCGTTCGCCTGGTAATTGCGTTGCGCGGTGATGAGATCGACGAGCTGGTTCGTGAGTTCGACGTTCGATTCCTCCACCGCACCGCCTTGAAGTGTGCCGTGCGTCGTCGAACCAGGCGTCGAAATCTGAGCCGCACCCGATTCATTGGTTTGCGCGTAGGCGTTTCCGCCAAGGTCGACGAGGCCGTTTGGGTTGTTGAACGTTGCGAGTACGATCTGTCCAAGATTGCGTGTCTGGGTACTCGTATACCTATCGCTCGAATAGGTGCCAGTCAACACGCCGTCCGACCCGACCGTGAATCCGGTGAGCTGACAGGCGGGGTTGCCGTCTAGGGCGAGATTGGTGACGCCGTCCTTGGCGCCGTACTGTGTCGTTCCGGTCAAATCGAGCGTGAGATTCTGAGTCGTCGCGCCATTGTCCGCAGCGTTGGGGATGCTGATTGCAAATGTTGCGGGACTCGGCGAGGTAATCTGCCCGGAACTATTGAACGTGACCGTTCCCAGGAGGCCATTCGCGCCTGGCCCAACCGGGGTACCAGTTGCACCGTAGGTGCCGTAGACATTCCACGAACCCGTTGCTGTCTTCGCGAAATAAAAAGTGACCGGCTGCTGGTCGTCGCCAAGCGAGTCGTAGGGGTTGACCTGCTGGCTGGTCGTGTAACTGGACGGATCGCTCGGACTGAACGTAGCGTTCGCGACGTTGCTGTCTCCGGAGTTCAGATTATACGACGCCTGAATGGTCGTAGTTGCAGTGGGCGGGAGGTCCGCGTTAGAGATGACGATGGGGCCGATAGCCCCCCTGACGATGTTCCCGTTGGCATCGACTCCATAACCCATTAACTTCTGACCTTGGGCATTTTCAATCGCGCCACTCGGGTCCAGATGAAATACTCCATTTCTAGAATACGTCGTCGCGCCGTTGTTCGAAAGCAGGAAGAAGCCGTTGCCGTTGATTGCTACGTCCAATGGCAATCCGGTCGAGGTGATATTGCCATTGCTGAAGTTCTGCTGAACCTCGGAAAGCTGCGTTCCAATGCCGACCTGATTGTTGACGGATGTCGCAAACGCATTGGCATACATATCCGCGAATTGCGCAGTCGATTGCTTGAAGCCGACGGTGTTGGCGTTGGCAATATTGTTCCCGATGACACCCAGGTCGTCGGACGCCGCCGCGAGACCACTCAGCGCTTGTTGGTATCCCATATGGTCCTTGCTTGGTCGTGTTGGAAAGAGCCGCTTATCGTGAGAGCGACCGCTACACTCGTGATGGAGGGAGGGGTAGGGATGGTCGGCGCACCACCGCCGTCCACCGAAAATCGAACAGACATACGCGTTGAAACCGGGAGCCGATGCGCCGCGAGATTGAAGCGATGGGTGCGCCGCATGTTTTCGCCGAAGTAACGTAAATCGATGACCCCAATGAATGCGCTTTCCTTGCTGTACAAATAACTCGTTGTTCTGATCGGGTAGTTGCCCAGATCGTCACACGTAACGGACAATGTCAGGTCGCGAAGATATGCGCCCCTGACCTCGTCCGGGATAGCAAATAGCGGGCCTTCGAAGTCGAAGTTCCAGTTGTTGATGCACAGACGAAGCGAGTCGAAACCTTCCCAGGACGGCCCGCCTTCCTCATCGTGCGGTTGGCGTAGCAAATAGTGTGGACGTCGTCCAGGATTTGGCGTTGACTTGTTCGCCGCCGACCTAAAGAACTGCGTCGGTACGCTGGCAATCAACGTCGAACCAGAATCATCAATCACAGGAGTCCCCGCGTAGCGAACTACGGCAAAACTTGCTGGCGAAGCGAATTTCATAAAATACGCATTAGCGCTAATTCTCACCGGATACTTGCTTGCGCACGTGGTCGTCCGGCCGTGGCCAGTATGCGTGCGCCCCTAAACCATTGGAATACACCAAATGGCTAACTCGATGTTAGCCATTGGCTAATTGAACTGAGTAGGCCTAACGCGTACTCTTCGGGTTGGCCATCAAGGGAGCATGCGCGAGAGCGGAAACTGAAAAGGCCGCTTAAAGCGCCCTGATTTCCCGCGTTGGCAAGCTGCGTCGGTGCTTCTGAAATGCAAAGTTGGAAAAGGCGAGAGCCCGCGTGCACGGCATTCATCATCTTGGGCGACGATCAACTGCCGCGAGTGACATCGCCGCGACACAGCGATGTCGCCCGCGCCAGCCGCGTTCGTGGTCAATCAGGCGCGGAATCGGCGCATGCGCAAACTTCGACAAATGCGCTGCTGGCTGGTCGATCAGATCCGATGCGCTGTCGTCAACGGAGATCTTGTCGAAGGGCGTGCGAGATACCAGCCGCCACGGAACCTGATGCCAAGCGAGGCTGCCGTGCTCATGGCGGAGCTGTTCAGCTGCGTCACGTACACAGAATCGCACCTTAGACCAGGATTTTATGGGAATCGGAAGCGAAGGTGAGTTGACACATTCGTTCCTGCATATGCTAATTGACGACTTTATTTCACTTGAACCGGAAATAGAGTCGTCAACTCAGAGCCAGAATCTAGGTACGAGCAGGATTGCGAAGAGATTGCCTTATTTTTATTCTCTTCTGAGAATTGCCATCGGTTGTTAGTCGATGATCAGTAGTCCCACAGCACCGGCACAAAGCGAAAGCCGTCGCCGTTTTTTGCAATGTGACCGATGGACGGGAACGCGATATGTGCTGCTGCCAGCAGAGCGCCGGTCTCAGCCGCTTCGTTGAGCAACGCGATGCGCACGTCCATAGCTACTTCAGGTTCGTGCTCAAAGCCATTTTGCCATTCGGGATTCTCGAAGCCGACTTCGAAAATCGCGTCACCTGCGAACGTCAGCTTCTCGCCGTTCGATGCGACGTCTACGACGCAATGCCCCGGCGTGTGCCCACCCGTTACGCGCGCCGACACGCCCGTTGCGACTTCGACGGTCTGATCGAACTGCATGATGTTTTCGCTGTAGAGTTCCGTGAACTTCGCAGCCGCTTTGCGGAGCGCGGGAGGAACGGCTTCCGGCATCACCGTCTTGCTGAAGTCCGGATTTTTCCAGAATTCCACTTCGGCCGCAGATACGTGAATGCGCACGTCCGGGCGCAGCTTGGACTTAACGCCATCAACGTTCAGTCCGCCGACGTGATCCATGTGCATATGCGTAATCACGATATCGGTGATCGCAGCCAGGTCGATGCCAGCCGATTCCAGGCGCATCACCGACCGACCTGCACGCGTGAAGTATTCGAAACCGTCGCCCACACCCGAGTCGATCAGGATCAGGCGTTCGCCGCTGCGCACGAGCGCAATATTAAGCGCCCAGTCGAACATGTCGCGTTGCAGGAAGCGACCGTCGAACCATTCGTTGCGGTCCGCTTCGCTCACGTTGGTGGACATGGTTGAGGTCGGAAGCGGCAGAATGCCATCGCTGATCAGCACGACGTCGACGTCACCCACGCGCACGGCGTAGCGGGAAGGCACGAGCTCGCCTGAACCTTCCTTGCCGAGCTTGGAGATAACCGGTTGCAAATTGCGAGTTGTTTCGCTCATCTTCAATACTCCTGTTCATTAAGTGGGGCACTCCGCACCGGCGCGGTACACGAGCACGGCGGCGAGTTCCGCGCGCTTCGTTTTGCTCGCGTTTCGAGCCGTGTGAAAGATTGTAGGCAGAGAGGCGAGCACCGGTAGCATCGAGAATGCATCCATCATGTTGTCCGAACGGCAACAATCGACGACGAACAGAGATCGACAGAAACTGTCGGCTATAGCCGGTGGTCCCGATGTGCCGGTCTTCCGACATCAGGCGCGCGTCCGGTACATCCTCGTTCGCACAGGAAAGATGCAGCTAGACCCTGGGTATTGCTTCAGTGGTATGTTCATCCTTGACGCGCTGAAACCCTTCGGGAAATGCATGCCTCGCGTCTGCCGTAGCCAGTTGAAGCGCATTCAGAACCAACTGGGCCAATGAAACAACCTCCGCACGTGTCAAGACCACGGTGTCTTCCGCGATTGTCTGGCGCATCACCCTATGGACGTCAGACAATTGGTCCGGGGCGAACCCGAACGCCGCACGGTAATAAATTACATAGGCTTCGAACTGTAGGTCTGGACGATCAGATAGAATTCTCCACGCCGTATCGAAACGCTCCTTATTGATTCCATCTTGATACGCCGCGGCACGAAGATAAAATTCGTAAGAATGCTGCAAGCTTAGAGAGAAGTAAGAAACCGCCGACTGGAAATCTTCGTCCTGCAACTCGTAAAGTCCAGCGTTGAAAGACAGCTCGAAAGCCCACTGGTGCCGGGTGGAATGCTGTTGCTCACGATGGATGCAATTCGGCCAGTAGCGTTGGTCGATTTCTAGTCCCATCGAAGAGACGACGGAAGTCCCGACGAGCATCTCGTCGCCGTAGGCGCAGCACGCTTGACATTCAATTGACACTGCTGTTCTTCGCATTGCGATATCTCCTTTCGAGATGACCCGCCCTTCACTGGATGCTAGTGTCCTGAGTTAAAAATTCATTGAATGATCCCGACCGCGTACTAAAGTGTT